>JAIERF010000308.1 GCA_019747075.1 Pseudomonadaceae bacterium
GCCCACTCACATGCTGGTTACAGCTTGATCCAGGTGGCTTTCAGCTCGGTGTACTTGTCGAAGGCATGCAGCGACTTGTCGCGGCCGTTACCGGACTGCTTGAAGCCACCGAACGGCGCGGTCATGTCGCCGCCGTCGTACTGGTTGACCCACATGCTGCCGACGCGCAGCGCCTTGGCCGCCAGGTGCGCCTTGGACAGGTTGCTGGTCCAAATGGCTGCAGCCAGACCGTAGATGCTGTCGTTGGCGATCTGGATGGCCTCTTCAGTGGTGTCGAAGGTGATCACCGAGAGCACCGGGCCAAAGATCTCTTCGGCGGCGATGCGCATGCTGTTGGTCACGTTGTCGAAAATGGTCGGCTCGACATACACACCGCCGGTTTCCTCAAGGGTGCGCTTACCGCCACACAGCAGCTTGGCGTTTTCGGCATGGCCGGCTTCGATATAGGACAGCACGCTGTTGAGGTGGCCGGTATCGACCAGAGCGCCCACAGTGGTGGCCGGGTCGAGGGCGTGGCCGGCTTTCCAGCCCTTCATGGCTTCCAGCAGCAGGGCCATAAACTCATCTTTCACCGAGCGCTCGATCAGCAGACGCGAGCCCGCGGTGCACATCTCGCCCTGGTTGAAGCAGATCGCCGCAGCAGCCGCTTCGGCAGCGGCTTTCAGGCACGGTGCATCGGCGAAGACGATGTTGGCGCTCTTGCCACCCGCTTCCAGCCAGACGCGCTTCATGTTCGATTCGCCGGCGTAGATCATCAGTTGCTTGGCGATCTTGGTCGAGCCGGTGAACACCAAGGTGTCGACGTCCATATGCAGGGCCAGGGCCTTGCCCACGGTGTGACCGAAGCCTGGCAGGACGTTGAGCACGCCGGCCGGGATACCGGCTTCGAGGGCCAGCTGAGCCAGGCGAATGGCGGTCAGCGGCGACTTCTCGGACGGTTTGACGATCACCGAGTTACCGGTCGACAGGGCCGGGCCGAGCTTCCAGCAGGTCATGATCAGCGGGAAGTTCCACGGCACGATGGCCGCGACCACGCCCACCGGCTCACGGGTGATCAGGCCCAGTTCGTCGTGCGGAGTGGCCGCCACTTCGTCGTAGATCTTGTCGATCGCTTCACCGCTCCAGCGGATCGCCCGCGAGGCGCCCGGCACGTCGACGCTCAGGGCATCGCCGATCGGCTTGCCCATGTCGAGGGTTTCCAGCAGGGCCAGCTCTTCGGCGTGGGCATCCATCAGATCGGCGAAGCGGATCATGATTTTCTTGCGCTCAACCGGCTTCAGTCGCGACCACACGCCCGACTCGAAGGTGGCGCGGGCATCGGCCACGGCCAGTTCGGCATCGGCCAGGTCGCAGCTGGCAACCTTGCCCAGCAGGCGGCCATCGACCGGACTGATGCAATCGAAAGTGGCTTTGGACACGGCGTCGGTGGACTCGCCGTGGATAAAGGCGCGGCCTTCAATCTGCAGTTGCTGGGCACGTTGCTCCCAGTCGGCGCGGGTCAGGGTAGTCATGGG
>JAIERF010000086.1 GCA_019747075.1 Pseudomonadaceae bacterium
AAGCCCAACAGCCGCTACGCCAGTTACGCCCAGTGCGAGTTCGAAGTGCGCCAGGTGGAAAACCTGTTCCGCCGCGAGAACATCCCGCACATCAACTCCACCCATTTCTCGGTGGAAGAAATCTCCGCCAAGATCCTGGTGGAAAAAGGTGTGGAACGCCGCCTCAAGTAGCCCGGCAACACCTTCGCCGAAAAAGCCCGCTGCTGCGGGCTTTTTCATGCCTGCAACAACACCTTAGAAGGCGTCACCTGGCACCCGCACCCAGCCTTCCATCAGCACCCGCGCACTGCGGCTCATGATCGCCTTGGTCACGGTCCAGTCGCCATTGACCTGAACGGCTTCGGCGCCGACCCGCAAGGTGCCGGACGGATGCCCAAAGCGCACCGCCGTGCGCGCACCGCCACCCGCCGCCAGATTCACCAGGGTGCCGGGCACCGCGGCGGCCGTACCAATGGCCACGGCACAGGTGCCCATCATGGCGTGGTGCAGCTTGCCCATCGACAACGCCCGGACCAGCAAATCGATCTCACCCGCAACGATGGCCTTGCCGCTGGAGGCCAGGTAGTCCTTAGGTTTGGCGACGAAGGCGATCTTCGGTGTGTGCTGACGTTTGGCCGCCTCTTCCGGCGTCTTGATCAGCCCCATGCGCAAGGCCCCGGCAATTCGAATCTGCTCGAATTTTGCCAGCGCCTGGGGGTCGGTGTTGATCGCCTCGCGCAATTCGCTACCGGTGTAGCCGATATCTTCAGCGTTAACGAACACGGTCGGAATACCGGCCGAGATCATGGTCGCCTTGAGCGTTCCGATGCCTGGAACCTCCAGGTCATCAACCAGATTGCCGGTGGGGAACATCGAACCGCCCTCCTCCCCATCATCGGAAGGATCAAGGAACTCCAGCACGATTTCGGCCGCCGGGAAGGTCACCCCATCCAACTCGAAGTCGCCGGTTTCCTGCACCTGACCAGCGGTCACAGGCACATGGGCGATGATGGTTTTCTGGATATTGGCCTGCCAGATGCGTACCACGCAGGTGCCGTTCGCAGGAATACGGGCTGGATCGACCAGACCCGCATGGATCGCAAAGGCGCCGGCCGCGGTCGACAGGTTGCCGCAGTTGCCGGACCAATCGACGAAAGCCGAATCAATCGACACCTGGCCATACAGGTAGTCCACGTCATGCTCGGGCACGGCGCTCTTGGCCAGGATCACGCACTTGCTGGTGCTCGATGTCGCGCAGCCCATGCCGTCGATATGGGCGGCATAGGGATCGGGGCTGCCGATCACTCGCATAAACAGCTGGTCGCGCGCGGCGCCTGGCACCTGGCAGCGCTCAGGCAAGTCCTGTAGACGGAAGAACACGCCCTTGCTGGTACCGCCACGGATATAGGTGGCGGGAATCTTGATCTGGGGAACATGGGACATGAATAACTCCTCAAGCTGAAATTCTTGCAGCCCTTTACTTATCGACCCGGGGCGGAGGCCGCACCGGGTCGATAAGTAGGACTGAGACAGCA
>JAIERF010000273.1 GCA_019747075.1 Pseudomonadaceae bacterium
GCGCTCCAGGTATAGGCGCCACCGCTTTCGGAGATCACGCTGCCAAACTGCGGATTGGCCAGCACGTTGGCCCAGGGTGCCGGGGTGGCGTCACCGGGGCGCAGGGTGATGACATATTCGCTGCCGTCCGCCGAAAACCCGCCATAAGGGTTGCCTAGCAGCAGCTCGGGGTCGACCCGCGGCGGCACGGCCGAACTGCGCTCAGCGCTGCGCAGATGGTTGGGATCGAAGCGCGGCAGGGCGACTTCAACCCGACGACGATGCACTTGCTCGTGCAGGCCGCCGCGGTTGCCGGCGAGCACGATGCGCGCCACGGCCTGCATCAGGGTGCGGTCTTCCGGCGACAGTTGCTGGGCACTGCGCACAAAGATGCCGCCGGGGCGGTCAATCAGGTTGGCTTCGATGCCGGAGGCGATCAGACCCATGATCAGGTCTTGCAGCTGCTGGCGGTAACCGGCTTGGTCTTCGTTCCAGATCACCAGGTCCACCGCCAGGCCTTTTTGTCGCCAGTAGGCGTGGGCCTGTACCAATTGGCGCACCAGTTCGATTTGCGCCGAGTCGTCGATTTGCACCAAAACGATGGGCAAGTCTCCGGAAATAGCCTGACCCCAGAGGCCTGACTGATTACGCAGGTTGCTGCTCAGTACACTGCTTTCGGCGCGCAAGGTGCCATTGGCGTACACCAGCGAGGCGGCCATCTGTTCGTACAGGCGGGCATCGGCGGGCGAAGCGTTGAGCTGGCGCAGCAACACCTGGCTGTGGGTCCAGGCCAGGTCGAAGACCCGGTCAGCCAGATAACGGTCGCGGTATTTGCCGATCAGCTGCAGGCAGCCTTCGCGGCTGGTGCTCAGGCCGGTGACCAGGTCGATGCTGGCCGATTGCCCGGCGTCGAGGCTGATCCGGCAGCGGATCGCCACCACTGGGTCGAGCACGGAGCCGGCGCTGTTGGAGAGGAGGCCGTCGTGGTTGTTGTCCATGGCCGCCGGCTGGGTCAGGCTGCGGCCGCGACCGATAAAGCGTGAACGGTCGGTTTCGTAGGAGATCGACTCGATATCGGCGCCATGGGCCGCCAGCAGGTGGCACATCCACGGCACCGCTTCGCTGCTGGAGCGCGGTCGGCGGGTGCAGATAATGGCTTGCAGGGCGGGCACCAGCTCGGTCTGCACAAACAGGTTGCTGAACGCCGGGTGCAGGGCATCGGCCAGGGCCGGGGCGAGCACCACTTCGGCGTAACTGGTGAGTTCGATGGTGCGCCGCACGCGGGCGCGGTTGGTCAGGGTGATACGGCGCAGCTCGATATCGTCCTCAGGTGAGACAACGATCTCGGTATGGGCGTCGAAGTCCCGTTCCCGCACGCGAAATTCGGCCCGCGCATCGGAGAAGATCGCCTCGTAGCACTGCGGCTGCTTGAGCGTCGGCTGGTGTGCACTGGACCAGAACTCGCCGCTGGCGACATCGCGCAGGTAGCAGAACATGCCCCAGTTGTCGGCGCTGATGTCCTCGTGCCAGCGGGTCAC
>JAIERF010000187.1 GCA_019747075.1 Pseudomonadaceae bacterium
TCTTGTCACCCTTCTACCCGTGGAGCCGCTGCACATGCCGTTACGTCTCAAGCTGGCCCTGAGTTACCTGCTGATCGGGCTGATCCCGGTTCTGGCCATGGCCTTCGTGGTCTACCAGCAAGCCAGCGAAGCCCTGCGCGTACAGACCCTCAACGCTCTGGAGGCCGTGGCAAATATCAAACAACAGCAACTGCTGGATAACTGGCAGGAGCGCCACAACCAGATCAGCACCCTGGCCAGCAACCTGAGCAACAGCTATGACGGCCTGGATACCAACGCCCTGCTCAGCAGCTCCAACTACGACCGCCCCATCTTCGAGAACTTTATCGCTACCTTTGGTTACCGCGAACTGAAACTGGTGCTGCCCGACGGCACCGTGATGTTCAGCTTGCGCCGTGGCGACGACTATCAGAACAACCTCGGCAGCCAGGCCCTGCGCAACACGCCCCTGGCCCAACTGGTGAAACAAAGCGCAGAGCAACGGCAGATCCTGATCAGCGACCTGCTCTACAACCAGCTCAGCCAGGCGCCGACCCAGTACCTGGCAGCCCCGATCGGCAGCGGCGATGAACTGCAAATGACCCTGGTGCTGGAGCTGCCCATTGCCCCACTCAATGCCGTCATGCAAACCCGCCAGGGACTTGGCGAACAGGGTGAGACCTACCTGGTGGGCAGCGACAGTCGCCTGCGCTCGGACTCGGTGCGCTTCCCCGAACTGCAGGTCAATCGCAGCCTCAGCCCATCCACGGCACTCACGGCCAACGCCATCAGCCGCGCCCTCGCCGGCCAGCAAGGGCGCCTGGAAGAGGCCGGACTGGACGGCAATCCGGCCCTCAAAGTCTTCGTGCCGCTGGAGTTTGCCGGCAACCATTGGGCCCTGATCGCCGAGATGGACCAGCAGCAAGCCCTGGCGCCGGTGCGCCAATTGATGTGGCAAATGCTCCTGCTCGGCCTCCTCACCGTGGTCGCGGTGGCCGCCGCCACCTGGCTGATGAGCCGCAGCGTGATGCGCCCACTGGGTGGCGAACCGAGCAACATGAGCGCCCTCGCCCGTCGCCTGGCCGCCGGTGAACTCAACCTCACGGCCACCGATGGCCAGCACGCCGGCCTGATGCAGGCGCTGCAGCATATGGCCCAGGCCTGGCGCGAGGTGATCGAAAAACTGCGCCATTCCAGCCAGGCCATCGACCACGCCAGCGGTGACATTCTCACCGCCGCCGGGCAAACCAGTGAACGCCTGGACCAGCAACAGGAAGCCTTGGAAATGGTGGTCAGCGCCGTCGACCAGATGGCCAGCACGGTGCAGGAAATTGCTCGCAACGCCGCAGCCAGCGCCACCAGCAGCAGCGCCGCGCGCGGTGCCTTTGGGCAGATGCAGGGCACCCTGGAGCAGATGATCGGTCAGCAGGGTCGCCTGCTCGGCGACATCAGTCGCGCCGGCAATGTGGTCGACACCCTGGCCAGCGACGCCCTGCAGATCGGCTCAGTCCTCGCCGTGATCCGCGGCATCGCCGAGCAGACCAACCTGCTGGCCCTGAA
>JAIERF010000108.1 GCA_019747075.1 Pseudomonadaceae bacterium
TGGATCAGGGCCTGGGCAGTGTTTATGTAAGCCTGGCCAACGGCACCCTCGAAGGTGTGGATGAGCGTTCGGCGTCCGCCTTGTGGAGCAATGATGGCCTGGCCCGTCGCCAGCTGTCGGCGCCTGCGGTGTATTCAAGTTATATCGCTGTCGGTGACTTTGAAGGTTACCTGCATCTGCTAAGCCAGACTGACGGCCGTTTTGTGGGTCGCGAGCACATCGACAGCGACGGCCTGCGTGCCCGTCCGCTGGTGGTGGGTGACTGGCTGTATGCCTTCGGCAATAGCGGTGAACTGGTCGCTTTGACCATCCGCTAAGCTGAGTAACAGTATCCGGCCGCTGCCGTTTTTACGGCAGCGGCCTTTGTGTTTTTTAGTTTTCACCCTGGAGGAGCCAATGGTTCCGGTAATCGCCCTGGTGGGCCGCCCCAACGTGGGCAAGTCCACACTGTTCAACCGCCTGACCAGAACTCGGGATGCCATCGTCGGCGATCTCTCGGGGCTGACGCGTGATCGCCAGTATGGCGAGGCCAAGTGGCAGGGGCGCACTTATATCGTGATCGACACCGGTGGTATTTCCGGTGACGAAGACGGCATCGACGCGAAGATGGCCGAGCAGTCCCTGCAGGCCATCGAAGAAGCCGATGCCGTGCTGTTCATGGTCGATGCGCGTGCCGGTTTGTGCGCCGCCGACCAGATGATTGGCGAGCACTTGCGCAAGCGCAACAAACGCACCTTCCTGGTGGCCAACAAGGTCGACAACATCGACCCCGATCTGGCCCGCGCTGAGTTCAGTCCGCTGGGTATGGGCGATGCGTTGGCGATTGCCGGCGCCCACGGTCGCGGCATCACCCAGATGCTCGAAGTGGCGTTGGGTGACTTCCCCAAAGACCCGGTTGAAGAAGCCTTTGACCCGGACGAAGAAGTGGCCGAAGGCGAAGAAGCCAAGCGCATTCCCGGTCCGAGCGAGAAGGACGGCATCAAGCTGGCCATCATCGGCCGGCCCAACGTCGGCAAGTCGACCCTGGTCAACCGTATGCTCGGTGAAGACCGGGTAATCGTCTACGACCAAGCCGGTACCACGCGCGACAGTATCTACATCCCGTTCGAGCGCGATGACGAGAAGTACACCCTGATCGACACCGCCGGCGTACGTCGTCGCGGCAAGATCTTCGAAGCGGTGGAAAAGTTCTCAGTGGTGAAAACCCTGCAGGCGATCCAGGATGCCAACGTCGTGGTGTTCGTTATGGACGCCCGCGAAGGTGTGGTCGATCACGACCTCAACCTGCTCGGCTTCGTGCTGGAAAGCGGCCGCGCGCTGGTTATTGCCCTGAACAAATGGGACGGCATGGAGCCAAGCGAGCGCGACTATGTGAAAACCGAGCTGCAACGCCGGTTGTTCTTCGTCGACTTCGCCGATATCCACTTTATCTCGGCCCTGCACGGCACCGGCGTTGGCCATCTGTACAAGTCCGTACAGGACTCGTTCCGCTCGGCGATCACCCGCTGGCCGACCAGCCGCCTGACCCAGATCCTTGAAGATGC
>JAIERF010000348.1 GCA_019747075.1 Pseudomonadaceae bacterium
TACCTGTTAAGCAGCGTAGTGGGCGGCCTGCTGGCGGCCTGGCTGGGGATGTCCCTGGCACGCCTGTAACTGATAAAACACTCGGCTTGCCGGCGCAGAATCCGTAAACTGCGCGGCATTGCGCCCTTGTCGGCGCGTTCAATTCAGATTTTTTGGGACCACCACCATGCTCGACTCCAAACTCGTACGTGCGCAGCTCCACGAAGTAGCGGAACGCCTTGCCAGCCGCGGCTTCCAGCTCGACGTGGGGCGTTTCGAAGCCCTTGAGGCGCAACGCAAGAGCGTGCAAACCCGCACCGAACAGTTGCAGGCCGAGCGCAATGCCCGCTCCAAGTCCATTGGCCAGGCCAAGCAGCGTGGCGAAGACATCGCGCCTTTGCTCGCCGAAGTCGATCGCATGGGCAGCGACCTGGAAGAAGGCAAACGTGAGCTGGAAAGCATCCAGGCCGAGTTGGACAACCTGCTGTTGAACATCCCCAACTTGCCGCACGAGTCGGTGCCGGTAGGGGCCGATGAAGACGGCAACGTGGAGGTCTCGCGCTGGGGCACGCCGCGTAGCTTTGATTTCCCGATTCAGGATCACGTCGCCTTGGGCGAGCAGCATGGCTGGCTGGACTTTGAAACCGCCGCCAAGCTCTCCGGCGCGCGCTTTGCCTTGCTGCGTGGCCCCATCGCCCGCATGCACCGCGCCCTGGCGCAATTCATGATCAACCTGCACACCGCCGAGCACGGCTACGAAGAAGCCTACACGCCGTATCTGGTGCAGGCGCCGGCGCTGCAAGGCACTGGTCAGCTGCCGAAGTTCGAGGAAGACCTGTTCAAGATCAGCCGTGAAGGCGAGGCGGATCTGTACCTGATCCCTACCGCTGAAGTGTCGCTGACCAATATCGTTGCCGGCGAAATTCTTGACCCAAAACAGCTGCCAATGAAGCTGGTGGCGCACACCCCATGTTTCCGCAGCGAAGCCGGCGCCTCTGGCCGTGACACGCGCGGCATGATCCGTCAGCACCAGTTCGACAAGGTCGAGATGGTGCAGATCGTCGAGCCAAGCCAATCGTTTGCAGCGTTGGAAAGCCTGACCGCCAACGCAGAGCGCGTGCTGCAGTTGCTCGAGCTGCCTTACCGCAAGCTGGCGCTGTGCACCGGTGATATGGGCTTCGGCGCCGTGAAGACCTACGACCTCGAAGTCTGGGTGCCGAGCCAGGACAAGTACCGCGAGATTTCCTCCTGCTCCAACTGCGGCGACTTCCAGGCCCGCCGCATGCAAGCCCGCTACCGCAACCCGGAAACCGGTAAACCTGAGCTGGTGCACACCCTCAACGGTTCAGGTCTGGCCGTGGGCCGCACCCTGGTGGCTGTGCTGGAGAACTACCAGCTGGCCGACGGTTCGATTCGTGTACCGGAAGTGCTCAAGCCCTATATGGCTGGCATTGAAGTTATCGGCTGAGTAGCCGCGCAGTGAGATACGGGGTGGCCAGAGCCGCCCCGTTTTGTTTTAACCGATCACGAGACTGGCCCATGGATTTCCTTCCTCTGTTTCACAACCT
>JAIERF010000344.1 GCA_019747075.1 Pseudomonadaceae bacterium
GCAATGGCCGCCGAGTGCGATGAGTAAGTGATGCGAGTGACCTGGGATATTTTCTGTAGCGTCGTCGACAATTATGGCGACATCGGCGTGACCTGGCGGCTGGCCCGCCAGCTGGCGGCCGAGCATGACCTAAATGTGCGTCTGTGGGTGGATGACCTGGCAGCGTTTGTTCGGGTTTGTCCGTCGGCAGACGTGCAGGCTGAGCAGCTGCAGCAGGGCGTCAGCGTGCGCCACTGGCCCGTTGACTGGCAGCCGGTGACGCCGGCGGCGGTGGTTATAGAAGCTTTTGCCTGCACCCTCCCGCCAGCCTATGTGGCGGCCTTGGCGAGCGCTGCGCAGCCAGTTCTGTGGTTAAACCTGGAATACCTCAGTGCCGAGGACTGGGTGGCCGGTTGTCACGGTTTGCCGTCGCCCCAGGGCAATGGTGTGCAGAAGTTCTTCTTCTTTCCCGGTTTTGTCGAGGGCACTGGCGGTGTACTGCTCGAGGCGAGTCTGTTGGCGCGGCGCGATAGCTTCCAGCAAGACCCCGTCGCGCAGCAGGCGTTCTTGCGCGGCTTGGGTGTCGATCCGGCGCCGGGCGCGCGGCTGATCTCGTTGTTTGCCTATGAAAATACCGGCCTGGATGAGTGGTTGCAGGTGCTGGCCGACGGCTCCCAGGCGTGTCATCTGCTGGTGCCGGAAGGGCGGGTGCTGGCGGATGTGCAGCGCTGGTTGGGGCTGTCGAATTTGCGTGTGGGTGCTGTAGACGTGCGGGGCGCGTTGACGGTGCAGATTCTGCCCTTCGTCAGTCAGGATGATTACGACCGTTTGCTCTGGTGCTGTGACTTCAATGTGGTGCGTGGTGAAGATTCCTTCGTGCGTGCGCAGTGGGCGGGCCGGCCATTGCTCTGGCATATCTATGCGCAGGCGGAGGGCGCTCATTGGGACAAGCTCGAAGCGTTTCTGGGTCTTTATCTGCAAGGCTTGTCGCCATTGGCGCAGGCTGCGCTGAGTGATTTGTGGCGGGCCTGGAATGCTGGGCAGGGCATGGCGGCAAGCTGGCAGGCGTTGCAGTTGCACTGGCCGGAAGTGGCTGAACATGCCGAACGCTGGGCCGCAGAGCAGGCCGCTCGGCGCGATCTTGCTGCGGGGCTGGTGCAGTTTTACCTAAATTGGCTATGATACGCGGCCTAGAAATTCGTATTCCCCATCCAAATCCGGACATTAGTATGAAAACCGCACAAGAAATGAAGCCCAACAGTGTGGCCCTGATCGACGGCCAACCTTGGCTTATCCAGAAGGCCGAGTTCACCAAGTCCGGTCGTAACAGCGCCATCGTTAAAATGAAGCTGAAGAACCTGCTGAGCGGTTCTTCGACTGAAACCGTATACAAAGCTGACGACAAAATGGAACCGGTCATTCTCGACCGCGCCAAAGTGACCTACTCGTACTTCAGCGAGCCGAACTACGTGTTCATGGACGAAGAGTTCAACCAGTACGAGCTGAACCAGGACGACCTGGAAAGCGTACTGCCGTTCATCGTTGATGGCATGACCGACGTCTGCGAAGC
>JAIERF010000303.1 GCA_019747075.1 Pseudomonadaceae bacterium
CCGCTGTCGTAGACCGGCTTGAGGTCGCTGTTCCAGATCGTGAAGGAGCGCGCGCCGAAGGCGTAGATCGCCTGGTAAGTGCCGGTGGCGGGGTTGAGACCGCTGGCCTTGCTCACGGTCAGGCGGCCGAGGTTGGCGTTTTGCTTGAGGCTGGCAGCGTCCGGGAACTGCAGCGGGTCGAGCAGGTAGGCGGCGCTGCCGAGGCGTACTTCCTCGTTATAGCCGCTGTAGCCGCGGGCATCGCCTTCGTTGGCGGTCACCAGGTAGGTCTTGCCGTGGTGCTTGAAGCTGCTGATCGCGTCGGGTTGGTAGAGGCCGCGAATCGGCCAGTTGCGGATGTTCACCGCGTTGTCCTTGTCGCTGGCGTCCAGTTCGTTGCCGCTCAGGCTGTGGTCCTTGTAGCCGAGGCCATGCACGGCGGTAATGCGCCCGCGGCGGATGTCCAGTTCGGCGACGGCGTTGTTTTCCTGCAGGGTGATCCAGGCGCGCCGACCGTCTTTGTCGACGCTGATGTATTCCGGCTCCAGGTCCTGGGCCACGCTGGCGTTGGGGCCGAAGATGCGCACCGACGGGTCCAGTTGCGCGCGGCTGAAGCGCCGGAAGTCAGCGGTACGCACGTCACTTTGGCGCAGGCGGTTGAGGCGTGACGGCAGGTCAATGATGCTTACTGAGCCTTCCGGGTCCTGCAGGTAGTCGTCACTGGGTTCGCCTTCGTTGGCCACCAAAATGTGCCGGCCATCGGCGGTGAAGGTGAGCATGTCGGGCAGGGCGCCGACGTTGACGGCAGCTTGCACCTGGCCGTCGACATTCATCAGCACGACCTTGCCGGGTTCGGTTTTTATCGCGTTCTCCACCGCCGCGGCGACCAGGCCTTTGTGCACCGCGACGCTGTTGATGCCGCTGCCGTAGGCCGACAGGTCGATGCTGAACAGCAGGCTGGGCTGGGCCGGGTTGCGAATGTCCAGCACGTCGATCCGCGCGTTGGCGGCGTTGACCACGAACAGGCGCTGGGAGCGCGCGTCGTGGGCGACGATCTCGGCAGCGCTCTGCTCGAACAGGCCGCTCTGGTAGGTGCCGAGCGGGGTGAAGGTGAGTGTCTGCGGCTTGTTGGCGGCAACAGCCGGCAGGGCGAACAGCGACGTGAGGGCAATGGCGGAGGCGAGCAGGCAAGGGCGCATGGGACAATCCTGATTGACGGTTGTCAGCCACGTTGCCTGGCCATGATGGCGATTGTGTGACGTCCCGAAGACCCTTTATTGACGCTTTTAGGGCGTGCGCGGTACCGGTTGGTAGTAGCCCCGGTGCAGGTTATCGAAGTAGCGCTGGTAGCGGCCGCTGTCGCGGTAGCTCTGCAGGCGGCGATTGAAACGCTCCAGCAGCTCCGGGCTGCCCGCCAGGCTTTTCGGCAGCATCAGGTAACTGAGGTTGTTCAGCAGGGGCTTGGGATGGTGGGTGACTTTGGCGATTTCGGCGACGCTGAACTGGCTGTGCAGGGCGGCGTAGCCGACGTTGAACTCCTGTGGGTAGAGCACGATGCGCTCTTTGAGTA
>JAIERF010000218.1 GCA_019747075.1 Pseudomonadaceae bacterium
CCGGCGGATCCGGCGCTGCTGGCGTTCAGCGCATTGCGCCAGAGCCTCGCGCGCAGCACCGACGAACATGCCTTGGTCGCGGCCCAACAGGCTGCTGCCGTGGCCCAGTTGGCTGATCGGTTACAGGCGCAGTTGCAGGCATTGGCGCACCTGCGTCAGGGGGGCGAGGCGCTCAACGACAGAGAATGGCAAAGCGCCCAGCGTGCCGAGCAGCTGACAGTGGTCGGCGCCGTACGCGAGCAGAGTGCCCAGGGCCAGAGCAGTCTGCAGCAAGCCCTGACCACCTTGCAGCAACTCAGTACCGAGACTGACGCCAGTCGTGAGCTGATGGCGGGGTTGAGCAGCAGTACCGAGCAGATCGAGAAGGTCACCCAGGTGATCCAGTCGATCGCTAGCCAAACCAATTTGCTGGCACTGAATGCGGCGATCGAAGCGGCGCGCGCCGGTGATGACGGCCGCGGTTTTGCCGTGGTCGCCGACGAGGTGCGCAACCTGGCCAAGCGCACCGCCACTGCAACCGAGGAAGTCTCCCAGATCGTCGCCGATATTCGTCAGCGCAGTCAGGCCGCCGGCGCGCGCATTGAGGCGCAAAACCTGGCGCAGGCCCAGGCGTCTTCGCAGCTTGAGCATAGCGCTCAGCAACTGGCCGGGATTATCGCCCTGGCCGCTACACTGGAGGCGCACGTACTGCAGTTTGGCGCCGGCAGTCAGGCTTATCAGCAGCAACTCGCCAGTCTGCTGATGGGCCTTGAGCAGCTGCATGACGATATTCAGGATGGCGAAGCGCAGACCCGGCAACTGACGCTGGCCGCCGAACAGTTGTTGCTGCAATCCGAGGGCGTCAGCCAGCAACTGGCAGAGGCTAATCTCGCTGCCGCTCCAGGGATGCCAGCGGCTTAAGCCTGGGCGGCTTGCTGCAGACGCTGCAGGTCGAGGATTTCGATTTCGCCGTAGGTCAGCTGCACAATGCCCTGGGCTTGCAGCTCCTTGAGGATCTGGTTGGTGGTCTGCCGGGAGATGGCGAGCATCAGCGCCAACTGCTCCTGCGGCAGTTGCAGCACGCGCCGCGAATGGCTGCTTTCCCCATAACCTTCGGCCATTTGCAGCAGGCGCCGAGCCAGGCGTGGCGCTGCCGGCAGCAGGCTCATGTCTTCCAGGGCGATAAACGCCAACCGCAGTTTCTGGCTGAGCAGCAGGGCAAAGTCGCGCCAGTGCTGCGGCTCCGCGCCGAGCAGGCGCTGCAGGCTGGCCTGGGGGATGTGCAGCAAGGTCACCGGGCCTTCGGCGCTGGCGTCGTGGGTGCGTGGCTGATTATCGAACAGGGAGATTTCGCCGAACCAGTTGGGCGCTTCCACCAGGGTCAGCAGCGCCTCCTTGCCGGCCGGGTTGACTGCGCCAATGCGCATGGCCCCGCTCAGCACGGCATACAGGCCGCAGGGCGGGTCGCCGCGGCGAAACAGGCTCTGGCCGGCGCTCAGCTGGCGCAGGCTGGCAGCGTGCAGCAGGGCGTCCTGCAGGGCGCCTGGTAAACCGTTGAACCAGTAACCGCC
>JAIERF010000244.1 GCA_019747075.1 Pseudomonadaceae bacterium
ATCAGGTCGGCGTAGCTCTCGAAAAAGCTGTGGCCACTCTGGCTGAGCAGGGCCTTGCCTTGCACGGCATAGCGGATCGAGGTTTCCAACCGCGCATTCATCAGGTGGTGATAGGCGAGGATAGTCAGGCTCACGGCGCGAATGCCGTGGTGCACGCCAGGGGCCAGCAACGCTTGGCAATCGGCGCCTGGGTGAAAGTCCAGATCATGCTGGAACAGCTGCAAGTTGAGGTGCAGAAACTGCAGGGTTAGTGGCTCCAGCAGCGGCGCGGTCGGGTCCTGGCGGGCCTGGATGCAATCAAGGTAATAACGCGCCTGATGAAAGCGCCGCGACAGTGTCAGGGCGCCGATCAGCGGCACCAGCAGGTGCGGGCTGGTGAGCAGGGTGGCTTCGCTGAGGGGCTCAACCCACTTGAGCAGTTCGTTGAACTGGCCCTGGGGAATCCAGGCCGCGCAGCTGCTCTCTAGCAGACGGCTGAACAGCGCCTCATCGCCACTGCGCTGGGCGTGCTGCAACGCTTGGTCGTGGTCGTTGCGGGCCAGAAAGTAGTCGGCGGCGCGGCTGTGCAGGGCGCTGATCAGCTGCGGTTGCTCGATCAGCAGGCGGCTGTTGAGAAAGGTCAGCAACAGGGCGTGATAGCGAAACCAGCCGGGCTGGTTTTCCACCGCCAGCATAAACAGCTCGCGGGCTGACAGCTCTTCCAGCAGCAGTGCGCTGCCCGTGCGTTGCAGCACGTGGTCGCAGAGCGCGCCGTCGAATTTGTCGAGGATCGCCGTACACAAAAAGAACTCATGCAGGTTTGGCGACAGGCCCTTGAACACCACATGGCCGAAGTAGTCGACGATTTCCGGCTGGGTGCCGTTGAAGCACTCCAGCGCCGTAGTGCCAAAGCGCGCATAGGCCAGCAGCGCCAGCTTGACCCCGGCGATCCAGCCTTCGGTCATCGCCAGCAGGCTGCTGACGTAGGCCTCGCTGAGGGCTGGGCCGCCGAGGTGGGCGTTGAGTTGTTGCACGCCGTTGGCGTCCAGGCGCAGGTCTTGCTGGTCGAGGCTGAGCAGCTGGTTGGCGAGTTTCAGGCGGGTCAGGGAAAAGCCCGGATGGTTGCGGCTGGAAATGACCACGCGGATATTGCTCGGCAGCCTCTCCAGCAAGGCGGCCAGCACCTCAAGGATGGCTGGCTCGCGGATGTACTGGAAGTCGTCGAACACCAGGCACAGGCCGCCGTCGATGCGCTCCAGGGCTTCGGCCAGGTATTCACCGACCACCTCCGGCGACAGGCTGGCTTCCAGCGGGTTGAACCACGACAGGTCGAAGTCGCTGACCTGGGCGCGAATGCTTTCGATCAGCCGACGGAAGAAGCGCAGGGCATGGTTGTCGCGGGCCTGCAGCGGGTAATAGGCCAGCGCGCGGTTGCTGTAATGGGCGCGCCAGTGGCTGAGCAGGGTCGACTTGCCCGAACCGGCCGGGGCCAGTAGCAGGGTCAGTGGGTAGTGTTCACAGCGGCAAAGCAGTTGCAGCAAGTCGTCGCGAAGCACCCCGGGGGGGATTTC
>JAIERF010000302.1 GCA_019747075.1 Pseudomonadaceae bacterium
AGTTTTATGGTGTTTGGCGGGGCGCAGGTGTTGATGGATATCGAGCCGCTGCTGGGCATCATTCAGGGCTGGGATGTACTGCACGGCTATAGCCACACCCTTGTGGGGGCGTTGGTGATCGGTTTGTTGGCGGTGCTTATTGGCTGGCCGATCAGTGCGTGGGTGCTTAAAGCGCTGCAGGTTGAGCACTACCCACTTACCTGGCTGGCGGCGTGCACCGGGGCGTTTATCGGTACGTTCTCGCATATCGGTTTGGATGCGCTGATGCACAGCGATATGAACCCGTGGTGGCCGCTTGCCGATGGCAACGGTTGGCGCGGGTTTATTTCTATCGATCAATTGCACCTGCTGTGCTTGGGCCTGGGTGTATTTGGCGCGCTGCTGGTGTCGGGCAAATACCGCCGTTATGGCCGTGCCTGAATAATGCCTAGAGCGCACGTTTTGCAGCGTGGCATCTGATCCCAGGGAGGCTTGCCGACCATGCTCGATTACCTACAGACAATGTTCGACCTGGCGCTGCGCAAGGAGCTGCAGGGCCTGCATTTTTGGGCGACGGTGTATGTGCTGGTCGTGTTGTTGGGCACTGTGTGGCATGTGCTGCGCGTGAGGCGTTGGCCCTTTACCCAGGGGCAGTTGCTGCGCCTAGGCGTGCGCAAGTTTGCCGGGCCGGCGCTTAATCCCGCGGATCAGGCGTACGTGCCGGATGCGCTGTATGCCTATGAGGTTGCGGGTCGGGCGTATCAGGGCCGCGAGCTGTCCGTGTGGAAGGTCTCGGCGTCGGGCATCTTGCGCGGTGCCGCCGGTCTGCTGCCCGCCCGGGTGAAGGCCGACGCTGCGGGGCGGGTGCCGGTGTATTACCACCCGACGCGGCCGCACAAGAGTGTGCTGCTGCGCCCCGGTGTGGCGACCGTGGTGAGCGTGTGGCTGTTGATGGCGTTGGTTGCCGGGTTTTATCTCTGGCGCTGGTGGCCGTCGATTTAACCCGTGGCACCGCGCTCAGCCGGTGAGCGCGTGCCGGGTGAATAGGCTTACGCCTTCAGGCTGGTCAGCCATTCGCTGTGAAAGGTCGTCTGCTCAAGGTCCAGGCCTTGGGCTTCCATGTGCTCGCGGTGCTGGTCGATCTCGCGGGTCAGGCTGCTTATGGCGCTGGTGTTGCCGTCCAGTTGGTGCATTTGCAGCAGGCCGAGGTGGTAGAAGCGCAGCAGCTTCATGGCTGCGGGGTTGTTGGCGGCGACGCCGCTGGTGACGTGGTGCATGACGTTGGTGACGCGCATCAGGTTGCGTTTCAGTTGCCAGCCGTACACGGCTGCGGCCATCCACGGTTGTTGCCAGAACTGTAGGCGTACCAGGGCGAAGGTGAGCAGCACGCCGGCGATCACTCCGCCGAGGTTGTAGCGGAAGTTGTCGCCACCGGGCTGGCCCAGCAGGCTGACGGCGCCGGTCGAGAGCAGCATGGTCAGCAGTACGAACAGCACGACGATGATCAGCGTGCTGCGGCGGGTTTGCTGGCGGTAGGTTTGCGGGTCCATCGGTTTGATTTCGAACATCTG
>JAIERF010000066.1 GCA_019747075.1 Pseudomonadaceae bacterium
TACAAGCTGCACGTGTTCCTCGGCCTGACCCTGTTCGTGCTGTTCCCCTTCACCCGCCTGGTGCACATCGTCAGTGCTCCGGTGTGGTA
The DNA here is from genome assembly GCA_019747075.1 of Pseudomonadaceae bacterium. Taxonomy (GTDB): domain Bacteria; phylum Pseudomonadota; class Gammaproteobacteria; order Pseudomonadales; family Pseudomonadaceae; genus Aquipseudomonas. The sequence goes on from JAIERF010000066.1 coordinate 90, forward strand.
CCTGGGTCGGCGCTACCAGATCGTGCGGCAGAAGGGCTAAACCGCCCGGGGCTGCTGCGTTGAATCGCCAGCCCCGGAATCAGGTCCTTCGGGACCTGAAAATACAAGCTATTGGAGGTTGTCATGGCATGTGGATGTGGTGGTACTAACGGTGGCTCGGGTGGTTGCGGTGGCGACAAGCCGCTGGCCAATCCGTTGCTGGAAACCGAGCTGGCCCATGAGTTGCCGCAGGCTGCGGCCAGTGCGGTGGTCGAGTTCGACCCGGCGCCTGCTGCGCCCGGAGCCGATGCCGAACCGTTGCTGATTGCCAGCAGCGAGCAGGATTGGCCGCGGATTCGCGTCAATGGCGTGCTGATCGAGCCCGAGGCCATGGCCCTGGAGCTGCAATATCACCCGGCCGCCGAGCAGAGCGAGGCAATGTTCCTCGCGGCCCAGGCCCTAGTGATCCGTGAGCTGTTGCAGCAACGCTGCAGCGAGCTGAGTGTCCAGGTCGAAGCCGGGATTGGCGAGAGCCAGGAAGAGGCCGCGATTCGCAGCCTGATCGAGCTGGAAGTGCCGGTGCCGGAAGCCGACGAGAGTGTCTGCGAGCACTTCTACGCCAGCAACCTGCCGCGTTTTGTCAGCGCACCGCTGTTGGCCGCCCGGCATATCCTGCTGGAGTGCGCGCCGGACGATATCGAGGCGCGGATCAGCAAGCGCGAACAGGCCGACGCCTTGCTGGTGCAATTGCAGGCTGACCCCCAGCGCTTCACCGAGTTGGCCCTGGCCCATTCGGCCTGCCCGTCGAAAGAGCAGGGCGGCGCGCTCGGTCAGTTGAGCAAAGGCCAGACCGTACCGGAGTTCGAGCGTCAGTTGTTCCGTCAGCCCCAGGGCCTGGTCAGTCAGCCGCTGGAAAGCCGTTATGGTTTCCACGTGGTGTACGTCGATCAGCGTATCGAAGGCTTGCAACTGCCTTATGAGGCGGTGGCTCAGGATATTCGTCGCGAGCTGTATCAGCGGGTTTGGCAAAAATCCGTGGCGCAGTATTTGCAAACCCTGGTCGGCGCTGCCGATATCCAAGGCATTCAGTTGGCGGGGGCAGACTCCCCGTTGTTGCAGTAACCCGCTGGAGTAATGCGGATGGGCAGCTTGTTGCAGGACAGCTTTGGCCGGGAGATCGACTACGTACGCATGTCGGTCACGGATAGATGCGACTTCCGCTGCGTGTATTGCATGGCCGAGGACATGACCTTTCTGCCGCGCCAGCAGGTGCTGGGGCTGGAAGAGCTGTACCTGCTGGCCGAGCAGTTTGTTGAACTGGGGGTGAAAAAGATTCGCCTCACCGGCGGCGAGCCACTGGTGCGCAACGGCATCGTCGGGCTGTGCGAGCGTATCGCCAGCCTGCCGGGCCTGCGCGAACTGGTGCTGACCACAAATGGGTCACAGCTGCAGCGTTATGCCCAAGGATTGCGCACGGCAGGGGTCAAACGCCT
>JAIERF010000294.1 GCA_019747075.1 Pseudomonadaceae bacterium
AGGTGCGCGAGAACGGCGTGACCTACAACGTGTATGCCGACGCCAAGGGCATTCAGCGGCCCTGGGACTTGAACGTGCTGCCGCTGATTCTGCCCCACGCCGAGTGGGCCGGAATCGAGGCGGCGGTGATCCAGCGCGCCACGCTGCTCAATCAGATTCTTGGCGATGTCTATGGCGAGCAACGCTTGCTCCAGGAAGGCCTGCTGCCCAGTGCCTTGATCCACGGCCATGCCGGTTTTCTGCGTCCAGCCCATGGCATGCGCCATCCGGGCAACGTGGCCCTGCATTTTTACGCCGTCGATCTCGCCCGAGCGCCCAATGGCCAATGGTGGGTGGTGGCAGACCGCACCCAGGCGCCATCCGGTGCCGGTTATGCCCTGGAAAACCGTGCGGTGATCGCGCGCACCTTCCCGGATCTGCTGCGCGACCTGAAGGTTCAGGACCTGTCGGGCTTCTTCGCCACCTTGCGCGCCAGCCTGGCCCATTGGGGGCGCCAGTGCGCGGGTAACGGCGGGGTGCCGCTGCGTGGTAGCGAGTCGCCGCTGATCGTCTTGCTGACGCCTGGCCCCTACAACGAAACCTATTACGAGCAGGCTTATCTGGCCCGTTACCTGGGCTTGCCGTTGGTGGAGGGCAGCGACCTGACCGTGCGCGGCGGTATTGTCTGGCTGAAGACCTTGTCCGGCCTGCAACGGGTGCATGTGATCATGCGCAGGGTCGACGATGACTTCTGCGATCCCCTGGAGCTGCGCACTGAGTCAGCCCTGGGCGTCGCCGGCCTGACCGAGGCCGCGCGCCTGGGCAATGTGCTGATCGCCAACAGCCTGGGCTCCAACCTGCTGGAGTCCGGCGCGTTGCTGGGCTTCCTGCCGGCACTGAGCAAACGCCTGCTGGGCGAGGAGTTGCGCATGCCATCGGTCGCCACCTGGTGGTGCGGCGAGCCAGCGGCCCTGGAGCAGGTGATCGCCAAGCTCGATCAACTGGTGATCAAACCCAGCTTTCCACAATTGCGCCAACTGCCGGTGTTCGGCCAGGACCTGACTGGCGAGGCGCGCACCGCACTGATTGCCAAGATGCGCGCCAACCCACGCAATTATGTGGCCCAGGAACTGGTGCGCCTGTCCCAGGCACCGGTCTGGCAAACCAGCGCACCTGTCGGTCTGAACCCGCGAGCGATTGGCTTGCGGGTGTACGCCTGCGCCACCCCGGATGGCTATGTGGTGATGCCCGGCGGCCTGACCCGGGTGGCGACCGGGCCGGATTCGCGAGTGATCACCATGCAGCGCGGCGGCAGCAGCAAGGACACCTGGGTGCAGGCACGGGCGCAGGTCGCGCCGCACCGTCAGTCGACGCGCACCACCACCAGCAAAGACCTGATTCGCGACGACACTCATCTCTCTAGCCGCATGGCGGAGAACCTGTTCTGGCTCGGGCGCAATACCGAGCGTTGCGACAATGTCGCGCGTCTGATGCGCGTGGCCTTGAGTTTTCTGTTCAATGTCAGCCCCGATGAGCGGGGCGCCGAATGGACCATCGTCAAAGGCCTCTGTGCCTGGCTGCAACT
>JAIERF010000351.1 GCA_019747075.1 Pseudomonadaceae bacterium
CCGAAGGTGCTGCGCGGCAGCTCCGTCAGGTCCTGGTCATAGCTGCCGGTGAGGAACTTGATGCCGAAAATATGCGGCGCGTGCTCGCTCTTGATCGCCATGGCGCGCAACTGACGCTTGGGTGAATAGAACCACTGCCCAGGCGTAGCGCCGGCGGCCATGACTTTCTCCGCATCAACGATACGTTCGCGCGGCAGTGCGGCGGCGAGGATATGACCCATGGTCTGCGAGCCATAGACCTTGGCGTTGGGCGCATGCACCTGCATAACCCGTGGTACGTCGAGCAAATGATCGTAGTGGGCATGGCCGACCAGCAGCATGCTCACGTCGCTGGCCGGCGGCATCAGTTCGTCGATCTTCGCCGCATCCGCCTGCACACCCATGGGCGGCTGGCCGAGGGTCGCCGGGTTGCTGAACGAGGGCGCAAACAGCAGCGCCTCGCCCTGCCAGCGCAGCAGATAACCGGCCACGCCAAGGTATTGCAGGCTCGGCGGCGCCACTTCTTTGGCCTGCCAGAGCGGCAAGCCGGCGGGGTTTTGCGCGCAACCGGCGATCAGCAACAGGGACAACACAACAAGACGACGCAGCATGGGCGGTTCTCCATCAATCAGCCGTGCAGGCTAGGACGCTATCACCCGCCCGTCGCCGAACCTATGGCCGGCTGACCGCAATCAATACCCGCCAGGGCCGAGTTTCCGTAAAATCCCCCACCTTTCGTGCGCCATCCCGAGTTTATTGCCATGTCTGCCCCGTTCAAACCCGAGTTGCTTTCGCCTGCCGGCACCCTGAAGAACATGCGTTACGCCTTCGCCTATGGCGCCGACGCGGTGTACGCCGGGCAGCCGCGCTACAGCCTGCGGGTGCGCAACAACGAGTTCGACCACGCCAACCTGGCACTCGGCATCAATGAAGCACATGCCCAGGGCAAGCAGTTCTACGTGGTGGTCAACATCGCCCCGCACAACGCCAAGCTAAAGACCTTTATCAAGGATCTGGCGCCGGTGGTGGCCATGGGCCCGGACGCGCTGATCATGTCCGACCCCGGCCTGATCATGCTGGTGCGCGAGCACTTCCCGCACATGCACATTCACCTGTCGGTGCAGGCCAACGCGGTGAACTGGGCCAGCGTCGAGTTCTGGCAGCGTCAGGGCCTGACCCGCGCCATCCTCTCGCGCGAGCTGTCGCTGGAAGAGATCGGCGAGATCCGCGAAAAAGTCCCCGGTATGGAGCTGGAAGTGTTCGTCCACGGCGCGCTGTGCATGGCCTATTCCGGGCGCTGCCTGCTGTCGGGCTATATCAACAAGCGCGACCCCAACCAGGGCAGCTGCACCAACGCCTGCCGTTGGGAATACAAGACTCACGAGGCGAAGGAAAACGAAGTCGGCGATATCGTCCATCAGTACGAACCGATCCCGGTACAGCAGGTCGAGCCAACCCTCGGCGTCGGCGCACCGAGCAAGGAAGTGTTCCTCCTCGAAGACAGCAGCCGCCCAGGCGAATACATGTCCGCCTACGAGGACGAGCACGGCACCTACATCATGAACTCCAAGGACCTGCGCGCCGTGCA
>JAIERF010000122.1 GCA_019747075.1 Pseudomonadaceae bacterium
CGCTGCAGGATATCCAGATATGGCATGCCTGGCTTGACCATTACCATGTCGGCGCCTTCGGCGAGGTCCGCCGCCACTTCATGCAGGGCCTCGTCGCCGTTAGCCGGGTCCATCTGGTAGGTGTTCTTGCTGCCCTTGCCGAGGTTGGCAGCCGAGCCCACGGCATCACGGAACGGGCCGTAGTAGGCGCTGGCGTACTTGGCCGAGTAGGCCATGATCCGCACGTTAGGGTAATCGGCCAGCTCGAGGGCTTCGCGAATCGCCTGCACGCGACCGTCCATCATGTCCGACGGCGCCACGACCTGGGCACCAGCGGCGGCATGGGACAGCGCCTGCTTGACCAGCGCATCGACAGTGATGTCGTTCTGCACATAGCCAGCCTCATCGAGGATGCCGTCCTGGCCATGGGTGGTGAACGGGTCCAGGGCCACATCGGTGATGACGCCCAGCTCGGGAAACTTGGCGCGCAGCGCACGGGTGGCGCGTTGGGCGATACCTTCCGGGTTCCAGGCTTCCTCGGCGAGCAGGGATTTCTTCTCCAGCGCCGTCACCGGAAACAGTGCCAGCGCCGGAATGCCCAAGGCCACCCACTCTTCGGCTTCTTGCAGCAGCAGGTCGATGGACAGACGCTCCACCCCCGGCATCGAGGCCACGGCTTCACGACGGTTTTCGCCGTCGAGCACGAACACCGGCAAGATCAGGTCATCCACCGTCAACACGTTCTCGCGCACCAGGCGACGGGAAAACTCGTCACGGCGATTGCGCCGCAGGCGGGTGGCGGGGAACAGACGATTGGCGGGGGTAAAGCTCACAGCAGACTCCTGAGCCCGCGCTGGCGGGCGAGTGTGACAGTTATAAGCGGGCATTATGACCAAAGCATGACAGCCTGCGCCGGCCTGCGGCTAGAGGTCGCAGCAGCGCCGCGCAAGCCACTGCCGCCATTGTCCACAGCTGGGCAATCGGCGGCCAGCGCTTTCCCACATAAGCAGGAAGGGTTAGTCTGCCAGCCCTCTTCTTTAATGCGCCGCCATCATGCTCGAACAATTTCTCCAGGATTTTGGCTACCTCGCCCTGTTTATCGGTACGTTTTTCGAGGGCGAAACCATCCTGGTGCTGGCCGGCGTCGCTGCCTCGTTTGGCAAGCTGGAACTCAACTGGGTCATGCTCACGGCGTTTTGCGGCAGCTATGCCGGCGACCAGCTCTGGTATTACATGGGTCGCCACAAAGGCCGCCAGCTGCTGGAGCGCAACCCGCGCTGGCATAACATGGGCGAGCGCGCCCTGCGCCTGATCAAGCGCCACCCTGACCTGTGGGTGCTGAGTTTTCGCTTCTTCTACGGCCTGCGCACCGTGATGCCGGTGGCCATTGGCCTGTCGGGCTATCCGCCGCTGCGCTATCTGGTCCTCAATGGCATTGGTGCCATCGTCTGGGCCGTGGCGCTGGGCTACGCCGCCTTCTACTTTGGCGCCGCTCTGGAGACCATGCTGGGCGACATCAAGCGCTACGAGCTGTGGATTCTCGCCGCGCTGGTGCTGATCGGCGCAGGCCTGTGGCTGCGCCGCTGGTTGAA
>JAIERF010000321.1 GCA_019747075.1 Pseudomonadaceae bacterium
TTCCGGCGCTGGACCGGGCAGAGCCCGGGCGATTTCCGTCGCGGCCTGCTGGCCAAGGCGATTCACTGAAAGATCATTTGTCCGAGGACGTTGTAATGAGTTTGACCGAAGCCCGCTTTCACGATCTGGTCGATGCCGCGCAACTGGCGGTGGAGGACGTGTTCGATGACAGTGATCTGGACCTCGATCTGGAAAACTCCGCTGGCGTGCTGACCGTGCGTTTCGAGAACGGCAGCCAGGTGATCCTCAGTCGCCAGGAACCCTTGCGCCAGCTGTGGCTGGCCGCCCGCTCCGGCGGTTTTCACTTCGACTACGACGCCGCCAGCGAGCGCTGGATCTGCGACACCAGCGCCGAATTGCTCGGTGAGATGCTGGCGCGCATCACCCTTGAGCAAGCAGGTCTCGACCTTGAGTTCGAAGAGCTCTGACAGCCCGTCGCCGAGCGGCCCGGTGGCCTCACCGTGCCGCCGGCGCTGTTGTCTGGACGAACAGGAAATATGCCTGGGCTGCGGCCGCCTGCTGGCCGAGATTCTCGAGTGGGGCGGTGCCAGCGATGAGCGCCGCCGCACCATCTGCCAGCTCGCCGAGGGCCGCGTGCGCCCGCCCTGGGGTGGCACTTACTAGCCTTGTTTATTTGTTCTGCTGTGATACGGTCGGACCAGGCCTTGCGTGTGTGAGGCCACCCAGAACCCCGTCTTCGCTGGTGGTGTAAACCTGACGCGCGCGGTTATGCGGTGTTCAGTCGTGCTGTGATGAGGCGTGCCGATGTGTGTCGGTGAGCGTTTCGAATGCTGCGATTGACCTGCACAACGGCTGCCCTTGAGGTCAATGCACGACCCGTCCGGTCGGGGTTTTTGCTTTTTATCCCGCACCCAAGGAGCTAGGCCGCCATCATGAGCGCACCCTCAATCACCATCACCCGTCTGGACCTGCAGCGCCTGGAGCGCGTGCTCGCCAGCCTGCAAGACGTAACGCCCGGCGTCGAGGCCCTGGAACAGGAGCTGGCGCGCGCCAACGTGGTTGGCCACGACGAGGTGCCGGCGGGCGTGGTGACCATGAATTCGCGGGTGTTCTGCCGCGACGAGGGCAGCGGCAAGGAGTATCACCTGACCCTGGTCTACCCGCAGGATGCCGGCCCGGCCGGAACGGTGTCGGTCCTCGCGCCGGTTGGCAGTGCCTTGCTGGGGCTGACGGTGGGCCAGCACATCGATTGGCCAACGCCCGCCGGTAAGCTGATCCAGTTGACCCTGCTGGCGGTCGAATATCAGCCCGAAGCGGCCGGTCAGTACAGCCTGTAATCGCGCGCGGTTTCAGGCCTGCTGCAAGGCCGCGTTCAGCGCTGCTTCCAGTTCGGCCTTGTAGCGCAGGTAGTGCACGGTCTGGCTACGGCCATCGCCGAGCACCCGCGACAGGTCGAGGTCGGTGATGTAGCAGGGGTAGCGCTCGGCACCCTGGCGTTGGCTGAGGATGTGGCGGGCCACGGCGGCAAACAGATCGCCGGCGTATTCCAGTTCGGAAAACTCGCGGTGGTTGCAGTACAGGGTGACGTGCACGTTGCCCGCGTCCGCCGG
>JAIERF010000366.1 GCA_019747075.1 Pseudomonadaceae bacterium
CTGGCGCGGTCGATGCGCCGCGACAGGTCGTTGAGGTCGTTGCGGATCGCCTCGCAGGTGCGCCAGGCCGGGGTCAGGCGCCGTTGCAGGAAGACGCTGAAGGTTTGCAGGCCGCTGACTTCCTGTTCGCGCATTTCATCCAGGCGATTGATGATCAGCTCGTAGTAAGCCTGGGTAGCCGAGAAACGGAAGTTGTTGTCGGAAATCAGCTTCTCGATCTGCGCCGCCAGGCTGCTCAGTTCGGCCAGTAGTTGGCGTTCGTCGTCGAGGTCGGCGATCTGGTTGATCTGCTGGATCACCGTGGCCAGTTGCTGGTCCATGGCTTTTACCGCCGGGGCAATGGCCTTGGCCATGGGCAGGGCCAGTAGCAGCATCATCCGGTAGGTTTCCATTTCCAGCAGGGTGCGCACCAGGCGGCCGCTCTGGCAGGCATTCAGGCCGCGGTTGTGGATCAGGATGCGGCCGCTGCCATCGCTGTGAATACGGTAGGCGCTCCACAGGCGGGCGCGGCGTTCCTTGACCTCAGAACTGATCAGGCGATGGCCTTCAAAGTGCTGGCGGATTTCCTCGGGCTGTGACTCGTCGGTCGGCGCATCGGCCAGTTCTACGTGCAGTGCACTGAGCAGTTGGCCAGGCAGCTCACTCAGCCAGTTGGCTGGCAGCAGCGACAGCGCGCTGCTGCTGAACGGCGTCCGAGCATCGCCCTTGCGCACCAGGGTGTAGGTGGAAAACTCGGTGTGCCGCTCCCAGCGCAACTCGAAACCGCCGAAGTCCTGGTAATAGCAGGACGACTCAGGCGTTGGCGGCACCACCATGTAACGCGCGCACAGCGCCTGCAGATGGCGGTGTTCGGCATCGCCGGCCGCGCCTTCGCGCAGCAGCACCAGATGGGCCAGATTGCTCGGTGTCTGCAGCACCGGGAAGGGCCGGGTGTGCAGCTCGTTGAACAGCGCCTCGCGGGCCGGGTGAAAGCGCAGGGGCATGGCCAGGCTCGATAAGGGCGCGGGGCTGGCGAGAGCGGCGGGCGGCAGGAGATCGTTCATCGGCCTGGATTCCATCGGCGCACAAGGCGCGCTGTTGAGCGGAGAGGTGCGGCATTTAAGCGCCGTTATAGCAGGTGAAGACGCTGTCCCCGCGCGGCGCGGCACGCCGCGGGCGCATTATCCACACTGCTGCGCTGTCGCCAAGGCCAACAAGGGCTGTTTGCGCTGGTAGCGCAGCAGGCGCTCAGTGAGTTCGGTGGGCAAGGCAGGGCAGGGGGCAAACCCCAAACGCTGATAAAAGCTCAGCAGCTCGGGCGCGCAGAACAGCCAGATCGGCCCCTGGCTGTGGGCCCGCAACTCGTTAAGTAACTGACTGGCGATGCCTTGTTGGCGTTGCTCGCGGGCCACCAGCAGGGCGGTCAACCAGTGGCCGTCGGCGACCGGCTTGAGGCAACAGGCGGCGATGATCTCTGCCTGCTGGGCCACCCACACCTGCTCGCTGCGGCCGACGCGCATCGGCGAGCGCTGGGATTTGTAGAACTTGTTGGCCAGCGGCAGCAGCTCACTGGCCAGGCGCTGGTAGCGGAT
>JAIERF010000030.1 GCA_019747075.1 Pseudomonadaceae bacterium
GTTTTTGTTATCCCGCCGGCTGAGCCTGCGGCGAAGGGAACGGCAGCCAAGACTGCTGGCTAAACGGCCGTCACCCCCAGCTGCAGAGCAGTCGGGTTTACTCAGGTCACGCCTTGCGCTTGTGAGTATAGACAGCCACTGCGACATAACAACGCAGGGGCAAATTATCTGCGCAAGGCCCATTGCAGAGCGCCGCGAGCCCATCCAGGGGTCATACTAAGCGACCGCGCCGCTAATCGCGCGCTCGCATAACAGTGACTAAATTATGACAATTAGGTCTTAGACCATTCCGCAGAGCAGCTAACGTCTGTGCGTTGCCATCCCCACTCAGGAGCCCCCATGAACACCGCCGCCTTGCGCCAGCTGATCCAGCGCGCCCACCAGCACGAAGCCACCACGGGCCAACTGGCCCGACAACTGGATACCCAGCTGGAACGCCTGCACCCGTCCATTCGCCTGCCCGTTGAGGATGCCCAGGGCGTACTCGCGCGCTTCGTCGCGGCCTATATCGAACAGGTGCCGGAGCTACTGGATGCCGCTGACGCCGTCGCCCGCGAAGCCGGCATCGACGCCCAGATCAAACCAGTGCTGAAGATTGCTGAAGAGTATTTTCTCCAGCCGCTGGCCTTGTTGAACGGCCACGATGGCCTCGATGGCCTGCTGGACGAGGCGTATCTGGCCCATCGCCTGGTGGAGGAAGTGAATGACTTCTACATCGCCCATCTGGGTCAGCCGCTGATTCCGCTGGATACCACGGTGGCCAACCTGATCGCCCACCAGTTGATCGGCGAACCCTTTGCCAACCAGTTGGACGAGGCGGTGCACCACGCGGTCGAAGGTTTGCTCGCTGAGGCCAGCCTCGACCAAGCCGCCCTGCAGGCCTATCGCCAGCGGCTGGACGAACCGCAGGTAAGCGCGGCCTGGCGCAACTGGCCGTGCCTGTCACGCCAGCTCGGGGTAGAGCTGGAACTGGCCCAGGAGCAACGAGTAGCCAGCTGATGCCTTGGGCCGGGCGCCCAAGGCAAAGGTTTCAACACCGACAGGCCGGCGCTTAGGGCGCCGGCTTTTTCAGTTTCGGATTGGGGAAAAAATGCACCGACTGGACCTTGGGGTCGGCCGGTTTAACGGCGGCCTTGTTGACCCGCGTGCCGATTTCCTTGGGTACCGATTGGCCCTGCTCGTTGAGGGTGTCGGCATAGCCGCAGCCCACGCACTCGCGGTGCGGCACACCGTCCTCGTCCCACATCTGGATGGTGTCCAGTTCGCTACAGGCCGGGCACACAGCGCCGGCGATAAAGCGCCGCTTGCTGATCTTCACCTCGCTCATGCCACCTCCTCGGTCAGGCCGCTGTGGCGCAGCAGCGCGTCGATGCTCGGCTCACGACCGCGGAAGTCGACGAACAGCAGCATCGGCTCCTGAGAACCGCCGCGGGCCAGGATCGCCTCGCGGAAGGCGCGACCGGTTTCTGCATTCAGCACGCCGTCTTCTTCGAATTTGGAGAAGGCATCGGCGCTCAGCACTTCCGCCCACTTGTAGCTGTAGTAACCGGCCGCGTAACCGCCGGCGAAGAT
>JAIERF010000252.1 GCA_019747075.1 Pseudomonadaceae bacterium
CCCTGGGCCAACGTGCTGGCCAATCCGCAGTTTGGCAGCGTGATCTCCGAAAGCGGTGGCGCCTATACCTGGAGCGCCAACGCCCACGAATACCGCCTGACGCCGTGGCACAACGACCCGGTGGGCGATACCAGCGGCGAGGCGCTGTACCTGCGCGATGAAGACAGCGGCCATTACTGGTCACCCACCCCGCTGCCAAGGCGCGGCAACGGCACGTACATCACCCGCCACGGCTTTGGCTACAGCGTGTTCGAGCATGAGGAAGACGGTATTCACAGCGAACTGTGGGTGTACGTGGCCCTCGATGCGCCGGTGAAGTTCTCGGTCTTGAAGCTGCACAACCGCTCCGGCCGCCCACGGCGCCTGTCCGCCACCGGTTATGTGGAGTGGGTGCTGGGCGACCTGCGAGAAAAAACCGCCATGCACGTGGTCACCGAGTCAGACCCAATCAGCGGTGCGCTGTTCGCTCGCAATGCCTATTCGATGGAATATTGCGGCCGCGTGGCGTTCTTCGATGTCGATTGGCCAGGGCGCAGCATCAGCGGCGACCGCAGCGAGTTCCTCGGCCGCAATGGCAACCTGCGCGCACCAGCAGCCATGGGCCAGCCGCGCCTGTCCGGGCGGATCGGCGCCGGGCTCGACCCTTGCGGGGCGATCCAGACCGGCTTCGAGCTGGCCGATGGCGGCCGCCATGAAATCGTCTTTCGCCTGGGCGCCGAGCAAGATGCCCGCGCCGCCACCCGCCTGGTGCAGCGCCTGCGCGGGGTGGGCACCGCCGCCCGCGCGTTGCAGGCGGTGCGCAAGCATTGGCAGCAAACCCTGGGCAAGGTGCAGGTGCAAACCCCGGATGCGGCCATTAACGTGCTGGTCAATGGTTGGCTGATGTATCAGGTCATCGCCTGCCGCTTCTGGGCGCGCAGCGGCTACTACCAGTCCGGCGGCGCCTTTGGCTTTCGCGACCAGTTGCAGGACAGCCTGGCGATGCTGCATGCAGCGCCTGCCACCACCCGTGAGCATTTGCTGTTGTGTGCCGCGCACCAGTTTGTCGAAGGCGATGTGCAACATTGGTGGCACCCGCCGCAAGACCGCGGCGTACGCACCCACTGCTCGGATGACTACCTGTGGCTGCCGCTGGTCACCAGCCGCTATGTGCAGGTCAGCGGCGATCGCAGCGTGCTCGACGAGCCCGCGGGCTACCTCGAAGGCCGGCCATTGAACCCTGGCGAGGAGTCCTATTTCGATCTGCCACGGCCCAGCGCCCTGCGCGAAAGCCTTTACCAACATTGCGTGCGCGCCCTCGAACATGGCCTGCAACGCGGTGCCCACGGCTTGCCGCTGATGGGCTCGGGCGACTGGAACGACGGCATGAACCGCGTTGGCGAACTGGGCCAGGGCGAAAGCATCTGGCTGGGCTTCTTCCAGTATCAGGTGCTGCGCGCCTTTGCCGGCACCGCCCGCGGCCAGGGTGACGAGGCCTTTGCCCAGCGCTGCGAAGAGCAAGCCCGCCTGCTGCAAACCAGCCTGGAAAACCACGGTTGGGATGGCGCCTGGTATCGCCGCGCCTACTTCGATGACGG
>JAIERF010000253.1 GCA_019747075.1 Pseudomonadaceae bacterium
TACCTGTCCGACGGGCTGTGGTTTATGAGCCAGTTCCGCCGCTGGGGCCTGCTGCGCAATGACCCGGACTATCAGGCCATTGCCGGTCAGGTCCAGCAACTGAACCTTTACCGTGAAGCCGCCAGCCAGCTGGGTATCGCCCTGCCAGCCTCGGCCATGCGCAGCTCCACCCTGATTGACGGCAAAGTCTGGGACGGCAACGATCCCGCCGGCTACGCCCGCAGCTTTGCCTTGCACGCCTTGAGCGACAGCACTCAAGCCTCGGTCTCTGCCTAAGAGACGTACGTAATGGATATCACCGCCAAGATGTTACGAATCCTCCTGATCAATGACACCCCGAAGAAGGTTGGCCGGCTGCGCGCCGCACTGATTGAAGCCGGCTTCGACGTCATCGACGAGTCTGGCCTGATCATCGACCTGCCGGCCCGCGTGGAAGCCGTGCGCCCGGATGTGATCCTGATCGACAGCGACTCCCCCGGACGCGACGTGATGGAGCAGGTCTGCCTGGTCACGCGTGACCAGCCGCGGCCGATCGTCATGTTCACCGACGAGCAAAACCCCGACGTGATGCGCCAGGCGATCCAGTCGGGGGTAAGCGCCTACATCGTCGAGGGCATCCAGGCGCAGCGGCTCAAGCCGATTCTCGATGTCGCCATGGTGCGCTTCGAGAGTGACCAGGCCCTGCGCGCCCAGTTGCATGCCCGTGACCAGCAGATGGCCGAGCGCAAACGCGTGGAGCTGGCCAAGGGCATGTTGATGAAGATGAAAAACTGCAACGAAGAAGAGGCTTACACCCTTATGCGCCGCCAGGCCATGAGCCGCCAGCAGAAGCTGATCCAGGTCGCCGAACAGATTATCGCCATGAGCGATCTGCTCGGCAGCTGAGCCAACAGGCTTGCCGCCTCAGGCTGAGAGGCGTATTTTCCTCGACTGGCCAGCGCACTGGCCAACGTCGCTCGGACGGTTCCGGGCGCTTACGTTATCGAGGTTTACATGGCCGAACACCGTTCGCCGCGCCGTTTTGCGCGCATTGATCGTCTCCCCCCCTACGTCTTCAACATCACCGCCGAGCTGAAAATGGCGGCACGCCGCCGTGGTGAAGACATTATCGACTTCAGCATGGGCAACCCCGACGGCGCCACGCCGGCGCATATCGTCGAGAAGTTGGTACAGGTCGCCCAGCGCGATGACACCCACGGCTACTCCACCTCGCGCGGCATCCCGCGCCTGCGCCGCGCCATCTCGCACTGGTACAAAGACCGCTACGCCGTCGATATCGACCCGGACAGCGAGGCCATTGTCACCATCGGCTCCAAGGAAGGCCTGGCGCACTTGATGCTAGCCACCCTGGATCATGGCGATACCGTGCTGGTACCCAACCCCAGCTATCCGATTCATATCTACGGCGCAGTGATTGCCGGCGCCCAGGTACGTTCCGTACCGCTGATTCCCGGCGTGGACTTTTTCGTCGAGCTGGAAAAGGCCATCCGCGAAAGCATCCCCAAGCCGAAGATGATGATTCTCGGCTTCCCGTCCAACCCCACCGCCCAGTGCGTGGAGCTGGAGTTCTTCGAGCGCGT
>JAIERF010000239.1 GCA_019747075.1 Pseudomonadaceae bacterium
GGTGTTGAAACGCTGGCAGAACTGATACGCCCCGCAACACGCCTCTTGCAGCTCGCCTGACCAAGAGGCTCACCGGGCAACAGCAGGGTAATGGCTGACGACTCAGCCATTACCCTGCCACCCGCCCCTCGCTTTTTACTGCCTCCAATAGCCCCGCGGACTGTCTACAGCCTCAAACAGCGGCGCCCCCTACTCAGCTTTTTATTCCCGCAAGCTCAAGCGCAGGCTTTATCATTCGTTTCACGCGTCCTGCCAAGTTGATTTTGCATGAAATTCGCCATCGCTCTGTTCGCCCCGCCCCACGCGCCGTCCTCGCGCCGCGCCCTGCGCTTTGCTCAGGCCGTACTGGCCGGCGGCCATGAGATCAGCCGCCTGTTTTTCTATCAGGAAGGCGTGCACAGCGCCTCGCAGACGGTGGTCACGCCACAGGATGAACTGGACCTGAGTCGCGAATGGAGCGACTTCGTCCGCGAACAGCAGCTCGATGGCGTGGTGTGCATTGCCGCCGCCCTGCGCCGTGGCGTACTCAACCAGGAAGAAGCCGACCGCTACAGCCGCAGCGCCGCCAACCTGGGACAAGACTGGGAGCTTTCTGGTCTGGGCCAACTGCACGAAGCGGCACAATTGAGTGACCGCTTGATCTGCTTCGGAGGCCATTGAGATGGCTAAATCCATGCTGCTGATCAGCCGTCAGGCTCCCTGGAGCGGCCCCGGTGCTCGCGAGGCGCTGGATATCGCCCTGGCCGGCGGCGCCTTCGACCTGCCACTGGCCTTGCTGTTTCTCGATGATGGCGTGCTGCAACTGTGCCCGACGCAACAACCGGCCCAACTGCAACAGAAAGACCTGACTGCCAACCTGCAGGCCCTGCCGCTGTTTGGTGTCGAAGCCCTGTATGCCAGCAGCCGCAGCCTGCAGGAGCGCGGTCTCGACCCGCTAACCCTTAACCTGGCGGTAGAACCTCTGGACGATCAGGCCATCTGCGCCCTGATTGGCCGTTACGACCTGGTGATGACGCTCTGATGACCACCTTGCATCTGCTTGCCCACTCGCCCTTCACCGACAGTCGCCTGAGCAGTTGCCTGCGCCTGCTCGGCAGCCACGACGGCCTGCTGCTCAGCGGCGATGCGGTGTATGCACTGCAACCCGGCACCGCCCAGCGTCAGGCACTGGAGTTGATGCCCGAAAGTATCGCCCTGTTCGCCCTCGACGAAGACCTGCAGGCGCGTGCCCTCAGTGAGCTGCCCCGTCGGGTCAAACGCCTGGATTATCCGGCGTTTGTTGAACTGACCCTCAGCTACGCCAAGGTCAACAGCTGGCTATGAATGCACTGCTCGTGAATGGCCAGAACATTGCCCTGGATAAAGAGGGCTTTCTGCTCGACCTCAACGACTGGTCACCCGCGGCAGCCGAAGCTCTGGCCGAGCGCGAAGACCTGCACCTGAACGTCGAGCACTGGGAAGTGCTGATGCTGCTGCGTAATTTTTATAACGAGTATCAGCTGTCGCCCGCGACCCGCCCGCTGATCAAGTACGTCGCCCTGCACCTGGGCGCCGACAAGGGCAACAGCCTGCACCTTAATCG
>JAIERF010000399.1 GCA_019747075.1 Pseudomonadaceae bacterium
CTGCACCAGGGCGCGGTGGAAACCCGCCCGATCAAGGGCACCCGGCCGCGGCATAGCGAGCCCGGCGCAGATGCGGCCATGGCCGACGAGCTGCTGGCCAGCGCCAAGGACCGCGCCGAAAACCTGATGATTGTCGACCTGCTGCGCAACGACCTCGGCCGTAGCTGCCGCACGGGTTCAGTGCGGGTGCCCGAGCTGTTTGCCCTGGAGAGCTATCCCAACGTCCATCACCTGGTCAGCAGCGTGACCGGCGAACTGGCCGCCGACAAAGATGCCCTGGACCTGATCGCCGGCAGCTTCCCTGGCGGCTCGATCACCGGCGCCCCGAAGATCCGCGCCATGCAGATCATCGATGAGCTGGAGCCCAGCCGCCGCGGCCTGTATTGCGGTTCACTGCTGTACCTGGATGTACGCGGCGAAATGGACAGCTCGATTGCCATCCGCAGCCTGCTGGTCAAGGACGGGCAGATCAGCTGCTGGGGCGGCGGCGGCATCGTGGCCGACTCCCAATGGCAGGCCGAGTACCAGGAGTCCATCACCAAGGTAAAGGTGCTGCTCGACACCCTGGAAAGTCTCTAGGGCGACGCCAGCGCTCTGCCGTAGGAGCGGCTTCAGCCGCGAATTTCGCGGCGAAACCACGCCTACCAAAGCGCTGCCATGTGTAAACAGCGAACCTGAGCAGCACCCACAAAAAAGGCCCGCAAAAGCGGGCCTTTTTTATCCAGCGCAGATGCCTTAGAGGCTCAGCTCGCGATTGGATGCCTTGATGAACTCGCGCTTGAGGTCATCGAAGGTATGCACCGCCGGGAACTGCGGGAACTCGCGGATCACGTTTTCCGGGGCATGGAACAGAATCCCGGCATGGGCCTCGGCCAGCATGGTGGTGTCGTTGTACGAGTCACCAGCAGCCACTACGCGGTAGTAGAGGCTCTTCAGGGCGATCACCGACTGCCGCTTGGGGTCTTTCTGGCGCAGCTGATAGCTGACAACGCGATCGGTTTCATCGGTGATCAGCTTGTGGCACAGCAGGGTCGGGAAGCCCAACTGACGCATCAGCGGCTGGGAGAACTCGTAGAAAGTGTCCGACAGAATCACCACCTGGAAGCGCTCACGCAGCCAGTTGACGAATTCAATGGCGCCCTCCAGCGGCTGCAAGGTAGCAATCACTTCCTGAATATCTGCCAGCTTCAAGCCGTGCTCATCAAGAATGCGCAAACGCTGCTGCATCAGCACGTCGTAGTCGGGAATATCCCGAGTGGTGGCTTTCAGCGCTTCAATGCCGGTTTTTTCCGCGAAGGCAATCCAGATTTCCGGAACCAACACACCTTCCAGGTCGAGACAGGCAATTTCCACGGGACACTCCTCGGGGGGATAAAAATTAGGCGGCACTCTAGCGGCTCATCGGGCGCGGTGCAACGCGCGGCTTATATCCTTAATGAAGCTTGATATAGGCAGTTAGTTATTTAGGCGCATAACCGCTTTTTGCTACCATCGCCGGCACAGAGCGCGCAGCGCCATTACCACTAGGAAACCGCCTGATGAGCCACCCTTTCGACGTTGCCGAGCTGGCTGCCAGCTACGCCAA
>JAIERF010000090.1 GCA_019747075.1 Pseudomonadaceae bacterium
AGGCTGCGTAGCACGCTGGAGGCTTTGGCCAAGCGTGGTGCGCCGAGCAGTTGGCGGACGCCGTTTGCCGCCATCAGCGTCAGTCGTGTGCCGGCTAGCGCGTTGGCAAAGTGGCCGGCCAGCCAGTTGGCGGTGCCGGCATGGTGCGCGTCACGGGCGCGTAGCTTGCGCACCAGATCGCCGGTATTGATGCCCACCGGGCAGCGCTGGGCGCACAGACCGGTAGCGGCGCAGGTATCTATGCCCTGGTACTGATAGGCCTGTTCCAGCTCCGTGGTGTCGATACCGACGCGCTGTTTGGCCTGGATGTCGCGCCAGATGACGATGCGCTGGCGCGGGCTGAGGGTCAGGCCCTTGGCCGGGCAGACCGGCTCGCAGAAGCCGCACTCGATGCACTTGTCGACGATCTCGTCGGCGGCCGGTAGCGGCTTCAGGTGTTTGAGGTGGATCTGCGGGTCAACCGACAGCACCACGTCGGGGTTGAGGATGCCGTGGGGGTCGAGCAGGTGTTTGATCGTCCACATCAGCTGGTAGGCATCGCTGCCCCATTCCAGTTCGACGAAGGGCGCCATGTTGCGCCCGGTGCCGTGCTCGGCCTTCAGTGAGCCGCCGAACTCGACCGCCACCAGTTGCGTCACTTCGTCCATAAAGGCCGAGTAGCGCGCCACTTGCTCAGGCGTGTCGAAGCCTTGGGTGAAGACGAAGTGCAGGTTGCCTTCCAGGGCGTGGCCGAAAATGATCGCTTCGTCGTAGTGGTGTTTGTCGAACAGTTCCAGCAGACGATTGACGCCTGCGGCCAGCTGTTCGACCGGGAAGGTCACGTCTTCGATGATCACCGTGGTGCCGGTCTGGCGCACGGCGCCGACGGCGGGGAAGGTGTCCTTGCGGATCTTCCACAGCTGCTCATAGACGACGGGGTCACTGCTGAAGTCGACCTGTTTTTCCACCGGGAAGTGGGCGATGGAGGCCATGATCTGCGCCAACTGCTCCTGCAGCAGCGCCTGGCTGGCGGCGCGGGATTCGATCAGCAAGGCGCAGGCGTTGGCGGACAGCGCCTTGACCCACGCGGGCATGCCTGCCTTGTTCTCGACCGAGCGCAGGCTGCGCCGATCCAGTAATTCCACTGCCGACACCGGCTGGCTTTTCAGTACAGTCACGGCGTGGCAGCAGCTCTGCACATCGGGGAAGACCACCAGAGCGCTGGCCTTGTGCGGGTGGTCCGGCACGGTGTGGTAGGTGACCGAGCTGATAAAGCCCAGGGTGCCTTCTGAACCGACCATCAGGTGGCTGAGGATATCCAGCGGCAGCTCGTAGTCGATCAGGGCATTGAGTGACAGGCCCGTAGTGTTTTTCAGCCGGTATTTATGCCGAATTTTGGCGGCCAGTTCGGTGTTGGCGCGGGTCTGCCGGCCCAGTTCGGTCAGTTGCTCCAGCAGCTCGCCATGGCTGGCGTGAAAGCGCGCCACGCTGAGTGGGTCTTCGCTATCGAGTACGCTGCCGTCGGCCAGAATCAGGCGCATGCCGGCCAGGGTGTGATAGCTGTTCTGCGCCGTGCCGCAGCACATGCCGCTGGAGTTGTTAGCGA
>JAIERF010000263.1 GCA_019747075.1 Pseudomonadaceae bacterium
TCTGCATCACCTCACCCATAACTTCGATGGGGCACTTGAAGTCGAAGCGCTTACGCGGCCGCATGTTCAGTTGCAGAGCGATGGCATCCAGTTCCTCCTGGCTGTGTACCGACAAGTCCGTGCCCTTGGGCAAGTACTGGCGGATCAGGCCGTTGATGTTTTCGTTGCTGCCGCGCTGCCAAGGGCTATGTGGGTCGCAGAAGAAGATCGCCACGCCGGTTTTCTGGGTGATCTCAGCGTGCCGCGCCATCTCCCGACCCTGGTCGTAGGTCATGCTCTTGCGCATCGCCAGCGGCATGCCATTGAGCGCCGCGCTGAAGCCCTCCATCGCCGAGGTTGCCGTCGCGTCATTCATCTTCACCAGCATCAGGTAGCCACTGGTGCGCTCCACCAGCGTGCCTACGGATGAGGCGTTGGCCTTGCCCTTGATCAGGTCTCCTTCCCAATGCCCCGGCATCTGCCGGTCTTCGATCTCCGGTGGGCGCACATGAATGCTGACCATGTCAGGGATCTGGCCGCGCCGATCCACGCCGCCAGAGCGCGGTCTGCGCGTCGTCTTGCTTTGGCGCAGGCAGATGATCAGCTCCTTACGCAGCTCGCCGACCGGAAGGGCATAGATCGCGTTGTAGATCGTCTCGCGACAGACGTAGGCATCTCTGAGATTGGGCATGTTCATACTGCGCAGCTTGCCGGCAATCTGTTCGGGAGACAAACGCTCACGCAGCATATGGGCCACCAACTCGAAGCGCTCGCTACCCGGCAACAGCTTTCGCATCGGTCGACAAGCCTGACGGCGGGCCTGCATCAGCTGCTGGGCCACGCGGGCCGAGTAGCCGCCACTGGCGTCCCTATTGCGGCGCTGCTCCCGGCTGATGGTCGAAGGGGAGCGGTTGATCAGGCGGGCAATCCTGCGCAGGCTGAAGCCTTGGGCATGACCGATTTGAATGGTGGCGCGCTCTTCAACGCTGAGTTCGGAATAAAACATAGGGGCAGCACCGTACCGGAAAGGTCAGGTGTTGCACTCAGTTTTTGCCGCCGCCCTTTGATATGACCCATGCACAGCCTTGAACAACTGCACCGCGGCGAATTGGCCGGCATTACCCGCCTCGACCTGGCCTGCGACCTGACCGAGTTTCCCGAGGCCATCTTCAGCCTGGCTGACAGCCTGGAAGTGCTCAACCTGTCCGGCAACCAGCTCAGCCGCCTGCCTGACGACCTGCCGCGCCTGCACAAACTGCGCGTGCTGTTTTGTTCCGATAACACTTTCACCGAAGTACCCGCCGTGCTGGGCCAATGCCCGCAGCTGGAGATGGTCGGTTTCAAGGCCAACCAGATCCGCCACCTGCCGGCGGCCGCCCTGCCCGCCAAGCTGCGCTGGCTGATCCTCACCGACAACCAGCTCGAACAGCTGCCCGAAGCACTGGGCCAGTGCCAGCAGCTGCAAAAACTCATGCTGGCCGGCAACCGCCTACGCGAACTGCCGGCCAGCCTGGCGCACTGCCACAACCTGGAGCTGCTGCGCATCGCCGCCAACCAGCTCGACGCTCTGCCGCAGTGGTTGCTGCAACTGCCGCGCCTGAGCTGGCTGGCCTATGCCGGCAATCCGTTCTGTGACCGGCTGGA
>JAIERF010000050.1 GCA_019747075.1 Pseudomonadaceae bacterium
GCGAGGTTGACCTCGACGGTGCGCAGCTCATGGCCCAGGCACAGTTGCAGATCGATCACCGGGCGCTTGGACACGTCGGCCGCAGCCGGCTCGTCGTCGCCTTCGTCGGCGCGATTCTTGATCTTGCTGATGCGCGCCAGACGGTGCTCGTAAAGGGTGTCATCGGCGCCGTCGGCGGCCAGGCGAAAACGCACCCACTCCTCGCCCTCACGCTTGAAGCGCTGAATATCACGGGCCGACAGCGAAGCGGTGTAGGCGCCGGTGTCCATCTTGGCCTTGAGGGTTTTGCCCAGCTCCGCCAGCTGCAGGTACTCGTAACGCCCGTAAAGGGTCGGCTCGGCGGCCAGGACCGGCAGGGATAACAGGGCAGACAGCAACACAACAGCTTTCATGCACAACTCCAGGGTTCAGGGACAACGGTCACGGACCGCTGATCGACGCAGCTATAGACCGGCTTCGGCAGTAAAGGTGCCTAGCCGAACAGGGTATTGCGCCCTTTGCGCTCGCCGGACCAGAGTTCTTCCAGGTTACGAAAGCCCCAATCCTCTTCCGCCTCGCGGCCGACAATCCGCTCACGCCCCACCAATTTGCTCAGGTCGAGCACCTCCTGGGGGATCGGCGCCTTCGACTTGGCCGAGAAGAACACCTTGACCTTGGGCGTCAGCAGCGACTGCGGATGCTGCTCCAGCACCACCCCCAGGCGCCCGCTTTCCAGGCGCACCAGCGAGCCGGTAGGGTAGATGCCGAGGGCTTTGACGAAGGCGCGGAAGATGCCGTCGTCGAACTGCGCCGGGCACCACTCGGCCATCTTGCGCATCGCCTCGGCCGGGTCCAGGCCCTTCTGATACGGGCGGTCGGAGGTCAGGGCGTCGTACACATCGCAGATCGCGCACATCTTCGCCAACAGGCCAATCTGCTCGCCTTGCAGGCGATGCGGATAGCCGCTGCCGTCGGGTTTCTCATGGTGATGCAGGCAAACATCCACCAAAGCCGCGCTGAAACCCTGCTTGGCCAGAGTTTCGGCGCCCAGGGCCGGATGGTCGCGCAGCAGGGTGGTATCGATACGACTGAGCTTGCCCGGACTGTTAAGCAACTCGGCCGGCATCAGCGCCTCGCCCAGGTCATGCAGCAGGCCGGCGACCCCGGCTTCCTGCACCAGCTCGTCACTCAGACCCAGCTGGCGCGCCAGAGCAATCATCAACGCCGACACCGCCAGGGCATGCAGGTAGTGGTAATCGCTGGCGGCGCGCAGCCGCGCCAGGCTGATCAAGGCGTGGGGATGGCGGCTCAACGACTCGCCGATGTCCTCGACCTGGGCCTCCAGCTGCGGGCCATCCAGCGGCGCGCCGCTGCGCACCTCGGCGAACAGGCTGGCCAGGCGTTCCTTGCTGCGCGCGCAGAGTTTTAGCGCCCGACCCATCTCGTCGCCGAGGTCAGTCTGCGGCTTGGCCGCCGGTTCCCGCTCGGCCGCCAGCAAGCGCGCCTCAGTGCTGGCCGCCACCTGCGCGGCGCTCTCGCCACCGGGCACGTCCAGGCCTTTCTCGGTGTCGATCCACAGCTCGCGGATGGCGCTGCCCTGCAGGCGCTGCAGGTCTTTTTCGCTGTCGAGCAGAAAGCGGCTTTTCCAGAACGGATGGTCCATCCA
>JAIERF010000319.1 GCA_019747075.1 Pseudomonadaceae bacterium
TCAGGCGCTTTTCAGTCCATGCGGCTAGCAGGGTCTGGCTGCGCGCCGTACACTCTGACAACCACTCAGGCCATGGGTTCGCCATGTCGACACAAGACGTAGATGATCGCCGCGAATACTACCGTATAGACGACACGATCGCACTGGATTTCACCCCTCTGTCAGGCGCCAACGCCCAGGCCAACGAGGTGCTGCAAGACGCTTCGCCGCTGTTCAATCTGCTCAGCGATTTACACCTGATGGACTTCGAATCCCAGCACCTGCTGCGCCATATCAGTGAGCGCGATCGCACCCTGGCCAACTACCTGAAAGTGATCAACAAGCGCATCGACCTGCTCGGCCAGGCGCTGGCGCAGAACCTGCTGCGCGATATCGGCGCACCGCGGCGAGTGTCGATGTCCGAGGGCGGCATCAGCTTCAACAACCTGCTGGCCATACCGGCGGGCACCCACCTGGCCATCAAGATGGTGCTTATGCCCCAGGGCCTGGGTCTGCTGTTGCGCGGCAAGGTGATCAACTGCCGTGAGCGCAGCGACGGCCAGTTCGAGATCGGCACCGAATTCGAGGCCCTGACCGATGCCCAGCGCCAGCTGTTGGCCCGCCACATTCTGCAAAAGCAGGCCCTGGAGCGCCGTCAGTTGCGCGAACAACCTTAAGGCACCTGCCGTACCGCTAAATAAGGAGCAAGCGTGACAGTCATCTACGGCCACCGCGGCGCCAAAGGCGAAGCACCGGAAAATACCCTCGCCAGCTTCCAGCGCTGCCTGGAGCACGGCGTCAAACGCTGCGAACTGGACCTGCACCTGTCCAGCGACGGCGAACTGATGGTCATTCATGACCCGACACTCAAACACACCACTGGCCGGCGCGGCAAAGTCAGCCAGCACAGCGCCGCCGAACTGATGAGCTACGACGCACGCCAGGGCGGCCCCGGCTGGAAGCAGCCCTGCCCGATCCCACGCTTGGAAGAGCTGTTCCAGCACTGCGACTTCGACCACTGGCAGCTGGAAGTCAAAAGCGCCTCGCGGGTCAAAGCCGCGTGCATGGCCCTGGCGATCCGCGAACTGGTCGAGCGCTACGGCCTGCTCGACAAGGTCACCGTAACCTCCAGCTCCCGCGTCGTGCTGCGCGCCCTCGAGCGCCTGACCCCGGACTTGTCCCGCGGGCTGGTGGCCGAGTACGCCTGGCTCGACCCACTGAAAGTGGCCAAGCACTACGGCTGTGACCTGCTGGCCCTGAACTGGACGCTGTGCACCCCGGAACGCCTGCAAAAAGCCCAGCGCCAGGGCCTGCATGTGTCGGTGTGGACGGTCAACGAACCGGCCCTGATGCGCCGCCTGGCGGATTTCGGTGTGGACAGCGTAATCACCGACTTCCCCGGCTTGGCCGCGCAAACCCTGAAAAGCTGAAAGCCAAACTGCGCACAATAAAAAACCGACCTCGATGGGTCGGTTTTTTATTGCCTGATTCAGAAACTCTCCCGGTTCGGCCAGCGCCACGCCTGGGAGTCACTGAACGGATCTACCCCGCCCGGCTCAGGCCACCGGCCGGAGCCGCTCAAAAAAGCCGGTTGAGGCCGTCGAACGCCGCCACCCGGTAGGCTTCCGCCATGGTCGGGTAGTTGAACGTGGTGTTGACGAAATACTTGAGGGTATTGGC
>JAIERF010000016.1 GCA_019747075.1 Pseudomonadaceae bacterium
AGCGTGCTGGCCACCTTGTGGCAGGCCGGGGTCAACTACATTCAGGGTTACTACCTGCAAGGGCCGACCCAGTCGATGGACTACGACTTCACCGCCGGCGACGAGTAATTTTCACAGGTATAAAAAACCGCCGAAAGGCGGTTTTTTATCGGCGATGCAGGCGGCTCAATCGTGGCCGTCGCGGTCGCGAAAGCCCAGCAGATAGAGAATACCGTCCAGGCCCAGGGTGGAAATCGCCTGCTTGGCCGACTGCTTGACCAGCGGCTTGGCGCGGAACGCCACACCCAAACCCGCCAGCCCCAGCATCGGCAAGTCATTGGCGCCATCGCCCACGGCAATTGTCTGCTCCAGGCGCAGGCCTTCCTTGTGCGCCAGTTCGCGCAGCAGGTCAGCCTTGCGCTGAGCATCGACGATCGGTTCCACCGCCACGCCAGTCAGCGCGCCATCGACGATCTGCAGTTCGTTGGCGAACACATAATCGATGCCCAACTTGGCCTGCAACTGGTGGGCGAAGTAGCTGAAGCCGCCGGACAGAATCGCGGTTTTGTACCCCAGGCGCTTGAGTTCGGCGAACAGGGTTTCGGCCCCCTCGGTCAGGCGCAGGCTGGCACCAACTTCTTCCAGCGCCGATTCCGGCAAGCCTTTAAGCAGGGCCAGACGCTCCTTGAAGCTGGCGCGAAAATCCAGCTCGCCACGCATCGCCCGCTCGGTGATCTCTGCCACCTGCTCGCCAACTCCGGCGGCCTTGGCCAGCTCGTCGATAACTTCCGCCTCGATCAGCGTCGAGTCCATATCGAACACCGCCAAACGCCGATTACGTCGGAACAGCGAGTCGCGCTGGAAGGCGATGTCGACATTCAGTTCCTGGGCCACGCTCAGGAACTCTGCACGCAGGGCCGCCGGATCGGCCGGCTCGCCGCGCACCGAGAACTCGATACAGCCCTTGCCCTGGCTCTCAGGGGTGTCCAGCGGCATGCGCCCGGACAGCCGATCGATATGGTCGATATTCAACCCGTAGCGCGCAGTGATGGTGCTCACCCGCTGCAACTGCTCGGCCGTGACCTTGCGCGTCAGCAGGGTGACGATATGCCGGGGCTTGCCCTGGGCACCGACCCATTGCTGGTAATCGGCCTCGGCCACCGGTGTGAAGCGCACCTGTTGGTCCAGCTTGTAAGCGGTGAACAACACATCCTTGAGCACCGAGGACGCCGCCTCGGTATCCGGAATTTCCACCAGAATGCCGAACGACAGGGTGTCATGGATGACCGCCTGGCCGATGTCGAGGATATTCACCCCGCCTTGGGCCAGCACACCGGTAATCGCGGCAGTCAGACCGGGACGGTCTTCACCGGTGATGTTAATCAGGACGATTTCGCGCAAGGTAGGCTCCCCGCAGAGGAAAAGGCGCACATTCTAACCATTTTCCGCGGCCGCCGGGCATGCCCGGTGCTTTGCCCTCCCCCCTCGGCTCGCTATACTGCGCGGCAATTTCCTCAATAAGAGCCGAGCCCCGTGAACCGGCCCGCATCCGTCAAACCCGATAATTTCTTCCTGCTTATCTTCCACGCCCTGCGCCAGCGGCGTGTGCCCCTGGCCCTGCGCATCGCCAGCCACAGCTTGCTGCTGGTAGCGCTGGCGCTGGTGATCTACGCCTGGGTGATGGGCATGCAGTTCAA
>JAIERF010000337.1 GCA_019747075.1 Pseudomonadaceae bacterium
GGCACCGCGCGCTTCTCCTCGCCGCTGGGGGTGTATGACTTCCAGAAGCGTTCGTCGATCATCTACTGCTCGGCTGCTGGTGCCTCGGAACTGGGCAAAGTGGCCTCGGTGCTGGCCCGTGGCGAGTCGCTGACCGCCCATGCCCGCAGCGCCGAATACCGTATTGCGCCTGACGCTGAGGGGAAATAAGCATGAGCAAATTCTGGAGTCCCTTCGTCAAGGATCTGGTGCCCTACGTGCCCGGTGAACAGCCCAAGCTGGCCAAGCTGGTCAAGCTGAACACCAACGAAAATCCCTATGGTCCATCGCCCAAGGCGCTGGCAGCCATGCAGGCGGAATTGAATGACGACCTGCGCCTGTATCCAGACCCCAACAGCGATCGCCTCAAGCAGGCGGTGGCCGATTACTACGGGGTAGAGACTGCCCAGGTGTTTGTCGGCAACGGTTCCGATGAAGTGCTGGCGCACGCGTTCCATGGCCTGTTCCAGCACGGCCAGCCGCTGCTGTTTCCGGATATCAGCTACAGCTTCTATCCGGTCTATTGCGGTCTGTACGGCATTCCGTTCGAAGCGGTAGCACTGGACGAGCAATTGCAAATTCGCGTTGAGGATTACGCGCGGCCCAACGGCGGCATCGTCTTCCCCAACCCTAATGCGCCCACCGGTTGTCTGCTGGCTCTGGAGGCCATCGAACGCCTGCTCAAGGCCAATCCAGAGACCGTGGTGCTGGTCGACGAGGCCTATATCGACTTCGGTGGCGTCAGCGCCATTAGCCTGGTCAATCAGTATCCGAACTTGCTGGTGACCCAGACCCTTTCCAAGTCGCGCTCGCTGGCTGGCCTGCGCGTTGGCTTGGCGGTGGGCCATCCGGACCTGATCGAGGCGCTGGAGCGGATCAAGAACAGCTTCAACTCCTACCCGCTGGATCGCATAGCAATTGCCGGTGCGGCGGCGGCGTTCGAGGATCAGGCCTACTTCACTCACACCTGCCAGTTGGTGATCGACAGTCGCGAGGCGCTGGTGGCTGAGTTGCAGCAACTTGGCTTCGAGGTGCTGCCGTCGGCGGCCAACTTCGTCTTCGCTCGCCATCCGCAGCAGGATGCGGCCGCGCTGGCGGCGGGTCTGCGTGAGCACGGGGTGATCGTGCGGCACTTCAAACAGGTACGTATCGCCCAGTTCCTGCGCATCAGCATCGGCACGTCAGAGCAGAATCAGGCGCTGTTGGATGCCTTGGCTGTGTGCCTGGCCTGAGTGAAGGCTGAATAAAAAAACGGCGCCCCAGGGCGCCGTTTTTTATGGTGGTGAGACTTATTTGTTCTCGCTGTTGCTGACCGGTGGGCGCAAGCCGATTTCGGTGCGCAACTCCAGTGCCTGGCCATTACGCACGATGGCGATGCTCACCTCTTCGCCGGGCTTGGCCTGGGCCACCAGGTTCATGCTCTTGCGCCCGTCGCTGGCCGGTTGGCCGTCGATGCTGAGGATGATGTCGCCGGGCTGCAGGTTGGCACGTTCGGCCGGGCTGTTGCGGTAGATCGCTGCCACCACGATGCCGGGGCGACCCTCCAGGCCGAAGGACTCAGCCAGCTCCGGGGTCAGCGGTTGCACTTCGATACCGAGCCAGCCACGAATCACCCGGCCGTGTTCGATGATGGCGTTCATCACCTCCAGGGCCAGTTTGCTCGGAATGGCAAAGCCGATGCCTTGCGAGCC
>JAIERF010000289.1 GCA_019747075.1 Pseudomonadaceae bacterium
ACCAGCAGACCATGTTCAACGAAGGGCAGCAGCACCGACTCGGCCACCTCGCAGAGGTGGCAGCCGAGGGTGCCGAACAGTTGGCATTCAGGAATCATGATGGCGCCTCCAAGCTCTCTCAGAGGCGCAGTTTAGCGCGCTTACTCGGCGCTGGCAGGGCTGTCGACGCTCGGCGACACAAGGTTCTGCAGGCCGTCGAGCAGGCTCTGGTTGAAGCTGTCGGCCTTGTCCAGACGCTTGGCGTCGAAACGCTCGTCGAGGCTGAACACGCCATGCAGCATTTGCTCCAGGGTGCCACGGCCATTGTCGCTGGCCTCGGCGCTGCTGCGCAGGGCTTCCAGCAAGCCTTGGGCATAGTCGATCAGGCTGGCGTTGACGGCACTGGCCGCCTGGCCACCCTCCTCGGCCACGGCGCTGTAGGCATCGGTGGCCTGGCGCACGCGGGTCTGGGTCAGTTGCAGGGACATGGAGGCCAGCTGCTCGCCATCCAGTTGCAGTTTCATGGCCTGGTCGAAGGCGCCGCCGATATCGCCGGCGTAGAACTTGTCGGACAGCTCCGCCACCTGGCCAAACAGTTTGTCCAGGGCCGCGCGCTCCTCATCATCCAGCTCGCCCTCGATGCTGACCTGAAAACCGGCCATCTGCAGGCTGCTGGACTGCTGGTTGATTTGTACGGCGCTGCCACTGCCATTGCTGGCGGCGGCCACGCTGGTTTGCGAGTAACTGGCGGAGGCCTGGGCGACGGCGATGCGCAATTTATCGCCATCGCGGGTGGTGATGTTCAGCTCGAAGGTTTGCGCCTGGGCGGCAAAGCGTTCGCTGTAGGCCGCGACAGCGGTGCTGCCGGTCGTGGTCGTAGCGGGCGGCGTGGCGTAGGCCTGATCGAGGCCGGCAAAACCGGCCTGAATGCGCTTGTAGGTGTCGTCGATATTGGCCGCCACCTGGCCACCGAGCACGCCCAACCCATCGAGAATCTTGCGCGCCTCGGCAAAGCCCTGCTCGACACCATCACGGGCCTGGCTGAGGACTTTTTGCAGTTGCGCTGAATCCGCGCCGCCAGCGGCTTCGCTGCGCAAGCGCTGGTCGATAAAGCCGAGAACCCGCTCAGCGACTTTTTCCGGGCTGTAGTCGCTGGCCTTGCCGGCCAAGGCGCCCGGTTGCAGACCCAGACGTTCGGCCAGGCGATTGGCCAGGGTTTGCTGAGCATCGACACTGCCACGGGCAGTGGACTGGGTACTGGACAGCGGTGCGCGGGCGGCACCGGGGGAAAGCGAGGCCAAGGTAGTCATGGCGGTGTACCGGGTTAGAGAAACACGCCTTGTTGGCGGCCCCATCACAGCAAACTTGAACTTTACCCGGCGCCAGCCGACCAATGGCCAGCAGCGCACGCAACATGCCGCGACGAACACGCCTGCCTTGGCGGTCGCGGCAATCGTTATACTCGCCCCCACTTTGACCCTGGAGCATGCCATGACTATTTCCCTGTACGCCGCCTCAATCCCCGTGTTCAAGCAGATGCTCGGCAGCCTCAGCGACCTGCTGCACAAGGCCGAAGCCCATGCCAGCAGCAAGAGCATCGAGCCCAACGCCCTGCTGCAGGCGCGCCTGTTCCCGGACATGTTTGCCCTGAGCCGGCAGGTGCAGATTGCCGCCGACTTCGCCCGCGGCGTGTCGGCCCGTCTGGCCGGTGCCGAAGTGCCCAAGTACGCCGACGACGA
>JAIERF010000173.1 GCA_019747075.1 Pseudomonadaceae bacterium
AAAATTCGCCCGCAGCCTCCGGCAAACAGGGTGTCGCCGCAGAACAGGCGCGGCTCGGCCGCGGCCTGGTAGTAAGCGATATGGCCGAGGGTGTGGCCGGGCACGTCGATAACCTGTAAATCCAGGCCGAGCACTTGAATCACATCGCCATCCTTGAGTGCTACATCGCGGCCGGGAATGGTTTCCCGCGCCGGGCCCCAGACCCGCGCACCAGTCTGAGCTTTTAACTGCAACACACCACCGACATGGTCGGGGTGATGATGGGTGATCAGGATGTCGCTCAGTTGCCAGCCCGGATGGGCATTCAGCCAGGCTAGTACCGGCACGGCATCGCCCGGGTCGACTACGGCGCAGCGCTGACTGGCTGGGTCTTGTAACAACCAGAGATAATTGTCGGTGAAGGCTGGCAGGGCTTCGATCAGTATCATCACGGGGTTCGCTAAGCTGAAAGTTGTGGTGCATCTTAGCGGTAGTTCCCGCTCAGGAGACGGCAATGATTGAACAGGCGTTTGCCCAGGCTGACCCCGATTGGCTGCGTTTGCAGGGCCAGGCCCGCCAGTGGTTGGGCGGCCCATTGGGTGAGCTGCTCTTGGAGCAGCAGCGACCGCTGCTGGAGGCCGAGCTGGCACGGTTTTTTGGCGGTTATCTGGTCCATTACGGGCCGGGCGTGCAGGTGCCGGTGGCGGCGCAGATCCAGCGCAGCGTGCGCGTGGGCGCCCCCTTCAGCGGGGTGGAAATTGCTTGCGAAGAACAGGCCTGGCCTCTGGGTGAACATGCCGCCGACGTGGTGGTGCTGCAGCACGGCCTGGATTTCAGCCTGTCGCCCCATGGTCTGCTGCGTGAAGCGGCGCGCAGCGTGCGCCCTGGCGGGCATCTGCTGATCGTCGGCATCAACCCCTGGAGTGCCTGGGGATTGCGCCATCTGCTGGCCCGCGATGCCTTGCGCCAAGCCCGCTGTATCGCCCCCGCGCGGGTCAGCGACTGGCTGCACCTGCTGGGCTTTGCGCTGGAGAAACGCCGCTTCGGATGCTATCGTCCGCCGCTTGCCGCGAACCGCTGGCAATCCCGTTTGGCCGGCCTGGAACCCCTGGGCAACGCTTGGCAAATGCCTGGCGGCGGCTTCTATCTATTAGTGGCGCGCAAACTCGTGGTGGGTTTGCGGCCCTTGCGTCAGGCACCGCGCGCCAGCATGGGCAAGTTGCTGCCCATGCCGGTGGCCAAGGTCAGTCGACGCGACGCGGAACCCTAATTAAGAGCAGTCATGAGCGAACAGGTTGAGATTTACACCGACGGCGCCTGCAAAGGTAATCCTGGCCCCGGGGGCTGGGGCGCCTTGATGATTTTCAAGGGCGTAGAGAAAGAACTCTGGGGTGGCGAGCGCGAGACCACCAATAACCGTATGGAGTTGACCGCGGCGATCCGTGCCCTGGCCGAACTCAAGCGCGAATGCCAGGTGCGCCTGGTGACCGACTCCCAGTACGTGATGCAGGGCATTCAGGAATGGATGCCCAACTGGAAAAAGCGCGGCTGGAAAACCGCCGCCAAGCAGCCGGTAAAGAATGTCGACCTTTGGCAGCAGCTGGATGAGCAGGTTAATCGGCATCAGATCACCTGGCAGTGGGTGCGCGGCCATACCGGTCACCCAGGCAACGAGCGCGCCGACCAGTTGGCCAATCGTGGCGTTGATGAATTGAAAACGCGGTAGGACTTTTTATGCGCAGCGTAGTACTCGA
>JAIERF010000081.1 GCA_019747075.1 Pseudomonadaceae bacterium
GACAGCTTGGCCATGGCGAACAGGCTTTCCACCATGGCAGCAAACACGCCGGGGTCACCGCCCAGCCAGCGCGCCAGCGCCGCCAGCGTCGCCACCACGAAAAATCCCAGCCACAGGCCATTAAGCATCGTTGTTTACCCCTTCAGTCAGGCGGCGATAATACCCAGCTGACGGACGAAAGGGCGACCAGCGTGCACCGCCTCAGCCATGCTCGGCAACGAAGGCGCGAAAGCTCGCCGCGTCCAGCGCCTTGGCAAATAGCCAGCCCTGGCCAATATGGGCGCCAAGGGCCGTCAACAGCCGCGCCTGCTCCTCACGTTCGATGCCCTCGGCAATCACCTTGAGGCCGAGTTCGCGAGCCATCTGGATGATGTGCGGGGCCACCGGGCTGCTGGCCGCCTCGGAGCCCAGGGTATCGACAAAGCTCTTATCAATTTTCAGCACATCCACCGGCAACTGCTGCAGGTAGGACAAGCTGGAATAGCCGGTGCCAAAGTCGTCGATGGCGATCCGGTGACCGCTGTCGCGCTGGGCCTGCAGCAGACTACTGGCCAGTTGCACATCAACCAGACCACGCTCGGTCACCTCGTACAACAACTGCTGCGCGGGCACCCCATATTCGCTCAGCAGGCGCTGGGCATGAGCAACAAAGGCACCGTCGCGAATATCGGCGGCCGCCAGGTTGACCGAGATATACAGCTGCGGGTACTGCTTGAGCAGCTCAGACTGCTCGCTCAGGACCAGTTCGATGACCCGCTGGGTGATCGCGCAGATCTGCCCGCTGTCTTCCGCCTGAGGAATAAACAGGTCCGGGCGCACCCGCTGGCCATCAGCGCGGCGCCAGCGCACCAGCGCCTCTGCGCCCAGACAGCGACGGCTGTGCAGGTCCACCAGCGGCTGGTAATCGACCTCCAGCTCGCCACGTCGCAGGGCCATTTGCAGGGCGCGCTCCAGAGACTGATCACGGCGCAGCTGTAAGGCAGCAAGACGGCCCAGCAAGCCGGCCAGCAACAGCGCCACCACGGTCCAGAGCAGTCGGTATTTCCAGAGTAAATTCTGTAGGCGAGCTGGATCGGCGCTGACCAGCAGGCGCATGCCATAGCTATTGCCAGGGCCGGTGAAATACACCCGTTGCTTGCCAATCAGTAACTGGTTCGGCGCCGCCATAGCGAGTCGTTGTTCCTCGGTCGGGCTGATGCTGGCGCCGATAAAATCCAGTACTTGCTCGCCCGTAGGGCCGATCACCAAGGCCTCAAGACCGGCCGGCATGGACATTTGATCGCGCAGGTAGGTAAGGCTGGAGGCCAGCAGGTAGCCGTTACGGCCCATTACCAGAGACGGTAATTCTGAGTCATCCAGCTTGCCTGGCGACCACCACAACTTCACGCTGTCGAAACCCCAGTGCTGATAGCCCTGCAGCTCACTGAGTGTCGGTAGCCGGCCCGAACCACAAACCGGCCCGTCAGGCGGCTGATAACCGATCTCGCGCACGTACAACAGGTGCCGGCGCAAGTTGTACAGTTGCTCGTGCTGGGCTGCACCGCAGCTCTGCAAGGACACGCCTTCTAGAGCCTGCAGATGCTTGAACAGCTCGCCATAAAAGTGCCGACTGCGCTCAAAAGCCTGCTCATGCAGCACCTGCAAGGCCCCGCGCTCGGCTTCGCGAGCCTGCCAGCCACCCAGCTGCCAGGCGCCCCAACACAGCGCAGCGGCACTGACCAAGGCAAACAGCCAACCGACCGG
>JAIERF010000373.1 GCA_019747075.1 Pseudomonadaceae bacterium
TGCAGCAGCACACGGAAGATCTGCATCATCGATTTGCGATTGCCGGGGCGGCGACTGAGGTCGTAATAGCGCTGGATGACCCCCGACTTGATCCGCCCACGGTCACCGTAAACCTCCTTCACGCCCTGGGCGATCAACGCCCGCGGCATCCACAGCGGCATCGCCAGCGTGGCGCCTGGCAAGGCAGCGGAGGCGATCATCCATGGCACCTTGGCCATCGGGTAACCGGCAGGATCGATCAGTACCAACTTGTTTACCCGCGCAGGTTTGAGCACGGCATAGTTCCAGGCGATATAGCCACCCAGGGAATTGCCAACCAGAGACGCCTGACTGACGCCCAGGTGATCCAGCAGCAAGTCGAACACCTCGATCATGCGCTCGGCCGAATAAACGCCATCTGGCGCCGGGCCGGTGAGGCCAAAGCCAGGCACATCGAAACGAATCACCCGGTAGTCCGCGGCAAAGGCTGGCAGCCAGTCATCCCAGGTGTGCAATGAAGCAACAACCCCATGGATCAGCACCAACGCTGGCTTGTTACGGTCGCCTTCATCGCGGTAGTGAACATTGAAACCGCCCAGTTCAATAAACCGCGAGCCGCTGTCCGGATGAGCGTAGCGGTCCTTCAGGCCCGCCAGCGACAGCGGACCAAAACCCAGGCGCGCGACCCCGGCCGCCAAGGGCGGTTGCAGGGCAGTTTGAGCGTTCGACATGCAAGCACCTCATCAATACTGTTGTTGTTATGAGCGGCTATCAGAGCATGCACACCGGGGATGTTGCGCCCAGCCGAAGGGTGTGTCGCTCAAGCGGCCGGAGGGGGTTCGGGACACAACGAGGCGATCAATAAATCACCCAGTACCGCCTTGGCCCGCTCGATGTCCGCACGCTTGGCCGCACTGCCAAGTAGCTCCAGCGAGGCGGCTTCCAGGGCCCAGATCAACGCCCGATAAGTCAACGGATCACGTGTCGAATGCGGGTCATGCAACCGCTCGGTCAGCAGCTCGACCATTTCCAGGTGAGCCCGTTGCCGATGGGCCGCCAAGGGCGAATCGGCCCGCAGCGCTTCCTCTTGCATGAGGCGAATGATCGGCCCCACAGCCAAGTGGTAATCGAAGAACAGCGACACCATGCTGCGCAGCCAGGCCGGCGAGCTGCCGGTGGCGTACTGCATATCGCGAAAGCGCGCCAACAGCAACGAGACAGCGGTCTGGTAGATGCCTTCGAGCACATCCA
Organism: Pseudomonadaceae bacterium; assembly: GCA_019747075.1. Taxonomy (GTDB): domain Bacteria; phylum Pseudomonadota; class Gammaproteobacteria; order Pseudomonadales; family Pseudomonadaceae; genus Aquipseudomonas. The sequence goes on from JAIERF010000373.1 coordinate 1,231, forward strand.
TCTTGTTGTTGAAGTACTTGTAGAAGGTGCGCCGCGAGACCTTGGCCGCCACCAGCAAATCATTCACCGTGGTCTCGACCAGGCCCTTACTGGCAAACACCGGGATCGCCGCCAACTGGATATTGGTGCGTTGCAAATGGCCAACCAACGGCCCTTCCACCCCGCCACTCTGCTCACGCGCGACTGCTCCGTAGCCGCCCAAGTCCTCGAATACCGCGCGCACCGCACCCGGCTGTGCGCCATCCAGTTGCATCATTATTTGCTCCCAACCAAGGCGCGGGTGACGACGGCCCTCGAGCTGGTTACTCTTGGCCTCGCCCTCACCCTCCGGACTGCTGATCGCCGATGAAGCTAACACGCCGCCCGCTCTGGCCGCTGGCCATCCTTTTACTGGTTTTATGCGCGCCTGTAGGTGCAGCAGAGCTGTTCTACCTTGGCGAAAAAATCCCCGACGTGCAGCGTCCGTGGAACAGCGCCGATTACCGACAAATGATTGCGGCCCTGGAGAAAATCGATAA
>JAIERF010000369.1 GCA_019747075.1 Pseudomonadaceae bacterium
AGGTTGAGCATGGTGGCGCAGCAGAACACCCCGACCGGCAGGATGCGCTTGAGCTTGCTGTTCATCTCCGGAAGGATTTCCGCCATGGAGTAACCCTTGGCCGTCATCCCGTAAAACACTTCGGCCAACGGCATGGCGCCGATCGCCGCCGGCAAGCCATGACCGGTGAAGTCGCCGAGAAACACATGCATACCGCCCGACGGCTTGAACGCCGCCAGCAACAGGTCACCATTGAACAGCGCATACGGCGATTGCATATAGCGAATGTTGGCCGCACTCAGGCAACCCGAGTGGGCAACCTTGTCGAATACCGCCTTGGCCACCCGCTGCTCGGTGAGCAGATGCTCGTTGTGCTTGGCAATCAGGTCGCGCTGCTGCAGCACCGTGCTCTGCAGGCGGCGCAGGCGATCCATGGCCTTGATCTTGGCTTCGAGGATGACCCGGTTGTAGGGCTTGGCGAGAAAGTCGTCGCCGCCGGCCTCCAGGCAGCGCACCAGCGCCTCGCCCTCGGTCAGCGAGGTCAGGAAGATGATCGGCACCAGGGCTTCGCCGGCACACTCCTTGATCCGTCGGGCGGCCTCGAAGCCATCCATCACCGGCATCATGGCGTCCATCAGCACCAGCTGCGGACGCTCCTGCTGAAACAGCGCCAGCGCCTCCAGGCCGTTACTGGCCGCCAGTACCCGATGGCCCTGACGACTGACGATGGTGCTCAGCAGCATCCGGTCTGCCGCGCTGTCTTCGGCGATCAGGATGGTCAGGCGCGCAGTGGGCATGCCGAGCGGCTTCAGGCGATCTGAAACAGTTGTTCGAAGTTGGAGATCGCGAGGATCTTGCGCACGTCGCCATTGCAATTGAGCAAACGGATTTGCGCATGATCGCCACCGGCGTGATCGCGCAGCAGCAACAACATGCCGAGGGCGGAGCTGTCGAGGTAGGTGGTGCCTTGCAGGTCAACCTGGTAGCGCTTGGGCGTGCCGTCGACGCGTTCGTAGGCATCGCGAAACGCCTGATGGGCGCCGAAATCAAAACGCCCTTGAATGGCAATGGTCAGTTCCTGCCCGTCGGCGGAAAGTTGCGTGCTAATGGCCATATGGGGCTCCTTTTATTGTTATAGGCGTCTGTCAGGTTTTTAGCACTCGGCTGCCGGCACAGCAAGCACCGGCCTATCAACGGGGGCCGAGAGTACTCAGACGCTGGGCAAACTCGTCGAGCATCTTCTGCTCGCGCTTGTCTTCGGCCTGACGCGCTTCCTGCAGATAGCGCTGCACCAGCTTACGTAAACCCTCCAGGCGCGCATAGCGTTGCTGCCAGAGTTCGCGCGCCTTGTTGACGTTATCTTGCTGCCAGGCGGCCGCTTGACGCTGCTGGCCAATGGCGGTTTCCAGTTGGGTGAGAAAGCGCTGATAGTTCATCAGCCATTGCCCGGAAACGCCCTGCTGGCCTTGATTGATCCATTGCTGCTGGTAATCGCCACGGTAGCGTTCCAGCTCACCGAGTTTGCCCTGAGCCAGGCTCAGCTGCTGCTGGAAACGCCCCAGCGCCACAGCCGCCTCACGTTCGTCGCGCTCGGCCATATCAATGACCGGCGCCAGACGCGCCGCCCGACTACTGGCCACCGATTAGCCTGCCGGCCCGGCGGGATTGAGCACCTGAGCAAGCAAACCGGTACTTTCGTCCAGCCCTTCACTTTCCAGCAGCCCCTGACGCAGGTAGCGCGCCATCGTCGGCTGGCGAGCGATGGCCAGGTCGGTGTCGGCATCGCC
>JAIERF010000314.1 GCA_019747075.1 Pseudomonadaceae bacterium
GTCGAGTTTTGGCTTGCCGTCGGTGCTGATCAGCTGGCCGTCGGTGGTGGCGATGATGTATTCGCTGGAGCAGCCGGCCAGGCTCAGTACACAGCAGGTGGCGAGAATCAGTTGCTTCATGGTGTTCCCCTAATGATCAAGAAAGTCCTACAAAAACGTGCAGTTACGCTAACCATTTGGCTGTGGTTTGCCTAGTGCTCAGGCAATAAAAACCCCGCACTAGGCGGGGTTTTTATTGACGCTGTGCTCGTTAGGCTTGAACGACCGGGATCTTGGCGTTCGCAGCAACTTCACGGAACTCGGCAATCTGGTCGAAGCTCAGGTAGCGGTAAACGTCGGCAGCCATGCTGTCGATGTCGGCCGCGTAGACCATGTACTCTTCAACGGTCGGCAGTTTGCCGGTGATTGCCGCAACGGCTGCCAGTTCGGCAGACGCCAGGTACACGTTGGTCGCGTCGCCCAGACGGTTCGGGAAGTTACGGGTCGACGTGGAGACCACGGTCGAACCGGTTTCTACCCGTGCCTGGTTACCCATGCACAGCGAGCAGCCTGGCATTTCCATGCGCGCGCCAGCTTTGCCGTAGATGCCGTAGTAGCCTTCTTCGGTCAGCTGGTGTGCGTCCATCTTGGTAGGCGGAGCCAGCCACAGACGAGTCGGCAGGTTGCCTGGATTTTTCTCCAGGAGTTTGCCGGCGGCACGGAAGTGACCAATGTTGGTCATGCACGAACCGATGAACACTTCGTCGATCTTCTGGCCTTGTACGCTCGACAGCAGACGGGCATCGTCCGGGTCGTTCGGGGCGCAGAGGACTGGCTCTTTGATGTCAGCCAGGTCGATTTCGATGACTTCGGCGTATTCCGCATCGCTGTCAGCCGACAGCAGTTGCGGGTTGGCCAGCCAGGCTTCCATGGCCTGAGCGCGACGCTCCAGGGTGCGAGCATCGCCGTAGCCTTCGCCGATCATCCAGCGCAGCAGGGTGATGTTGGACTGCAGGTATTCGCCAATGGCTTTTTCCGGCAGCTTGATGGTGCAACCGGCAGCGGAGCGCTCGGCGGAGGCGTCGGACAGCTCGAAAGCCTGTTCAACGGTCAGCTCGTCCAGACCTTCGATCTCGAGGATGCGGCCGGAGAAGGCGTTGATCTTGCCCTTCTTCTCAACGGTCAGCAGGCCAGCCTTGATGGCGTAGTAAGGGATCGCGTGGACCAGGTCACGCAGGGTGATGCCTGGTTGCAGTTTGCCCTTGAAGCGCACCAGTACCGACTCCGGCATGTCCAGCGGCATAACGCCGGTGGCTGCGGCGAAGGCGACCAGGCCGGAACCGGCCGGGAAGGAGATGCCCATCGGGAAGCGGGTGTGCGAGTCACCACCGGTGCCGACGGTATCCGGCAGCAGCATACGGTTCAGCCAGCTGTGGATGATGCCGTCGCCCGGACGCAGGGACACGCCGCCACGGGTCATGATGAAGTCTGGCAGGGTGTGGTGAGTGGTGACGTCGATCGGCTTTGGATAGGCCGCGGTGTGGCAGAAGGACTGCATCACCAGGTCAGCAGAGAAGCCCAGGCAAGCCAGGTCTTTCAGCTCGTCACGGGTCATCGGGCCAGTGGTGTCTTGCGAACCCACGGTGGTCATCTTCGGTTCGCAGTAGGTGCCTGGACGTACGCCCTGGCCTTCTGCCAGACCGCAAGCGCGGCCAACCATTTTCTGGGCCAGGGTGAAGCCCTTGCCGCTGTCGACCGGTGCTTCCGGCTTCTTGAACAGGTCGGACGGTGCCAGACCCAGTTC
>JAIERF010000238.1 GCA_019747075.1 Pseudomonadaceae bacterium
GGTTCCCTCACTGCGAAACCTGATTCCAGAGGAAAATAATATGAATAAGACTCTACGTTCCTTGCTCCTGTCCGCCATGGTCGCCGCCCTGCCGGCCGCTGCGGTCATGGCGAACGAAACCCCGACCTTGCGCATCGCTACCGAAGGGGCATACCCACCGTTCAACTACTTCACCGCTGACGGTAAGTTGGCCGGCTTTGATATCGAGATTGGCCGCGCCCTGTGCGCAAAAATGCAGGCCAAATGCACCTTTGTCGCCCAGGATTGGGACGGCATCATCCCGGCTCTGCTGGCCAACAAATACGACGTCATCATCGCCTCGATGTTCATCACCGCAGAGCGCCGGCAGAAGGTCGATTTCACCGAGCCCTACCAGAAATCGGCAATGACCTTTGTGGTGCCGAAAGACTCCACCCTCACAGATTTCTCGCCCGCCGCCATGGCTGGCAAAACCATCGGTGCGCAAGGCTCCACCACCCAGGCTGATTACCTGACCGCCGCCTTCCCTGACTCTGACGTGCGCCTGTATCCGACCCAGGATGCGGTGAACCTGGACCTGGTGTCCGGGCGCCTGGATGCCCAGGTGGGCGACATGATCCCGATGCTCGACTGGACCCATAAATCCGACGACGGCAGCTGCTGCAAATTGGCCGGCGAGCCGATCAGCGATCCGAAATACGTCGGTGAGGGCGTCGGCATGGCCCTGCGCCAGGACGATGACCAGCTGCGCGAATCCCTCAACGTGGCCCTGGCCGCACTGATTGCCGACGGCACCTACAAAGCCATCAATGACAAGTTCTTCTCGGTCAATTTGCTGACCCTGAAGAAGTAACGTCGCGCCGCCTTGGCGGCGTGGGTTTTTGATTGCTAGCAGGCTGTGGAAAAACCTGTGCGCTGAGCGTGCAGGTGGTTTTTCGGCAGCTTGCCAAGAGGATGTCCTATGGATTGGCTCAATTACCTGAGCTTTAGTGATGGCGGGTGGGGCGATGAGTTGCTGAGTGGCCTGGGGGTCACCCTGTCGCTCGCCGTCGCGACCTTGCCGGTGGGGTTGTTGCTGGGCTTGCTGGTGGCCGCAATAACCATTTTCGGTCGGCCCGTGCCGCGGGCGATGGCGGTGACCTTCACCACCACCATTCGCGGCCTGCCGGAACTGCTGACCCTGTTCATCATTTATCACGGCGTCGGGCTGGGGATTAACAGCCTGTTGAAGTGGTACAGCCCGCAGTCTGGTTACTTCGAATTGAGCCCGTTTCTGGCCGGCGTGCTGGCACTGGGCATGGTCTTCGGTGGCTATGCCAGTGAAGTGCTGCGCGGCGCCTGGCAGGCGCTCGATCACGGTCAGCTGGAAGCCGCCCAGGCGTTGGGCGTGCGGCGCTTCACCATCTTTCGCTTGATCGAGTTGCCGCAGATGTTGCGCCTGGCGCTGCCGGGGCTGGGCAACCTGTGGATCAACCTGTTGAAAGATACCGCGCTGGTCTCGGTGATTGCCCTGAATGACTTGATGCGCATGGCCAATGTGGCGGTGGGCACGACCAAGAAGCCATTCGTGTTTTTCCTGACCGTCTGCCTGATTTACTGGGCAATTTGCATCCTGTTCGAGTGCTGCCTGGCGCGCATGGAAAAACGGGCTAACCGCGGCTTGCGCGCAGCCTAACGGCAGAGGGTAAACAGCATGTTTGAAATTTTAACCCGCTACGCCAGCCAGTTTCAGGCCGGCGCCAGCATGACCCTGCAGATCACGGTGATTTCGGTGTTGATCGCCTGTTCGCTGTCGTTGCCGCTGGCCATTCTGCGCCGCAGCGAGCACC
>JAIERF010000047.1 GCA_019747075.1 Pseudomonadaceae bacterium
CCAAAGCTGTTGCTCATCACCACATTGGCGCTGAAGTTCTCTTTGGTTTCGCGCAGGATCGGCAAATCGGCAATCTCGGGATCGAGGGTTTCGATATTGGCCGAGGCTGCGAGGAAGTTGCCTTCCATCATCAGCATGCAATAGATCGCTTCATGCACGCCGGCGGCGCCCAGGGAGTGACCCGACAGACTCTTGGTCGAGCTGATCAGCGGTGCCTTGTCGCCAAACACTTCACGTACGCCGCGGCTTTCCGCCAGGTCACCGACCGGGGTCGAGGTGCCGTGGGTGTTCAGGTAGTCAACCGGCTCGGTGACGGTGGACAGTGCTTGCTGCATGCAGCGCACCGCACCTTCGCCGCTTGGGGCGACCATGTCGTAGCCATCGCTCGTTGCGCCATAACCGATGATTTCGGCATAGATCTTCGCGCCACGCTTGAGGGCGTGTTCCAGCTCTTCAACCACCACCATGCCGCCGCCGCCCGCGATGACGAAGCCGTCACGGGTTGCATCGTAGGCGCGCGAGGCGCTTTGCGGGGTGTCGTTGTATTTGCTGGAGAGGGCGCCCATGGCGTCGAACAGGAAGCTCTGGCTCCAATGTTCTTCTTCACCGCCGCCGGCAAACACGATGTCCTGTTTGCCCAGCTGGATCAGCTCCATGGCGTGACCGATGCAGTGAGCGCTGGTGGCACAGGCCGAGGAGATCGAGTAGTTGACACCCTTGATCTTGAACGGCGTGGCCAGACAGGCCGACACGGTGCTGCCCATGGTGCGCGGCACGCGGTACGGGCCAACGCGCTTGACGCCTTTCTCGCGCAGGATGTCCATGGCCTCCATCTGGTTGAAGGTCGAAGCACCGCCAGAACCAGCTACCAGGCCGATACGCGGGTTGGACACTTCTTCGGCGCTGAGGCCGGCATCCTTGATGGCTTGTTCCATGGACAGGTAGGCGAAGGCCGCCGCGTCGCCCATAAAGCGGTAAACCTTGCGGTCAATCAGCTCTTCCAGGTTCAGGTCAACCGAGCCGGAAACCTGACTGCGCAGGCCCATCTCGGCATAGGCTGGGTTGAAGCGAATGCCTGAACGACCAGCGCGAAGGCTGGCGGAGACGGAGTCTTTATCAGTGCCCAAGCAGGAAACAATGCCCAGGCCAGTGATGACGACGCGACGCATGCGAGAGTCCTTTAGAAGTTATCGGTAGAGGTGAACAGGCCTACGCGTAAGCCTTCTGCACTGTAGATTTCACGGCCGTCGACGCTAACGGTGCCATCAGCAATTGCCAAGACCAGGGAGCGGTTGATCGTGCGTTTGATTTGAATGTTGTAAGTGACTTTCTTGGCGGTTGGTAGCACCTGGCCGAAGAATTTCACTTCGCCTGAACCCAGCGCGCGGCCGCGCCCAGGGCAACCCTGCCAGCCGAGGTGAAAACCCACCAGCTGCCACATGGCGTCAAGGCCCAGGCAGCCTGGCATTACCGGATCACCTTCGAAGTGGCAGGCGAAGAACCACAGGTCCGGGTTGATATCCAGCTCGGCAACCAGTTCGCCTTTGCCGTACTTGCCGCCGGTTTCACTGATATGGGTGATGCGGTCAATCATCAGCATGTTCGGGGCGGGCAGTTGCGCGTTTCCTGGGCCGAACAGTTCGCCGCGGCTGCAGCGCAACAGCTCTTCCCGAGAATAGGCGTTTGGTTTGGTCATGCGAGCTCCTCAAAATCCCCGTACGGGAGGGCTTGGCTAAAGGTCTTTGCCAGGCAAATACACATAGATGTCCGCTGGCAGCCTAGTCGTAGACTGTTGCGTTACGGTGAAAGTCACAGCCTTTGCGTACGC
>JAIERF010000013.1 GCA_019747075.1 Pseudomonadaceae bacterium
GGCACCGTGGGCATGAACGGGGTGATCCCGGATGTCGACAGCCTGCGCATTCCGCTGCGTTACCTGGCCAACCTGCTGACCGCCGGCGATGTGGCGCCGGTGAAACTGGCCCTCAAGCGTCTGCTGGCGATGCGTGCCTACAAGCGTGCCGAGCAAGTGGATGGCGTGCAGGACCTCAAGGTGCTGGAAGACGTGGGTCTGTCCGTGGCCCAGGTCGAGGACATGTACCGCTACCTGGCCATTGCCAACTACGAAGACCGTTTCGTGGTGCCCAGTGCCCACCGTGAAGACGCCATGAGTGATGCCTTTGCCGAGCGTTCCGGCTGTGGCTTCAGCTTTGGCAGCGGTTGCAGTGGCAGCTCGGACACCAACATGTTCGGCGGCAAGAAGGCCAACAAGCGCGACATCCTGAAAACCGTACAGTTGTGGGAGGACTGAGCATGCAAATTCTCAAGGTGATTTCCCTGCTACTCGACTACCCCACCGAGCAATTGCTGGCGGGGCGTGACGAACTGGATCAGGCCATTTCTGCCAGCCGTGAAATCAGCCCGGAGCAGCGCAATGCGCTGCACGAGCTGCTCGAACTGATCTGCGAAAACGACCTGATGGACGGCCAGGAGCACTACGGTGCCCTGTTCGGCCGCGGTCGCGCGCTGTCGCTGTTGCTGTTCGAACACGTGCACGGTGAGTCCCGTGATCGCGGTCAGGCCATGGTCGACATGATGGCCCAGTACGAAGAGGCCGGTTTTGCCATCGGCGTCAAAGAGCTGCCGGACTACATCCCGCTGTACTTGGAGTTCCTTTCCACCCGCGAAGACCTGGAGGCCCGCGAGGGCCTGGCCGATGTCTCCCATCTGCTGGCATTGCTGGCGACGCGCCTGGACGAGCGCGAAAGCGCCTATGCCGGTTGCTTCCGTGCCTTGTTGCAGATTGCCGGGGTTGAGCCGCAGGAGGCCATGGCCGAAGTGCGTGAGCAGGTCGCCGCGGAAGTCCGTGACGACTCGCTCGAAGCCCTGGACAAAATCTGGGAGGAGGAGGCCGTGGACTTCCTCAATGCCGAGCAGCAGGAGCGTTGCCCGAGCATGGCCAGCGCACCGGGCAAGGCCCGCGAAGAGTCACCGATCCCGCTGCACTGGGTCGATTTCAAACAGGATGGGTTGGCCACTGAACTGACCCAGGAGGCACGTCATGTCTAGCTTCAACTTAATGATGTTCGGGGTTTATCCCTATATCGCGCTGGCCATCTGCCTGATCGGCAGCTGGGCACGCTTTGATCTGTCGCAGTACTCCTGGAAGGCCGGTTCCAGCCAGGTGTTCAACCGCAATGCGGCCGAGCAGCGCTATATGCGCATCGCCAGCAACCTGTTCCACGTCGGCGTGCTGTTCGTGCTGGCCGGACACTTTGTCGGCCTGCTGATGCCGGCGTCGCTTTACCACCATGTGATCAGCACTGAGAACAAGCAGTTGCTGGCCATGGTTTCCGGCGGCTTCTTCGGCGTGCTGTGCCTGATCGGCTTGCTGATGCTGGTCAAGCGCCGGCTGACCGATGACCGCGTGCGGGCCTCGTCCAGCACCTCGGACATCCTCATCCTGCTGGTGTTGCTGGCGCAGCTGGTGCTCGGCCTGCTGACCATCGTCGCTTCGACCCAGCACATGGACGGTTCGGTGATGGTGCTGCTGGCCAACTGGGCGCAATACACCGTGACCCTGCAGCCGGTGCTCGCTGCTGAAGCCATTGCCTCGGTGGGCCTGGTGTACAAGCTGCACGTGTTCCTCGGCCTGACCCTGTTCGTGCTGTTCCCCTTCACCCGCCTGGTGCACATCGTCAGTGC
>JAIERF010000124.1 GCA_019747075.1 Pseudomonadaceae bacterium
GTGTTCTTCAGCCTGCCGTCCCTGCTCGACCGCAAGATGAACAGCGTGGCCACCCCCGCGCCCTACCCGGCCAGCGCCGCCGCCCAGGCGCTGCACAACAGACTGTTTGTCGCCGACCTGCACGACGATCAGTTGCTCTGGCAGCGCGACCTGCTCAAGCCCGTCACCTATGGCCACTCCGACCTGCCGCGCCAGTTACAGGCCCATGTTGCCTTGCAAGTATTTTCCACCGTGACCAAAACCCCGCGCGGGCTCAACTACGAACGTAACAGCGCCAAGAGCGACAACATCACGCTGCTGGTGATGGCCCAGCGCTGGCCGCGCCGAACCTGGAACAGCCTGCTGCAACGCGCTCTGTACCAGAGCGAGAAACTGCAACAAGCAGTGGCCGACAGCAACGGCAAGCTGCTGCTGATCCGCAGCAAAGGCGACCTGGAAAGCTTTATCCTCGAACGACCACAGCAGCCCGAGCGCATGGCCGCAATCCTGGCTACCGAAGGCCTGCATCCGCTGGAAGGCCAACTGGACAACGTCGACCGCCTGTACGACGCCGGCTTTCGTATCACCGGCCTGACCCATTTCTTCGACAATGAAGTCGGCGGCTCGGCCCACGGTTTGGCCAAGGGCGGGCTCACCCCGTTCGGCCGGCAAGTGCTGCAGCGCCTGGAAGCCAAGGGCATGCTGGTGGACCTGGCCCATGCCTCACGACCGCTGATCGACGACGTACTGGCGCAAGCCAAACGGCCGCTGCTGGTTTCCCACACCGGTGTCGAAGGCACCTGCCCGGGCACCCGTAATCTCACCGACGTCCATCTGCAACGGATTGCCGCCACCGGGGGCGTAATCGGTATCGGCTACTGGGACACCGCCGTGTGCGCCACTTCGGTGGCCGCCATCGTCAAGGCCATCCGCTACACCGCGGACAAAATCGGCGTCGAGCATGTCGCCCTCGGCTCCGACTTCAACGGCACCATTGAGGCACCCTTCGATATCACCGGCCTGCCACAACTGACCGAAGGCCTGCTCGAGGCCGGTTTCAACCAGCAGGAGATTGCCGCGATCATGGGCGGCAACGTGCTGCGGCTGTTACTCGCCAACTTGCCTGACGCCACCCCCGACACCCGCCAATAAGGCGCAAACGCCCGGCCCAGCGGCCTGGCGCGACGCCTGGCGTGGCACTTCGCCGCGCCGGCATCTTGCTTTACACTGGCCCACGTTCTTTCCTTAACCAATTAATGAGATCACCGTGCTCAAAGCGCTCAAGAAATTCCTTGGCAAAGACGCCGGCGAGCAGCCCGCAGCGGCCCCAGCAGCACCCGTCACCGTCGCCACCCCGACCACCCCACGCGAGCCAGAGCGCCGCGAGGAACCAGCACTGGCCGCCGCAACTGTCAGCCACGAAACGGCTCAGCCCAGCGCCGAGCCGACTAAAGCGGCCAAGCCGCGCCGCCAGCAGCCAGTAAAGGCTGTCGACACTTGGAAATTGGAAGACTTCGCCGTCGAGCCTGCCGAAGGCAAGACCCGCTTCCACGACTTCGCCCTGGCGCCCTCGTTGATGCACGCCATCCACGACCTTGGCTTCCCTTACTGCACACCGATCCAGGCGCAGGTGCTGGGCTACACCCTGGCGGGCAAAGACGCCATTGGCCGCGCCCAGACCGGCACCGGCAAGACGGCGGCGTTTCTGATTTCGATCATCACCCAGCTGCTCAACACCCCGGCGCCGAAAGAGCGCTACATGGGCGAGCCGCGGGCGCTGATCATCGCCCCAACCCGCGAACTGGTGGTGCAGATCGCCAGCGACGCCGCCAACCTGACCAAATACACCGGCCT
>JAIERF010000043.1 GCA_019747075.1 Pseudomonadaceae bacterium
ACGCTGATGCCTTCCAGCAGGCTGGCATAGATATTCGCCAGGGCCTGGCCATAGGTGTCGTGGAAATGACCGGCGAGTTTGTCGCGCGGAATATCACGGCCGACCACCTCGAACAGCGAGCGCGTATGGCCGGCGGTGCCGGTGCCGATGGTGTCGCCGAGCGAGACTTCATAGCAGCCCATGGCGAACAGCTCCTTGGCCACTGCCGCCACTTGCTCCGGTGCGACCTCGCCTTCATAGGGGCAGCCGAGCACGCAGGACACATAGCCGCGCACGCGGATACCGTGCTGCTGGGCGGCTTCCATCACCGGCACAAAGCGTTGCAGGCTCTCGCTGATCGAGCAGTTGATATTCTTCTGCGAGAAGGCCTCGCTGGCGGCGGCGAACACCGCCACTTCTTTCACGCCAGCGGCCAGGGCATCTTCAAAACCCTTGAGGTTCGGCGCCAGCGCCGCGTAGGTCACGCCCGTACGTTGCTGGATCTGCGCGAACACCTCGGCAGAACCGGCCATCTGCGGCACCCACTTGGGCGAGACAAAGCTGCCCACCTCGATATAGCCAAGGCCAGCGGCACTCAGGTCGTCGACCAGACGCACCTTGTCGGCGACGCTGATCGGTTGTTTCTCGTTCTGCAGGCCGTCGCGTGGGCCGACTTCGACCAGGCGTACCTGTCCAGGCAAATTCATATGCAACGTTCTCCGTTGACGTGGTGATGGGTATCGCTGGGCTCAACCCATCCTACAAAACCCATCAGACGCTTTCTTCCAGTTCCACCAGCGCATTGCCTTCGCTGACCAGTTCGCCCTCGCTGCAGTACAGCGCCTTGACGATACCGGCATGGGGCGCGCGGATGCTGTGTTCCATCTTCATCGCTTCCAGCACCACCAGCGCTGTGCCGGTTTCGACGGCCTGGCCGACCTCGACCAGCACCCGAACGATGCTGCCGTTCATGGGGGCGGTCAGGCCGCCCTGATGGCTGTGGCTGGCTTCGGCCTCTGCAATCGGGTCGACCTTGCGCACTTCACGCAGCTCGCCTTGCCATTCGATAAACAGCGCCGGGCCACGGCGCAACAGCTGATGGCTGCTGAGCAAACCATCCTGCTTGTGCAGCAGACGCTCACCGCTCAAGCAATAGGGCGACTCGCCCGGCGTACGGCGCAGGCGCAACCAGTGGCGTTCGCCCTGACAACTCAGATGCAGGCTGACTTCCTGCGGCTGCCCTGCGCGCCAGCCAAGATTGCTACTCCAGGGTGAGTGCGGATCATCGCAACGGGGCGCTGGCGTTTCGCTCAGCAGCATGGCTTCTCCGGCCATCTGCCAGAAGGCGTCTGGCAACGGCGTGGGGGCAGGGCGCAGCTGCGCTTCATGGCGGCCGATAAAGCCAGTGTCCAGCTCACAGGCGGCAAACGCCGGATGAGCAAGCACGCGTTTGAGAAAACCGAGGTTGGTCTTGAAACCGCCGACGGCGGTGTCATTGAGCATGCTCAGCAGGCGCAGGCGTGCCTCCTCGCGGTTCTCGCCCCAGGCGATCAGCTTGGCCAGCATCGGGTCGTAGAACGGCGATACGCTGTCGCCTTCGACGATGCCACTGTCCACTCGGCGGCCAGGGCCGGCGGCAGGTTCGCGATACAGGTTTAAGGTGCCGGAAGCGGGCAGGAAGTCCTGCTCGGTGTCCTCGGCATACAGGCGCACTTCGATGGCATGACCATTCAGCGGCACCTGTTCCTGGGTGATCGGCAGCGCCTCGCCACGGGCCACACGGATCTGCCAGGCCACCAGGTCGAGGCCGGTAATCGCCTCGGTCACCGGGTGTTCCACCTGCAGACGGGTGTTCAT
>JAIERF010000254.1 GCA_019747075.1 Pseudomonadaceae bacterium
CGAGGCTTTCGCCGTCCAGGCCGAGGGTTTCGCGGTAACGGGCAAAGTACTGGACGTTAATCATTCGGCGTCTCCGTGGCGGTAGTGGCCGCTCTTGCCGCCGAGTTTTTCCAGCAGGCGCACCTGCTCAATGACCATGCCGCGGTCCACGGCCTTGCACATGTCATAAATCGTCAGGGCGGCGACGCTGGCGGCGGTCAGGGCCTCCATTTCCACCCCGGTCTGGCCGGCCAGTTTGCAGCTGGCGGTGATCAGTACACAGTCCCCGCCCTCGGCCTGCAACAGCACCTTGACGCTGCTGAGCAACAGCGGATGGCACAGCGGAATCAGGTCAGAGGTCTTCTTCGCCGCCTGGATACCAGCGATCCGCGCCACGGCGAACACATCGCCCTTGGGGTGACCGCCCTGCACGATCATCTGCAGGGTTTGCGGGCGCATGCGCACCCGCGCCTCGGCCACCGCCTCGCGCTGGGTCAGGGCCTTGTCGGTGACATCGACCATGTTGGCGTGGCCGTGGGCATCAAGATGGGTGAGCACAGGCAATCTCCAGAAAATCCGCAATCAGGGGCGTACAGCGCCGGTACGCACGCTATATCCAAAGAGGTACTGAGGGGCCGCCGCGGCGCTGGCCAAGGTCCAGCAAAACGACAGGCGGCAACGAACTCAGAAGAACGACACCGCCAGACCGTCGCGGTCAAAGGCGATAAAGTTGCCGATGCTGCCGGTTTCGATCGCGCCGACCATCATCTTCAGCGGTTGTTCGGCTTCATCGCTGTTGGGCGCCAAGCCGCCACGACCAGACAAGCCGGCGGCAAATACCAAGTCCCAATTGATCCCGGTGCGCGCCGACTCATCCAGCAGGCCGGCAAAATCGTTCAGCTCGGCCGGCAGCTTGTCCACACACAGCACCGGGCGCAGAGAACCGCCCTGCTGCTCGGCATGCCGTTGTTTTTCGGCTTCGGTGGCGTCTTCCGGCAGCTCGGCGGCGACGAAGACAAACAACAAACGTTGCGGCTCGGACTGGGCCTTGGCGGCACTCAGCAGGTCGGCAAACTGGGCAATATCCATGGCGACGCATCCTGTGGGCAGAATTGAGCAATATCAATGCAGGCACTGTAACGCCCTACCCGCGCCTGACCATATCTCTTAAGGCATAGTCCAGCCCCTGGACGGCACCACAGGATTTAAGGCGCCTGCCCTGTTCGCCGTGCACCAGGCCCATTGCCAAACGCCCGGCGGCACCAGGCACAGAGGCACAAACCGGCCGCGTTTTGCTGATAAAATGCCGGCCTTGCTCAGTTGCTCCGTACGCGGCCAACCTTAAACACCGACACCCCGCGATCAGCCCCAGGTCAAATTCTGGCGGCGCCAAAAACCGCGCCAGGAACTCGCCATGCCCCACACCACAAGCGCTCCACCCTCAGCCAGCGAACTGCGCCGACAGCCTTCGCGGCGTTTCTCCGTTGCGCCGATGATGGATTGGACAGATCGGCATTGCCGGTTCTTCCTGCGCCTGCTGTCCAAGCAAGCCCTGCTCTACACCGAGATGGTCACCACCGGTGCGTTGCTGCATGGCGACCGGCAGCGCTTTCTGCGTTACAGCGAGTGCGAACACCCGCTGGCGCTGCAACTGGGCGGTAGCAACCCGGCTGATCTGGCCGCCTGCGCGCGCCTGGCAGCGGACGTCGGTTATGACGAGGTCAACCTGAACGTCGGTTGCCCCAGTGACCGGGTGCAGAACAACATGATCGGCGCCTGCCTGATGGGCCATCCGCAGCTGGTGGCCGATTGCGTCAAGGCCATGCAGGATGCGGTGAGCATCCCGGTGACGGTCAAGCA
>JAIERF010000227.1 GCA_019747075.1 Pseudomonadaceae bacterium
TGCTGGCCATGTCCTCTTTGCTGCATCTACACCGCCTGAAACTGGCCGCCCTGCTGCTGGCCGCCAACCTTGCCCTGCTCCTGCACCTGGCCGCCGGCGACCTGAAACCCATGGCCGAATGGGTCTGGCTGGACATCCTCGGCGAAGGTGGCTCAGCCCTGCTGGCCCTGGCCTGGCTGGTGCTGATCCTCAAGAGTCGACCGGCGGGGCGGGTCAGCAGCCTGCTGGCCCTGGGCCTGGGCTGCGTGTTTTTTTCCTGGTGGGTGGATGCCCTCGATGAGTTCATCCGTCTGCCCGACAGCATCACCTGGGACAGCTGGCTGGAGTCGGCGCCGATGCCCATCGGCCTGCTGCTGATGACGGTCGGCCTGTACCACTGGCACCACGAGCAACTGGCGATCAGCGCCCAACTGGAAAAACGCGAGCGGCTGTTCCGCGAGCACCGGTTGTTCGACAAGCTCACCCCGCTGGGCGCCGCCGAGTACCTGCGCCGCCAGTTGCAGCTAAGCCTGCAGCACGCCGAGCAGGCGCAACCGCTGTCGCTAGTGGCCGTGGACCTGGACAACTTCAGTGCGCTCAATCAACGCTTCGGCCATGCCGAGGGCGATGCCGTGCTGCAGGCCATCAGCCAACAACTGCTGCTCAACCTGCGCTGCCAGGACTTGCTCTGCCGGCTGGCCGGCGACCGCTTCGTGGTGCTGCTGCCGAACACCGGCGAGACCTTGGCCCGTCAACTGGCCGGCGAGCTGCAACAGGCCGTCGCCCATCTGGCCCACAAAACTCGCCAGCACGGCGAACGCCTGCATCTAAGCGCCACGGTGGCGGTGGTGATGGCCGTCGACGAAGACCCGCAGACCTTACTGCAGCGCCTCAATCTGGCCCTGGCACGGGCCAAGCAACCGCTGGCCCTGAGCGCCTAAACAACCATGGCCAGCAAACCCGACTGGTATGAGCGCGACAGCCGCTTTATTGCCGCGCACCAGCAACCGGCCTGCCTGATCGATTTATGCCTGTCGCGGGGCATCGACAGCCATCGCCTGCTGCGCGGCACCGGCCTGTTTCACGCCGATATTCTCGCTGGTAACACCCTGATCAGCCCGGAGCAGTTTCTCCTGCTGATCGACAATGCCCAACGCCTGCTGGGCGCCGATGACAGCAGTTTTTTGTTTGGTCAGCGCCTGTTGCCCGGCCACCATGGCGCTGCCAGCCAGGCCCTGGCCCTGGCGGGCAATCTGCAACAGGCGCTGGAACTGCTCGGCGAGCTGCGCGCCCTGCTGGCGCCCTTGCTCAGCCCACGCCTGCTGCTGGACGAGCATTACGCCTATGTCTATTGGCTGGACAGTTGCGGTGCCGGCGTTCAGCAGCGCTTTCTGCTGGAGGCGAGCATGACCGCGGTGGTGGCTCTCGCTCGGCAGTTGTGCGGCGAGCGCCTGCCCTGGCAGTTTCACTTCACCCATGCGCAACCGCGCTATGTCGAACAGTACTGGGTGCACCTGGGCGAAGACCTGCACTTCAACAGCCCCTACAACCTGCTGCGCCTGCCACGCCACTACCTGACCCGTGCCCTGCCCCAGGCCGCTCTGACCACTGCGGTGGTGGCCTGCCAACAAGCCCGTGAACAGCTGCTCGCCAACGGCCCAAGGGCCAGCCTGCTGGATTGCCTGCAACGCTGGCTGCTGCGCCATGTGCGCGAGGCGCCGAGCCTGGAACGTGCGGCGGCCGCCTTTGCCATGAGCCCAGCGACCTTCAAGCGCAAGCTGCACAAACACGCCACCAGCTATCAGCAACAGCATGACCAGGTGCGCCTGCAGGTGGCGCTGTACCTCTATCAGGTCAAGGGTTA
>JAIERF010000178.1 GCA_019747075.1 Pseudomonadaceae bacterium
GCGGATAAATACATCTGCAACTTCTCGGTATTCCAGAGCCTGCCGGACACCTGGGCGATTGGCCAGGTGCTGCCGATCCTGCCGCTGCACCGCCTCGACGAAGAGCCGCTGCGCCGTGCCGTGCTGCAGGACCTGACCTGCGACTCCGACGGCAAGATCAAGCAGTACGTCGACGAGCAGAGCATCGAGACCAGCCTGCCGGTGCACGAAGTGCGCGAGGGGGAGGATTACCTGCTGGGCATCTTCCTGGTTGGCGCCTACCAGGAAATTCTCGGTGACATGCACAACCTGTTCGGCGATACCGATTCGGTGAACATCTACCAGAATGCCGACGGCAGCGTGTACCACGCCGGCATCGAAACCCACGACACCATCGAAGACATGCTGCGCTACGTGCACCTGTCACCCGAGGAACTGATGACCCACTACCGCGACAAGGTCGCCAGCGCCAAGCTCAGCGCGCGCGAACGCACCCAGTACCTGGATGCCCTACGCCTGGGGCTTACGCGCTCGTCGTACCTGTCCAGCTAAGCCAGCGCTGCAAATAAAAAACCCGACTTCGCGTCCAGCCGTTGGGGAAATCTGTTGAAGCAGTGCCCTAAGGTCAGGCCCCATCGGGGTTAGAAGCAAAAATCCCCAGAGAAGATATCTTCTGCTGGGGATTTCTGTTTTTTGGCTTTCAGATCAAGGCGTTGGCGATCCGTATCAACAGATTAAGCCAACGCCTTGACTTCGCGTCGGGTTTTTTTATTCAGGCCGTAGGGTGGATTAGCCGCGCAGCACGCAACCCATCAAGCGAGCGCTGCAAGCAGGCGAACATCTAAGTGGTGCTGTGCTTAACGTGGGCGCTTGCTGGCCTGCAGTGTGTAGCTGAGCGGCATGCGCCAGCGGTCACGATCCAGGCGCCACTCACCATCCTCGCCACAGCTCATCTGCCCCGGCAGGGCCTCCCAGGGAATGCTGTCGTGTTCCACCAAGCCGGTGATCTGCATACCGTGGCTGAGCAGCGCGCTGATAATCTCGCCCATGCCATGATTCCATTCATGGGTGATCGTGGCGGTCAGCCGTGCGTCGGTCTCAACATAGCTACTGTCGTCCTCCCAGACTTGAGGCGTTTCCTGCTCAAAGTACGGGTGTTCGATCACCAGCGCGTCTTGTCGATCTTCGTTGAGTGAGAACAGCACCGGGTGCCCTTCGCGAATGAACAGACGGCCGCCAGGCTTCAGTAAGCTGGCGACTGCGTTGGCCCAGCGCTCGATACTGGGCAACCAGTTCAATGCGCCAATGCTGGTGTAGACGAGGTCGAACGACTCGCGGGGCAGAACCTCCGCCGCCTCGTACACATCGGCCTCGACAAACGCCAGGCGGGCGCCTGCGCGCTCGGCGAGCAAGCGTGCTTGGGCGATTGAGGCCGGGGAGAAATCCAGCCCCGTCATGTGCGCGCCCAGGCGTGCCAGTGAGAGGGTATCAGTGCCGATGTGGCATTGCAGATGCACGCCCTTGGCGCCCGAAATGTCGCCCAGTAAGGGCAGATCAAAGCGCACCACCTCGGAGAGATGCGCAGGGTCGTCCACCAGCGCCTGTGTTTCATACCCCGCCGAGGCCGCGTGCAGCGGTGCGCGCTCGTCCCAATTGGCTTTGTTCAGGGTTATGTAGTCGCTCATGATCAAGACTCCTTTCTTGTCTGTGGGCATGCCGAGCGCTAAGCGTAGGGCAGGTATTGTACTCAGATCACCTCCAACATCCCCATCATGCCCTGGTTCTCGTGTTCGAGAATGTGGCAGTGGAACATGCGCAGGCCCTTGAACGGCTGGGCCATTTTTATCCGGATGGTTTCCCGTGG
>JAIERF010000300.1 GCA_019747075.1 Pseudomonadaceae bacterium
TGCTCGCGGCGGCGAAACTCACGGACCTTACGGGGTTCTTTTTGCATAAAAAACACTGAGGGAGACAAAAAAAGAAGTCGCGTATTATGCCTATCTAGCGCAGAAATGCACGGATCATCGGCGCTTCGAGCCATTAACTACGGATTCTCCAGCACCCGGCAGCTCGCCTGAAAAGATCCGCCTGGCCAATCTGACAGGCCTTTTGCCAGGCATCCGCGCCAGCTCACAAACAAATACCCAGCGCCTATTGGCCCGCCACGAGCACCCGAGTGAGTAACGGCTATTCCAAAAGCGTTTAAGAATGTAGAGGCTCTGCCTGGACGCCAGACAAACATCGCCAATACTTGAAGTTACTGGCGTGCGGCTTCTTCCCCCAAGTGCCCCGCCAGGAAAGGTGCCGTAGACCACGCGCCTTTCGTTTTTACTCCTAATGGTCTTAACCCGGATTCCCCCCCAGAAGCCGGGTTTTTTTTACCTGCGATTTACCCGCGCCAAGGGAAACAGACGCTGGAAATTCTGCGTGGTCTGCTCCGCCAGGGTATCGACATCCACGCCACGCAGCAGCGCCAGGAACTCGGCCACATCGCGCACGTATTCAGGCAGGTTGGGCTTGCCGCGATGGGGTATCGGCGCCAGATACGGCGCGTCGGTTTCGATCAGCAAGCGGTCCGCCGGCACCTGGCGCGCCACTTCACGCAGCGCATCGGCATTGCGGAAGGTCACAATTCCGGACAGGGAAATATAAAAGCCCAGATCCAAGGCGGCCTTGGCCATCGGCCAGTCTTCGGTAAAGCAATGCAACACGCCAGCCTGCGGCAACGCCGCCTCACGCAACAAGGCCAAGGTGTCAGCGCGCGCTTCGCGGGTGTGCACAATCACCGGCTTGCCGGTGAGTTGCGCGGCTTGCAAATGCAACCGAAAAGCCTGGCGCTGCAACTCGGCCGCTTCCGGCTCGTAGTGATAGTCCAGCCCCGTTTCGCCAATGGCCACCACATGGGGGTGATTCAGCTCGGCCAACAACCAATCCAGTGCAGGTGCCACACCCGGCTGCAGGTCCAGCGGATGCACACCCACCGTGCAATCAACATCGGTATAGCGCTCGCTCAAGGCTTTGACCGCCGCCGCGTTGTCGGCACTGATGCCAATACACAGGAAGTGACCAACACCGCGCGCACGCGCAGCCGCCAGCGCCGCATCGAGGGAACCGCCATGGGCGCTCAGATCGAGACGATCAAGGTGACAGTGGGAATCAATCAGCACGAAAAAACCTCAGGCCGCGGGCTGCGCAGAACAGGCAGCCTCGGGCAATTAACGCTCAGCGCAGGTGGCTGTTACATCGTATGGGTTGGACGATCGGACTTCAGCGCGCCGGCCAGATAGGTCTCGATCTTGTTACGGGCGGCGTTGTCGCCATCATTGAACTGCACACCAACGCCCGCTGCACGGTTGCCTTGTGCGCCTTTCGGGGTGATCCAGACAACCTTGCCGGCGACCGGAATTTTCTCCGGCTCGTCCATCAGATTGAGCAACATGAACACCTCATCGCCCAACTTGTAGCTCTTGTTGGTCGGGATAAACAGGCCGCCATTTTTGATAAAGGGCATATAGGCGGCATACAACACGGACTTGTCCTTGATGGTCAGAGACAAGATCCCGTTACGCGGACCCAAATTCGGTGGCAAGCTCATGCGGCATTCCTAGCAAACTGATCCAATGGCCGATTCTAGCCCGGTCCGGGCAAGCTTGCCCACTGCACGAGCAAGGCTTCGAGAAGCAAGACACGATTAAGGTTGGCCTTGCCGAGGACTTTTTGACGCTGCGCCAGCAACCAGTCCTGCAGTGCCAGTACCTTG
>JAIERF010000134.1 GCA_019747075.1 Pseudomonadaceae bacterium
TTTGAAGTCATCATCATCGACAACAACACCAAGGACCCGGCGGTCTGGGAACCGGTTAAAGCCTATTGCGAAGAGCTGGGGCCACGCTTCCGCTTCTTCCACGTGGCGCCGATTGCCGGCTTCAAGGGCGGTGCGCTGAACTACATCCTGCCGCACACCGCGCCGGATGCCGAAGTGGTGGCGGTAATCGACTCCGACTACTGCGTCGACCGCAACTGGCTCAAGCACATGGTGCCGCACTTTGCCGATCCGAAGATCGCCGTGGTGCAATCGCCCCAGGACTACCGCGACGGCGAAGAAAACAGCTTCAAGAAGCTCTGCTACGCGGAATACAAAGGCTTCTTCCATATCGGCATGGTTACCCGTAACGACCGTGACGCGATCATCCAGCACGGCACCATGACCATGATCCGCCGCAGCGTGATGGACGAGCTTAAGTGGGCCGACTGGACCATCTGCGAAGATGCCGAGCTGGGCCTGCGCGTGTTCGAGAAAGGCTACTCCGCCGCCTACGCCCACCAGAGCTTCGGCCGCGGGCTGATGCCGGACACCTTTATCGACTACAAAAAGCAGCGTTTCCGCTGGGCCTACGGCGCCATTCAGATCATGAAAGGCCACGCCCGCAGCCTGTTCCTCGGCAAAGACTCGCAACTGACCCGTGGCCAGCGTTACCACTTCGTCGCCGGTTGGCTGCCGTGGATCGCCGATGGCCTGAATATCTTCTTCACCGCCGGCGCGCTGCTCTGGTCGGCGGCGATGATTATCGTGCCGCAGCGGGTCGACCCGCCGCTGATGATCTTCGCCATCCCGCCGTTGGCGCTGTTCTTCTTCAAGTTCGGCAAGATCCTGTTCCTCTACCGCCGCGCCCTGGGCGTGGGTCTGTGGCGCTCGATCCAGGCCGCAGTGGCCGGCCTGGCGCTGTCCCACACCATCGCCAAGGCGGTGCTGTATGGCGCCTTCACCGAGACCATTCCGTTCTTCCGCACGCCGAAGATGGCCTCCAACCACGGCATCATGGTGGCCCTGGCGGAAGCCCGCGAAGAGGTGTTCATCATGCTCCTGCTGTGGGGCGCGGCCCTGGGCATCGGCCTGGTGCAAGGTTTCCCCAGCGCCGACGTGAAGTTCTGGGTCGGCATGCTGCTGGTGCAGTCGCTGCCATACCTGGCGGCCCTGATCATGGCGCTGCTGTCGTCCATGCCACCGGCTAAAAACGACACTGAGGCCAGCCCGGCCTAAGCCTGCGCAACAGTACAAACGGCGGCCAATTGGCCGCCGTTTTGCTTTACCATGGCCGCCTTTTCGCCATTGCTCACTGCGGAGTCGTCATGTCCACCCTCTCCCCCACCCTGGAACTGGCCTGCGACCTGATCAGTCGCCCTTCAGTCACCCCGCTGGATGCCGACTGCCAGGCGCTGATGATGAGTCGCCTGCAGGCCCTGGGCTTTGCCATCGAACCGATGCGCATTGAGGACGTGGACAACTTCTGGGCCCTGCACGGCACTGACGGCCCGGTGCTGTGCTTTGCCGGCCACACCGACGTAGTGCCCACCGGCCCGCTGGAGGCTTGGCAGTATCAACCCTTCGACGTACGCATCGACGAGCAGGGCATGCTCTGCGGCCGTGGCGCCGCTGACATGAAAGGCAGCCTGGCGTCGATGATCATCGCCGTTGAGCGCTTTGTCAGTGAGTACCCGGCGCACAAGGGCAGCATCGCCTTCCTGATCACCAGCGATGAAGAAGGCCCGGCCCATCACGGCACCAAGGCCGTGGTCGAGCGCCTGAAAGCGCGCAACCAGCGCCTGGACTGGTGCATTGTCGGCGAGCCGTCGAGCACCACCCTGGTCGGCGACATGGTCAAGAACGGCCGCCG
>JAIERF010000082.1 GCA_019747075.1 Pseudomonadaceae bacterium
TAGCGGCGCGCAACTCGGCCAGCATGGCGCGCCAACGGGCCACCAGATGGGCGTGCTGCTCCAGCCAGAGGGCCGTGCGCGCCTCGATGTCCTGCGGCGCATCGACCATCTGCAGCAAGGACACGGTGATGGCCCGCTGTTGCCAGTCCAGATCATCGCGGAAGGCTTCCCGCGCCAGGCCCTGCCAGTTGTTGTCCACCGGCAGGCTGGTGATCTGTTGCAGGTACCAGGTCAGGTCCAGGGCACCGCCGACGGCGAAGTAGGCACTGGCCACCTGCGCCGGGTCCTGGCCGGTCACGTCGGAGGCTTCAATGATCGGCAGCAAGGTATACAGGTGACTGGTGCCCGCCACCATGCGCGCCAACGGCTCGGGCGTGCCGGCCTCGACATAGCTCTGGAAGCGCGCCTGCCATTGCTCGCGCACCGGCCCATCGAGCAGCTCATCCAGGCGTCCGGCCAGGGCTTCCACCCGTGGCGCGAAGTGCGCCACATCGCGGGCGGCATCCAGCTCGGTGCGCCGATTGCGCAAGAACCAGCGCGTGGTGCGCCGACCCAGGCGCATCAGCTCGTCCATCAGGGTCAGCTGCAGCTCGGCCGGCACCTGATAATCCAGGGCCTCGATCTGCTGCCACCAGTGCGGCAGGCGGAACACGTCACGCACGATCACGTAGGCACCGGCCACGTTGGCCGCGCTCATACCGGTGGACTCCTTCATGCGCTGCACGAAGGTGATGCCCATGTGGTTGACCAAGTCGTTGGCAATCTGGGTGCTGACGATCTCGCGCTTCAGGCGGTGACGGCCCATGGCCTCGGCAAATTTCGCCGTCAACAAGGCCGGGAAAGCCGTCTGCATGTCACGCGCCAGGTACTCATCGTCCGGCACCAGAGATTTCAGCAGCGACTCCTTGAGGTCGATCTTGCTGTAGGAAATCAGCACCGCCAGCTCGGCGCGGGTCAGCGCCTGGCCATTGGCAATGCGCTCGACCAGCTGCTCATCGCTGGGCAGGAACTCCAGTGCCCGATCCAGTTTGCCGTCGGCTTCCAGTGCTGCCATCAAGCGCTTGTATTCGGCAATCCGCTCCCGCGCCCGGCGCTGAGCCAGGGACAAGGCCTGGGTCTGCTTGTAATTGTTGCCCAGCACCAGGCTGCCCACCGCATCGGTCATTTCGGCCAGCAGCTTGTTGCGCTGCTTGCCGGTCATGTCCCCGCTGGCGACGATTTCATTGAGGAGAATCTTGATATTCACCTCATGGTCGGAGCAGTCCACGCCGCCGGCATTGTCGATAAAGTCGGTGTTGCCGGCACCGCCATTGAGGTTGTACTCGACCCGGCCGAGCTGGGTCATGCCCAGGTTGCCGCCCTCGCCCACCACCTTGGCACGCAGCTCGCAGCCGTTGACGCGCAGGGCGTCGTTGGCCTTGTCGCCGACGTCAGCATGGCTTTCCTGGCTGGATTTCACGTAGGTGCCGATACCGCCATTCCACAGCAGATCCACCGGCGCCTTGAGCAGAGCATTGAGCAGCTCGGTCGGCGGCAGTTTGTCGGCCTGGATAGCGAAACGCGCCTGCATCTCGGGGCTGATCGGGATGCTCTTGGCGCTGCGCAGGAACAAGCCGCCACCGGCGGAAATCAGGCTGGCGTCGTAATCGGCCCAGGACGAGCGCGGCAGGTCGAACAGACGCTGGCGCTCGACAAAGCTCTTGGCCGCATCCGGATTGGGGTCGATAAAGATGTGCATATGGTTGAAGGCCGCGACCATCTGCAGCTTGTCCGACAGCAGCAGGCCGTTGCCGAACACGTCGCCGGCCATGTCGCCGATGCCGATGACCGTGGTCAGGTCCCGCTGCACATCGATGCCCATCTCGCGGAAGTG
>JAIERF010000292.1 GCA_019747075.1 Pseudomonadaceae bacterium
ATTGCCGCCAGCCTCCGCCAGCAAATTGCCCAACGTGTCGCCGAGCGCCGCCAGCGCGGCCTGCGCGCCCCCGGCCTAGCGGTCATTCTGGTGGGCAATGACCCGGCTTCCGAGGTGTATGTCTCGCACAAGCGTAAAGACTGCGAAGAAGTCGGCTTTATGTCCAAGGCTTACGACCTGCCCGCCAGCACCAGCCAGGCTGAGCTGCTGAGCTTGATCGACAACCTCAATGACTCCGCGGAAATTGACGGCATCCTGGTGCAATTGCCCCTGCCAGCGCACCTGGATGCCTCGCAACTGCTCGAGCGCATCCGCCCGGATAAAGATGTCGACGGTTTCCACCCGTACAACGTTGGCCGCCTGGCCCAGCGTATTCCGCTGCTACGCCCCTGCACGCCTAAGGGCATCATGACCCTGCTGGAAAGCACGGGAGCCGACCTGCACGGCATGCACGCAGTGATTGTCGGCGCCTCCAACATTGTGGGTCGACCGATGGCCCTTGAGCTGCTGCTGGCCGGCTGCACCGTGACCGTCACCCACCGCTTCACCAAGGACCTGCCCGGCCACCTGGCCAGTGCCGATCTGGTGGTTGTGGCTGCCGGCAAGCCCGGTCTGGTTAAAGGCGAATGGATCAAGCCAGGCGCCATCGTTATCGACGTCGGCATCAACCGTCAGGCTGACGGCAAGCTGATTGGCGACGTGGTATTCGACACCGCCCTGCCCCGCGCCGGCTGGATCACCCCGGTACCCGGCGGTGTCGGCCCGATGACGCGCGCCTGCCTGCTGGAAAACACCCTGTACGCCGCAGAAAGCCTGCACAGCCAAGCGCAATAAGTGACGCCCACAAAAAAGGCCGCTGATGCGGCCTTTTTTGTGGGCGAGATAGCTTAATCCGCCAGACGCCAGGTCGTTACGCCCTTGGCGTCCTCAAGCAGCACACCCATGGCGCTCAACTGATCACGGATCTGGTCGGAAGCCGCCCAATCCTTAGCCGCTCGCGCCGCCAAACGCGCTTCGATCAAGGCCTCGACAGCTGCGGCATCGACACGCCCCGCCGCATCCGCCTGCAAGAAAGCCTCAGGCTCCAACTGCAACACCCCGAGCAACGCCGCCAACGACTTCAAGCGCGCCGCCAGCGCCGCGGCCGCCTGGATATCGCTGTCGCGCAGGCGATTAACTTCCCGCGCCAACTCGAACAACACCGAACAGGCGCTAGCCGTATTGAAGTCGTCATCCATCGCCGCCGAGAAGCGCGCGACAAACTCATCTGCTGCTGCTGGCTCAGCCTCCGGCAGACCTTTGAGTGCGTTATAGAACCGCTCAAGCGCCGCCTTCGACTCGCGCAGATTGTCTTCCGAATAGTTGATCGGGCTACGGTAGTGACTGGCGATCAACAGATAACGCACCACTTCCGGATGGTACTTCTCCAGCACCTCACGGATGGTGAAGAAGTTGCCCAGGGACTTGGACATCTTCTCGCCATTGATGGTGATCATCCCGCAATGCAACCACGATTTGGCGTACGGCTTGCCGGTAGCCGCTTCGCTTTGGGCGATCTCGTTTTCGTGGTGCGGGAACTCCAGATCGTTACCGCCGCCGTGGATATCAAACGAATCCCCCAGGCAGCAGGTTGACATCACCGAGCACTCGATATGCCAACCCGGACGCCCATCACCCCAAGGCGAAGACCAGCTTGGTTCGCCCGGTTTAGCGGCCTTCCACAGCACGAAATCCAGCGGATCCTGCTTCGACTCGCCCGGTTCGATGCGAGCGCCGATGCGCAAGTCTTCAACCTTGCGCCGTGACAACTTGCCGTAGCCCTCGAACTTGCCCACCCGGTAATACACGTCGCCATTACCGGGCGCGTAGGCATA
>JAIERF010000318.1 GCA_019747075.1 Pseudomonadaceae bacterium
TTTGCCGCGGGGTTTAACTCCTTGTCGGCGTTTTACAGCTGCTTTCGCCAGCATCTGGGCGTAACGCCCAAGGCCTTTCTCAAGCTGGATGCCGAGCAGCAAGATTCTTTGCGGGCACGCCCGCACGACAACCGCTAAGGCAAGCCCGTAGGCTGACGGAAATACCGTTAGCCCGTGGAGTGTGCCCGTGACCATCAGCCTATGGATGGACCAGCTTGAGGACCTAAGCCCCTGTGCGTCCCTGCAGGGCGAGCTGGATGTCGATGTGGCCATTATCGGCGCCGGTTACACCGGCCTGTGGACCGCCTATTACCTCAAGCGTCAGGCGCCGCAGCTGCGGATCGCCATTCTGGAGGCGCACACCGCCGGTTTCGGCGCTTCCGGGCGCAATGGCGGCTGGCTGATGGGCAATCTTCTGGGTGAGGATCGCTTGCTAGCGGGGTTGGCTGGCGAACAACGCCATGCGGCCTTTGCCTTGCTGCAAGGCATCCCCGACGAAGTGGCGACAGTGCTGGCCCGCGAAGGTATCGACTGCGACTACCGCAAAGGCGGCGTACTGTATTGCGCCGCCCGTTATGCCGAGCAGGAAGCCAGCCTGCGTGCCTATTTGCAGCATTTATATGACCTCGGGCTGGGGGAGGCCGATTACCGTTGGCTGAACCCTGATGAACTGCGCCAGCAAGTGCGCATGCACAACGCTTATGGCGCGATCTACAGCCCCCATTGCGCCACCATCCAGCCCGCCAAACTGGTGCGTGGCCTGGCGCAAACGGTTCAGCGTATGGGTGTGCAGCTGTTTGAACAGAGCCCGGTCAGCGCCTGGCAACCCGGTTTGGTCAGCACCGCCCATGGGCAGGTCAGGGCCCATTGGGTGGTACCGGCGGTGGAGGGCTATGGGGTGACGCTGCCACCGCTGGGCCGTTATCAGTTGCCAGTGCAGAGCCTGTTGCTGGCCACGGCGCCGTTGCCGGCCAGTACCTGGGCCGAGATTGGCCTGGAGCGTGGCCAGGCCTTTAGCGAAAGCAGCCGCCAGGTGACGTACGGTCAGCGCAGCCGCGATGATCGGCTGATCTTCGGTGCCCGCGGCGGTTACCAGTTTGGCGGCAAATTGCGCCATGACTTCCAGCTCACGGCCGATGAAGTGGGCTTGCGCCGTTATCTGTTCGGCGAGCTGTTTCCGCAGCTCAAGGACGTGGAAATCAGCCACACCTGGGGCGCCAATCTGGGCATGGCCCGGCGCTTTCACCCGCATATGCTCTGTGACCGAAAAAATGCTGTGGCGCTGGCCGGTGGTTACGGCGGCGAAGGGGTGGGCGCCAGTAACCTGGGCGGACGCACCCTGGCCGACCTGATCCTGCAGCGCGACACGCCGCTGACTCGCCAGCCCTGGGTGATCGGTGACAGGCCGATCAGCTCCTTGCCCGGCTGGGAGCCGGAGCCCTGCCGCTGGCTGGGTTACAACGCGATCATTCGCAGCTTCGTGCATGAAGACCAGGTGCTGGCCAACCCTAACAGCCCGGCCTGGCGGCGCACGCTGGCCATGCAGGTGGCCGGTTTTATGGAAGGCCTGATGCGATAGCGCGGCTATCCCACATCCATCAGCACAAGGTAGGAAATTGATGAATATCACCCAGTTCAAAAACACCCTGACGGCTCCACTGGGAGCATCGACGCCCGTCGCCGTGCCCCTGGGCGAGCCGCTGGCCATGACCGCATCGTGCAGTGTCGAGCGCAGTGACGGTGTCGAGGCCGGTATCTGGGAGTGCAGCCCTGGGCGCTGGCGTCGGCAGGTACGCGAGCAGGAGTTTTGCCACTTTATCGCGGGCCGCTGCACCTTCACCCCGGATGGCGGCGAGCCGCTGCAGATCGAGGCGGGCGATGCGCTGATGCT
>JAIERF010000363.1 GCA_019747075.1 Pseudomonadaceae bacterium
GACGGCCACACCCTGTACCTGCCGGTGCCGGAAGACATCGACCTCAACTACGCTCTGCTGATGCGCCATCTGGATGGCGCCACCACCCGCGCCGGCAAAGCCTGATGGCGCCAGGAGCCTGCATGTCGCGCCTCGCCAGTTTCACCCTCGCCAGCGCACTGCTGAGCCTGCTTGGTTGCACCGGCAACCCGCCGCCACTCAGCGCGCCGCTGCAAAGCGGCGCCATTGAGCGCTGCAAAGTCAGCAGCGAGAGCGAAATTGCCGCCCTGTTCGAGCGCTGGAACCGCGCCCTGAAAACCGGCGAACCGGCCCAGGTACTGGCCAACTACGCGCCCGACTCGGTCTTGCTGCCGACCCTGTCGAAGCTGCCGCGCCTGACTGCGGAGGCCAAGGTCGATTACTTCGAACACTTTCTGCATGACCGGCCGAGCGGCAAGATCGATTCACGCACGATCCAGCTCGGCTGCAACATGGCGGTGGATATCGGCCTGTACACCTTCACCTTCGCCAAGACCGGCGCGGTGGCCCATGCGCGCTTCACCTACACCTACGTGTGGGATGGCCAGCAGTGGCTGATCAGCAGCCACCACTCCTCGCTGCTGCCGGACAAGTAAGCGCCGCGGCGGGCCAACAGCCCGTCAGGCGGTCGCTTTCTGCTCGCGCAGCAACTGGCTAAAGGCCGCAGCAGGCACCGGCTCGCTGATCAGGTAACCCTGCAGCTCGTCGCAATGCTGGGCCTTGAGGAAGTCCATCTGCGCCTGGGTTTCCACCCCTTCGGCCACCACTTTCAGCTCCAGGCCGTGGGCCATGGCGATGATCGCCCGGGTGATGGCGGCGTCTTCACTGTTGGTGGAAATGTCGCGGATAAAGGTCTGGTCGATCTTCACGTAGTGCACCGGGAAGCGCTTCAGGTAACTGAGCGATGAGTAGCCGGTGCCAAAGTCATCGATCGCCAACAGGATGCCCAGGCTGCGCAGCTGCTGGAAGGTGCTGATCACGCTTTCGACGTTCTCCAGCAACAGGCTTTCGGTCAGCTCCAGCTCCAGCAGGCGCGCCGGCAGGCCGGTTTCGTCCAGCACCTGGCGCACCAGGCTGACCAGGCTGCCCTGACGCAGCTGCTGGGCAGAAATATTCACCGATACGCGCACCTCCGCCAGACCTTCCAGTTGCCAGCTGCGCGCCTGCTGGCAGGCCTGGCGCAGGACAAACTCGCCCAGCGGGTTGATCAGCCCGGTCTCTTCGGCCAGGCCGATAAAGTCGCCGGGCGGCACCAGGCCCAGCTCCGGATGGCGCCAGCGCACCAGCGCCTCGGCGGCATGCAGGCTGTCGTCGGCCAGGCACAGCTTGGGCTGGTAGAACACCTCCAGCTGACCCTCTTCGATGCCCTTGCGCAGCTGGTTTTCCAGCTGCAGGCGCTCCAGGGTGCAGGCCTGCAGGTTGTCGGTGTAGAACTGGAAGGTGTTGCCGCCCAGGTGTTTGGCGTGCTGCACGGCCATGTTGGCCTGGCTCAGCAGGGTGGAAATCTCCCGCGCGTTGTCCGGCAGCAGGCTGATGCCGATAGAGGCACTGACCACCAGCTCCTGGTCGCCGACCATGATCGGCAGGCGCAGCTTGCTCAGTACCCGACTGGCCAGGCGGGCCAGGCTCGACAGGCTACCGTAGGAGTCCAGCAGCACGGCAAATTCGTCACCGGACAGGCGCGCCAGGGTCTCGGCCTCGGGAATGGTTTGCGCCAGGCGCCGGCTCATCTGCCGCAGCAACTGGTCGGCCAGCTCGTGGCCAAGGCTGTCATTGAGAATCTTGAAGCGGTCTAGGTCGATATGCAGCAGCGCCAGGCTGCGGCCGCTCTGCCGCGCACGCTGACCGGCCTGGTGCAGGCGCTCCTTGAACAGGGTGCGGTTGGCCAGGCCGGTCAGGTC
>JAIERF010000175.1 GCA_019747075.1 Pseudomonadaceae bacterium
CCTTGTACAGGCCGCCAAGCTGCAAATCTCTTATGCGCCGACCCGTTGCGTCGGCTTATTTACCTGGCTTTGCTCAGCAATACCGGCTTCAAACTCGTGGCGGAAGTACTTGATCGCGCTGCCTAGAGGCTCGATGGCACCTGGGGCGTGGGCGCAAAAGGTTTTGCCGGGGCCGAGGTTGTTGCACAGTTGCTCCAGGGTTTCGATGTCGCTCGCCTGGCCGACGCCACGCTCCAGAGCGCGCAGAGTTTTTACGCTCCAGGGCAGACCATCGCGGCAAGGGGTGCAGAAACCGCAGGATTCGCGGGCAAAAAACTCTTCCATGTTGCGCAGCAGCGAGACCATGTTGATGCTCTCGTCGACCGCCATGGCTAAACCTGTGCCCATACGGGTACCGACTTTGGCGATGCCAGCGGCAAACATGGGCGCGTCCAGGTGTTCGGGTAGCAGGAAACCGGTACCGGCACCGCCGGGTTGCCAGCACTTGAGCTTGAAACCATCGCGCATGCCGCCGGCGTAGTCTTCGAACAGCTCGCGGGCTGGGACGCCAAACGGCAGTTCCCACAGGCCGGGATTTTTCACCTTGCCGGAGAAACCCATCAGCTTGGTGCCCATGTCTTCGCTGCCGGCACGTGCCAGGGATTTGTACCAGTCGACGCCGTTACCCACGATGGCGGGCACGTTGCACAGGGTTTCGACGTTGTTCACGCAGGTCGGTTTGCCCCATACGCCAACAGCTGCAGGGAAGGGCGGCTTGGAGCGAGGGTTGGCGCGACGGCCTTCCAGGGAGTTGATTAGCGCGGTTTCTTCACCGCAGATGTAGCGTCCGGCACCGGTATGGACGAACAGCTCGAAATCAAAACCGCTGCCGAGGATGTTTTTGCCCAGCAGGCCGGCGGCCTTTGCTTCATCGATGGCGCGATTGAGGTTGGTGGCAGCATCGACGTATTCGCCGCGCAGGAAGATGTAGCCGCGGTAAGCCTTGAGCGCGCGCGCACTGATCAACATGCCTTCGATCAGCAGGTGCGGCTGCTGCTCCATGAGCATGCGGTCTTTCCAGGTGTTGGGCTCCATCTCATCGGCGTTACACAACAGGTAACGGATGTTCTGTGCGTCGTCCTTGGGCATCAGGCCCCACTTCACCCCAGTGGGGAAGCCGGCGCCGCCGCGGCCCTTGAGGCCGGAGTCTTTAACCGTTTGGACAATTTCGTCCTGGGACATTTGAGCCAAGGCTTTGCGGGCGGCGTTGTAGCCGTCCTTGGCCTGGTATTCGGCGAGCCACACCGGGGCCGCGTCTTCACGCAAACGCCAGGTCAGCGGATGGGTTTCTGCGCTGCGGGCAATGCTGTTGGCCGGGCCAAAAGAGCTGAGTCTCATGGGTAGTTCTCCAGCAGAGAGGCCACGCCAGCAGGTTGCACGTCACCGAAGGTGTGATCGTCGATCATCAGCGCCGGTGCCTTGTCGCAGTTGCCCAGGCAGCACACGGGCAGCAGGGTGAAGCGACCATCGCGGGTGGTTTCGCCCAGGCCAATGCCCAGTTGCTGCTGCAGGCTGCTGACCACCGACTCATGGCCACCGATATAGCAAACCATGCTGTCGCAGACACGAATGATGTGGCGGCCGACTGGCTGGCGGAAAATTTGGCTGTAGAAAGTGGCAACCCCTTCGACATCACTGGCGGGAATGCCGATCAGTTCGCCGATGGCGGCAATCGCGCCATCCGGCACCCAGCCACGGGCCTTCTGCACGATCTTCAGTGCTTCAATGGAGGCGGCGCGGGAGTCTTCATAGTGATGCAGTTCGTGCTCAATGGCTGAGCGCTCAGCCTCACTGAGGACGAAACGGTCGGATTGGATCAGGCTGCTTTGGCTCATGATTAGCGGTCCACATCGGCCATAACGAAATCGATACTGCCCAGATACGCAATCAGGTCAGCCACCA
>JAIERF010000098.1 GCA_019747075.1 Pseudomonadaceae bacterium
GCGGCCAGGCCACGAAATGCCTGCTCGGCGGTATGCCCGTGGGGGTGCGGGTGATACCAGTAGGTGCCGGCGCTGCCCTTGGGTAGGTTGAAGCTGTAAGTGCGCTCGCCACCCGGCTGCACCGGGTCATGGGGGTTGCCGTCCTGCTCGGGCGGCACCGGCAGGCCGTGCCAGTGCAGCGTGCTGGGCTGGCTCAGGCGGTTGATAAAGCGCACCTCCACGCGGTCGCCTTCGTTCACCTCGATCAGCGGGCCGGGGATGCTGGCGTTGTAGGCCCAGAAGGTGGTCGGCTGACCGGGTAGCAACTCGATCTGCACGGGCGCAGCGCTCAGCTCGGCCTTGAACAGACCTGGCTGGGAGCTCTGGTTGCTCAGTCTGTGCAGCGGCCCTAGGGCAGCGCCACGGGGCAGGGCATCGCTGGCGGCAAGCCCCAGGGGCAACGGCGTGGCCATGCTGTGGTCCATGCCGGCCATGTCATGCATCGAGTGATCCATGCTTTGCGCACGCAGCCAGCCGGGCAGCAGGGCCAGGCCGCCAACGCCGAGGGCGTGAGTGAGAAAGGTGCGACGAATCATCGAGGTTCTCCAGCAACACAAAAACAGGCGGCCAGAATCAAGCTTGCCACCGTGGCAAGGTCAAGAGCCGGTTATTAGCCGATCGCCCCATAACCGCGGGCCATCAGCATGGCCAGCAGCGGGATGCTCAGCAGCAAGAGTAATTCCAGGCGGATACACAGGGTCAGCCACTGGCGTTGGCGTGGGCTGACATCGGGCACCTGACCCGCCTGCAGGGCGTTGCGCCAGTTGAGGAAGACAAAGGTTGGCAGGGTCGACAACACGCCGACCAGCAGGAACAAACCGACCTTGGCGTGAAACAGGCCGTTGTGCAGGTAGTAATCCAGGCCCTTGCCGTACCAGATTACCCGCGCTGCGCCGCTGAACAGCACCAGGCTGGCGCTGACGCCGTAGGCGATGTCGATAATCACCAGGCGTCGCGCGCGTGCCAGGTCCAGGGGCTGTTTGAACTGCAGATGCTCGATGCCGAGCAGGGCGAACAGCAGGAAAATCGACAGGTAATGCAGGGCGGCGATGGCCTGAGCCATGGGGGTTCCTTGAGCGAGGGGTTGGGCGTCAGGCGACTCTCAACCAGGCGCCTGCGCGGGTCAAGCGCCAGGCAAAGGCACCCAGGGTCAGGCTGCGCAGCAGCATAAAGGCCAACAGCGCCAGCCACAGGCCGTGGTTGCCATACCCTTGCAGCAGCCAGGCCAGTGGCAGGCTCAGGCCCACGGCGATGAGCATGGCGTCACGCATTTCGCGGGCGCGGGTGGCGCCGATAAACAGACCGTCGAGCAGGTAGCTGGCCACCGACAGCAGCGGCAGCAGGGCCAGATAGGGCAGGTAGTCGTAAGCCGCTGCGCGCACGCTGGGAATGTCACTTTGCAGCTCGATAAACAGCCGGCCACCCAGTAGCAGGGCCACGGCCAGCAGCAGGCTGAGCAGCAACGACCAGCCGCCTGCCACCACCAGGCTGCGCTTAAGCGCCACGCCGTCGCGGGCACCAATGGCGTGGCCACAGAGCGCTTCCACAGCATTGGCCAGGCCATCCAGGGCAAAGGCACAAAGCATCAGGCCGTTGATCAACAGGGCGTTGGCGGCCACGGTGCTGGTGCCCAGGCGCGTACCCTGCACCGTGACCAGAAAGAACACCAGGTGTAGCGCCAGGGTGCGGATCAGGATGTCGCGGTTCAGCGCCAACAAGGGACGCCAGCTCAACCAGTGGCGCAAGGCGGGCCAGTCGATGCGCCCCGGCCACTGGCGTATGGCGCGGCGGGTCAGCAGTAGGCCGAGCAGGGTGCCGCTGCATTCGGCCAGCACCGCGGCGTAGGCGGCGCCACTGATGCCCCAGTCCAAGCCAAGAACAAACAGCACGCACAGCGCCGCATTCAACAG
>JAIERF010000249.1 GCA_019747075.1 Pseudomonadaceae bacterium
CCTTGTGAGGTGGTGCCGAGCGCTGGTTGGAGTCTAGACACTGCTGTCCAAAGCCCACGTCTGGCCCCGCAATTAAAGGGGGGGAAGACCGGGCGTACGCGCCGCATGCCAGCCCGCAGCCCAGTGCCGCGAACAGGCTTGCCAGAGCAAGCCCTGTGCCAGCGCGCGAAAAAAGCCGCGACACGCGCAGGTCAAGAGGCAAACTTGCGGCCTGGCGACATCTTATTAACGGATCAGCCCAGCTATGGCTGACAGGCCTGCCTCTTGCTGGGGCGGGCGCACCGCACAGGAGCCACCGATGCACGAGAACCTGATACTTGAGCCCACACAAAGCGCCGACGCCTGCGTCATCTGGCTACACGGCCTGGGCGCCGACCGTTACGATTTCCTGCCGGTGGCCGAAGCCCTGCAGCAAGTGCTGCACAGCACCCGCTTCGTTCTGCCCCAGGCACCGACCCGCGCAGTGACCATCAACGGCGGCTACGCCATGCCCAGCTGGTACGACATCCTGGCCATGAGCCCGGCACGGGCGATCAACCGCGAACAACTGGAGGCCTCGGCCCAGCAGGTAATCGACCTGATCGAGGCGCAGCGCGACAGTGGCATCGACCCGGCGCGAATCATTCTTGCCGGTTTCTCCCAGGGCGGCGCCGTGGTTCTGCACACAGCATTCCTGCGCTGGCACGGCCCTTTGGGAGGCGTACTGGCACTGTCCACCTACGCCCCCACATTCAGCACCGAGGTGCAGTTGCCCAGCAGCAAGCAACACCTACCGGTGCTCTGCCTGCACGGCCGCAACGATGACGTGGTGCTGCCCGCCATGGGCCGCGCGGCCCACGATTACCTGCAGGCCCAAGGTGTGCCGGTAACCTGGAAGGACTACCCGATGAGCCATGAAGTGCTCAATGAGGAGATCCGCGATATCGCCGTCTGGCTGAACGCCACCCTGGCCTGATTGCGCACCGGCGACACCCGCCAACGACAAAAGTGACTAACCAGTCCCGTCGCGACCACTGGTCAGATGGACCAGACCAGTGGATTGCCACACCAGAAAGAGGGGAATAGTGTTGCCAGCGGTATATGCCAATACGACAGGGAGCGTTCGCTATGCCCGCCATTGTTGATCACCTGCAGCGTGTTTTCTGGCGATGAAAACCAGCCAGCGGCAGGCCGACCTGCAACACGTCATGCATATGCGACTGTTCCAGAACGTCGCCGCCAGCAACCTCAGCCAGTTGCTCAAGGGCTTTCGCACCTGCGAACTGGAGGCCGGAGAAATTCTCCTGTCGCCCTTCAAACGCAATCAATACCTGTACCTGCTGCTGGAAGGCCAACTGAAGGTCTACCTCGGCTCCCTCGACAATCAAGCGGCCAGCACCCTCGAAGCGGGCGAATGCGCCGGCGAAGTCAGCTGCATCGACAACCAGCCGCCCTCGGCCTATGTAGTCGCCACCACCGCCTCGGTGGTGCTGCGCCTGCACCGCAAAGCCCTGCTGGCCCTGTTCAGCCAATCGCCACAACTGATGCAGAACCTGCTGGAGCTGCTCTGCCAGCGCGTACGGCAAAGCAACCAAGGCATCCTCGACAGCGAACAACACGCCAATATCGACACCCTGACCGGCTGCTTCAACCGCCGCTGGCTGGAGCATGTGTACCAGCGCGAAAGCACTCGCTGTGCCTATAACGCACAACCCCTGTGCATGCTGATGCTGGATGTCGACCACTTCAAACCCTACAACGATCAGCACGGCCACCTGGCCGGTGACTATGCCCTGTGTCTTGTGGCGCACACCCTGCGCCAGCAGCTGCGCCTCAAGGACAGCCTCGCCCGCTATGGCGGCGAAGAGTTCGTGATCTTGTTGCCCGGCATCGACGACCAGGAGGGCCGCCGTATCGGTCAGCGCCTGCGCGAAAGCCTGGAGCAGGTGCCGTCGTTCTACTCGCCCATCGGCATCCTGCC
>JAIERF010000242.1 GCA_019747075.1 Pseudomonadaceae bacterium
GACGAGTAGCCGGTGCCGAAGTCGTCGAGCGCCAGGCGCACGCCGAGGCTGGCCAGTTCGCGCAGGCAGGCGAGGGTCTGGGCGCTGTCCTGCATCAGCTGGCTTTCGGTGATTTCCAGGGTCAGCAAGGCCGGCGGCAGGCCGGTCTGCTTGAGGATGCGTGCCACCCGCTGGGCAAACCGGGCCTCGCTCAGCTGCCGGCTGGCCAGGTTCACCGCACAGCTCAGGCCCGGTTGCAGCTGTTGCCAGCGCTGGGTCTGGCGGCAGGCCTGGGCCAGCACCCAGTCACCGACCGCGACGATCAGCCCGGATTCTTCCAGGGTCGGGATAAACTCCTGCGGCGCGATCAGTTGGTCATCCTGGCGCCAGCGCAGCAGCGCTTCGACCCCGCTGACCCGCGCCTGGCCATGCTCCAGGCAGCACACCGGCTGGTAGTGGATCTCGAACTCGTCGCGCTCCAGGGCCAGGGCCAGGGCGCTTTCCAGTTGCAGGCGCTGTTCGGCGCGGGCCTGCAGTTCGGCGCTGTAGCGGGCGAAGCGGGCTTTGCCGGCATCCTTGGCGCGGTACATGGCGAGGTCGGCGGCGCGCAGCACATCGCCGCCGTTCTGCGCCTCGCCGAGGTCGGCGATGCCGATGCTGGCGCTCACCGACAGCTGGCGGTCGGCCATCGGCAGCGGCAGGTGCAGTTCGTCGAGCATGCGCTGGGCCACGCGCTCGGCGTCCTCCAGGCAGGCCAGGTCATCGAGCAGGGCGACAAACTCGTCGCCGCCAAAGCGGATCAGGTAATCGCCGGGGCGCAGGCAGCGGCCCAGGCGCTGGGACACGGCCACCAGCACCTGGTCGCCGACGGCATGGCCGAGGCTGTCGTTGATCAGTTTGAAACGGTCGAGGTCGATAAACAGCAGCGCGGCTTCGCGGGCACCGGGCCGGGCGCGGCGTTGCTGCGCCTGCAGCAGTAATTCCTGCAGGCGCAGGCGGTTGCCCAGGCCGGTCAGCGGGTCGTGGCGGGCGGCCTGTTGCAGGTGCTGCTCGGAATGTTTCTGCCGGCTGATATCGCTCTGTGAGCCGGCCAGGCGCTGGCCGCCGCGCTCGTCCAGGCTGACCACGCCGCGCACCAGCACCCACAGGTAATGCCCCTCGCGGTGGCGGATGCGGTACTGCTGGCGCAGCGAATCGCTGTGGCCGTTGAGGTGCTGCTGGATGGCCAGGCGCAGGGCCGGCAGGTCTTCCGGGTGGACGCGCGCAAACCAGCCGGCCCGACCCTCGCCGAGCTGGTCGCGGGTCAGGCCGAGCATGTTCGCCCAGCGCTCCGAGAGGTACAGATGGTCGCGCTCGACGTGCCAGTCCCAGAGGCCGTCGTTGGCGCCGCGCAGGGCGCGGGCGTAGCGCGCATCGCTGCTTTCCAGGGCCAGGCGCTGGGCCGCGGTGTAGGCATCGATGGTCAGGGTCATGTCGAAGAACACCGCCTTCAGCAGGCTGGCGCAGAGGTCCGCGGCCGGGTGTGCGCCGAGCATCGCCTGCAGCAGGTTGTGCAGGTACAGGCGGTAGCCGCCGAGGTACCACTTCAGCTCCAGGCCGACCTTGTCGTGGACCCAGCCGATGCGCAGGCGATCATGGATATAGTCGGCATCATGGCCGCCCTGCCACAAGCGCTGGTAGTAGTCGAACTGGCTGTGCTTGAGGCGCTCGGTAACCCCGGTGCCCTGCAGCAGGGTGGCGGGCGTGGCGAATTGGCCGAGGTGTTCGTACAGCTGCTCGACGAACTGCTGGTGCACTGCGGTGAAGTCGCCGCCGGCCTGGCGCAGGCGCTCGGCATCGGCCGGGTTCCAGTCGAGAAAGGCCAGGCGGGTGTCGATCTCCTGACGATCCAGACAGATGCTGCGCAGCAACGTCTGCAACTCTTCGGGCATGTCCATTGCGAGTCTCTTGTTTTTCTGTGGGCAATAAAAAAGCGCTAATG
>JAIERF010000186.1 GCA_019747075.1 Pseudomonadaceae bacterium
GAAGGGGTGGCGACCATGGTGGCGCGGGCGCAGCAAAACGCCCGCAGCAACGGCCTGGAGAATCTGCACTTTTATCAGGCCGATCTGTCGAACCCGCTGGATGGCGCCTGGATGCAAAAAGGCTTTTCGGCGGTGTTGCTCGACCCGTCACGGGATGGCGCCTTCGCGGTGGTCAAACAGATCGCCGCACTGGGCGCCGAGCGTGTGCTGTATGTGTCGTGCAACCCGGCAACCCTGGCCCGGGATACGGCGGAGTTGCTCAAACAGGGTTATCGGCTCAAACGGGCCGGCATTCTTGACATGTTTCCGCAGACCGCCCATGTCGAGGCAATGGCGTTATTCGAGAGAGGCTAGGAAGCTTCTGGAGTCCGAGCAGCTCTAGGCTGCAAGACAAGACCGCAGGCAACTGGCGCGAGTCGGTTGCCGATCAGCAAGGGTAAACACTGATGGTACAGGTACGCGCGCAACAGCCGATCAACACCGACGGCAGTATCAATCTGGATGCCTGGCTGGACCACGCCCTGAGCGTCGATCCGGCACTGGACCGCGAGGCGCTGAAGAGTGCCTGCGAGTTCGCCCGCGAGGCCGAGCAGCAGGCCAATGCGGCGCAGAACCTGTGGACCGAAGGCACGTCGAGCTTCCGTGTCGGCCTGGAGATTGCCGAGATCCTCGCCGACCTCAAACTGGACCAGGACTCTCTGGTGGCAGCGGTGATCTACCGCGGCGTGCGCGAAGGCAAGATTTCCCTGGCCACGGTGCAGCAGCGCTTCGGCCTGGTGGTGGCCAAACTGATCGACGGCGTCTCGCGCATGGCCGCCATCAGTGACAGCCTTAGCTCGCGCGAGTCGCTGGTGCTGGGCTCCCAGGTGCAGGTGGAAAACCTGCGCAAGATGCTGGTGGCAATGGTCGATGACGTGCGTGTGGCCCTGATCAAGCTGGCCGAGCGTACCTGTGCGATCCGTGCGATCAAGAACGCGCCCGATGAGAAACGCCAGCGCGTGGCCCGTGAGGTGGCGGATATCTACGCGCCGTTGGCCCATCGCCTGGGTATTGGCCATATCAAATGGGAGCTGGAGGACCTGTCCTTCCGCTACCTGGAGCCGGAAAAGTACAAGCAGATCGCCACCCTGCTGCATGAGCGGCGGCTGGACCGTGAGCAGTACATCAATGAAGTCATGGACCACCTGCGCAGCGAGCTGACAGCCACCGGCATCAAGGCCGACATCAGCGGGCGGGCCAAACACATCTATTCGATCTGGCGCAAAATGCAGCGCAAAGGCCTGGCCTTCAGTCAGATCTACGACGTGCGTGCGGTGCGTGTGCTGGTGCCGGCGGTGCGTGATTGCTACACCGCCCTGGGTATCGTCCACAGCCTGTGGCGGCACATCCCCAAGGAGTTTGACGACTACATCGCCAACCCCAAGGAGAACGGCTACCGCTCGTTGCACACTGCGGTACTGGGCCCGGACGGCAAGGTCTTCGAGGTGCAGATCCGCACCAGCGACATGCACGAAGAGGCCGAGCTGGGCGTTTGCGCCCACTGGCGCTACAAGGGCACCGACGTCAAAGGCAAGTCGGATCACTACGAGGAGAAGATTTCCTGGCTGCGTCAGGTGCTGGAGTGGCACGAAGAACTGGGCGATATCGGCGGTCTGGCCGAGCAGCTGCGGGTTGATATCGAGCCCGATCGGGTTTACGTCTTCACCCCCGACGGTCACGCCATCGACTTGCCCAAGGGCGCCACGCCGCTGGATTTTGCCTACCGGGTGCACACCGAGATCGGCCACAACTGCCGTGGCGCGAAGATCAACGGGCGTATCGTGCCGCTCAGCTACAGCCTGCAAACCGGCGAGCAGGTGGAGATCATCACTAGCAAGCACGGCACGCCGAGCCGTGACTGGCTGAACTCCAACCTGGGCTACATCACCACCTCGCGGGCGCGGGCGAAGATCGTCCACTGGTTCAA
>JAIERF010000287.1 GCA_019747075.1 Pseudomonadaceae bacterium
TACTTGGCGATGTCGTTGGCCACCGAGAAGGTGGTCAGCGCGCCACGGGTCACCAGCAGCTCCTTGCCGACCTGCACCACGTCCAGCAACTTGGTTGGGTCGCTGTCCAGGTCCACCAGGTTGGCGGCCTCGCGGGCGGCCTGGGTGCCATCGTTCATGGCCATGCCGACGTCGGCCTGGGCCAGCGCTGGGGCGTCGTTGGCACCGTCGCCGCACATGGCGACCATCTTGCCTTCGGCCTGTTCACTGCGGATGCGCTGCAGTTTGCGCTCTGGCGTGGCTTCGGCAATAAAGTCATCAACCCCGGCTTCGGCGGCAATTGCCGCGGCAGTCAGCGGGTTGTCGCCAGTCACCATGATGGTACGAATGCCCATGGCCCGCAGTTCGGCAAAACGTTCGCGAATGCCAGGTTTAACCACGTCCTTCAGGTGAATGGCACCCAGCAACTGGCCATCGCCGGCCACCAGCAAGGGCGTGCCACCGCTCTGAGCGATTTTCTCGACTTCACGTGCCAGGGCTGCCGGCACCTGCTCGCGACTCAGGTTGAGGTAATTGAGCACCGAATCAACTGCGCCCTTGCGGTAGATATGCCCTTCCCAGTCGGCCCCGGACAACCGGGTTTCGGCCGAGAACGGAATCACTTTGATCGTCTCGCGAGCGGGCTCCTGCAAGGGGTGCAGACCACGCAAGTACTCGACAATCGACTTGCCCTCGGCGGTGTCGTCGGCCAACGATGCCAGCAACGCAGCTTGCGCCAAGTCGGTAGTGGACACGCCCGGCGCCTTGATCATGGCGCTGCAGCGGCGGTTACCGAAGGTGATGGTGCCGGTCTTGTCCAGCAGCAACACGTGCACGTCACCGGCGGCTTCCACTGCACGGCCAGACTTGGCAATCACGTTCAGGCGCACCAGGCGGTCCATGCCGGCAATGCCGATGGCTGACAACAAGCCACCAATGGTGGTCGGAATCAGCGTCACCAACAGCGCCACCAGGTACACCAGCGGCAGGTCGCCACCGGCATAACGGGCGAACGGTTGCAGGGTGGCGACCACCAGCAGGAAGATCAGCGTCAGGCCAATGAGGAGGATATCCAGCGCCACTTCATTGGGGGTTTTCTGCCGCTTGGCACCTTCCACCAGGGCGATCATCCGGTCGAGGGTCGACTCGCCAGGATCGGCGGTGATCTGCACCAGCAACCAATCCGAGACCACACCGGTATTGCCGGTAACGGCCGAACGGTCGCCACCGGACTCACGAATCACTGGCGCGGACTCACCGGTAATCGCCGCCTCGTTGACCGCAGCGATGCCTTCGATCACCTCGCCGTCACCGGGAATCTGCTCGCCGCACTCAACCCGCACGATATCGCCGCGGCGCAGGCTGCTGGCGGCAACGGTGGTGTAGTGCCCCGGACTGGTTTGCTTGCGCGCACTCAGGCCCTGACTGCCCGCTTTGAGGCTGTCGGCGCGGGCTTTGCCACGACCCTCGGCCAAGGCTTCGGCAAAGTTGGCAAACAACACGGTGAACCACAGCCACAGGGCGATCTGCACCGCCAGCCCCGTGGTCACTTGTGGGTTGGGTACAAAGCACAGCAGCGTGGTGACCACGGCCGTCAGCTCCACCACCAGCATCACAGGGGAGCGCACCAGTTGGCGCGGGTCGAGCTTGACGAAGGCTTGTTTCAGCGCCGGTTTCCACAGCGCCGCCAGGCTGGTCTTAGCCTGTTTGGTATCTTGCTTGGCGCTTTTCAGCACCTTGGTCTGCGAATTCATAGCGGATTCCTTATTGAGCCAACATGCCCAGATGTTCGGCAATCGGGCCCAGGGCCAGTGCCGGCAGGAAGGTCAAGCCACCCACCAGCAAGATGGTCAACGTCAGCAAGGTGACGAACAGCGGGCCGTGGGTGGGGAAGCTGTTGCTGCCAATCGGTGCACGCTTCTTCGCCGCCAGGCTGCCGGCAATCGCCAGAAT
>JAIERF010000159.1 GCA_019747075.1 Pseudomonadaceae bacterium
CAGGCCACTAGCACCTAAAATCGCCTCCCGTTTTGGAGGACTGTGCCGTGACCGATTCCCGCCTGCGTACCCTGCGTGACCATATCCGTTGGGCCGTCAGCCGTTTTCATGCCAGCGAACTGTTCTTCGGCCACGGCACCGACAATGCCTGGGATGAGGCGCGCCAGCTGGTTCTGGGGGCGCTGCACCTGCCGTGGGAAATCGCCGACAGCTACCTCGACTGCCGCCTGGAAGACGATGAGCGCACCTACCTGCAAGGCTTGTTGAAGCAGCGCATCGAAGATCGCATCCCCACCGCCTACCTGCTTGGTGAGGCCTGGTTTTGCGGCATGCCGTTCGTGGTCGATGAGCGGGTGCTGATTCCACGTTCGCCGATTGCCGAACTGATCGGCCAG
The DNA here is from genome assembly GCA_019747075.1 of Pseudomonadaceae bacterium. Lineage (GTDB taxonomy): Bacteria > Pseudomonadota > Gammaproteobacteria > Pseudomonadales > Pseudomonadaceae > Aquipseudomonas. The sequence goes on from JAIERF010000159.1 coordinate 396, forward strand.
CAGTTTGAGCCCTGGCTGCCCCATACCCCGGCGCGGATTCTCGACCTGTGCACGGGGTCCGGCTGCATCGGCATCGCCTGCGCGGTGGCCTTTCCCGAGGCCGAAGTGGTGCTGGGGGATATTTCCTTCGAGGCGCTGGAAGTGGCCAGTGAAAATATCCACCGGCACAACCTCGAAGATCGCGTGTACGGCGTCCAGGGCGACGGTTTCAGTGGTTTGCCCAAGCAGCGCTTCGACCTGATCGTCTCCAATCCGCCCTATGTGGATGCCGAGGATTTCGCCGACATGCCGGCCGAATACCAGCACGAGCCCGCGCTAGGCCTGGCCTGTGGCGATGACGGCTTGGACCTGGTGCGGCGCATGCTGGCCGAGGCGGCGAATCACCTAACCGAGCGCGGCACTCTGATCGTCGAGGTGGGCAACAGTCAGGTGCACGTTGAAGAGCTGTACCCCGAGGTGGACTTCACCTGGCTGGAGTTCGAGCAGGGCGGCCACGGCGTGTTCTTGCTCGCAGCCGCCCAGTGCCGCGAGCACCAGGCGCTGTTTCGCCAGCGCGTGCTGGGTTAGCGGAACATCATCCACAGGGTCAGGGCGGTCAGGAACAGGCAGAGCAGCATCAGGGCGCTGATGGTGAAGCGCAGGGCGCTTTCGTCGCGCTTGATGGCGGTCAGTTGCTCCTCTTTGTGGCGCAACTTGACGGCCTGTTCGGCCAGGGTCTGGTCGGCCTGTTGGAGAATCTTGCCGGCGTCGAGCAAGGCCACGGTCTGCACCTTGTCGCGGTTCCAGTCACCAATCAGGTCGCTGGCCAGGTTGGCGCCAAAGCCACCCTTGATCTGCAGTTTGTCGCTGTAGCTGATGGTAAAGCCCAGGGCTTCGAGGATGTGGTCGCGGCGGCTGCGTTGTTGTTCGTCGAAGCTGTCCTTGGCGGCGAAATCGGCGCCGATGACCCGGTAATGACCACAGCGTTGTTGCGCCCAAAGGATGCCCTGGGCCAGCAGGAAGCGCGCCAGCCCGCGATTGTTGGGCTCGATCTGCAAGCCACTCTCGGGGCCGAACTGTACGGTGCGCTGCTGGTGATCGAGCCAGACTTCCAGCACGTTCTGCTCCTTGTGCAGCAGTTGCGCCGGCAACTGGATGCTCAGGCGCAACATGCTCAAGGTCGGGCTGTGCCGTTCCAGGCGCGCCAGCTCGGCAAAGCGCAGAGGCCGCGGGCCGGTGCTGCGCTCGGTCGCCAGCGGTGACAGGCGCAGCAATTGCCACTGACGTGGCGGCAGCTCGGCCCACTGGCGCTTCAAGGCGCTGATCTGCTCTTCGTGGCTGGGCTGCTCGGGGGCATCGGTCATGTTCAAGTTCCTTGCAGGCGCGCGACATGGGCGCGTCATTGTTAGAGTATCGGCCGTTTGGCTGGCGGCTCAAGGGGGCTGCCGCGCTGAAACCTACTGCGACTATCGCGTGCAGGCGTGCTCCTCGCTGCCGGCACGGGTATACTGCCGGCCCCTCGTTTCAGCCCCGCGGAGCACTCTGCATGTCTGGCAATACCTACGGCAAGCTGTTTACTGTTACCACCGCCGGCGAAAGCCATG
>JAIERF010000019.1 GCA_019747075.1 Pseudomonadaceae bacterium
AGAAGGCCATGGCTATGCGGCATGATGCTCCAGCTTCAATTCAATGACCGTGTTGCACTCAGCTCCTGCAACCGCCAAGGCATAAAAAAGGCGGCGAGCTTAGCACTACGCCGCCTGTTGGGGCGGTGAAACAGCGGCTCAGCGTGCCGGCAGAAAGGTACCAAAGCCGCGTTGCTGGCCCAGTTCCGGCACCACCTGCTGATCGGCGACGGCCAGCTTGCCGTTGATGATCACCTGCTCGACGCAGCCAGGCACGCGGTTGACCATGCGCTGGATGCCGAAGTTCTGCATCTCGGCCCAGGTTTCCTGCTCCATGTCCTGCTGTAGGCCGTTGGGGTCGAGCACCACGATGTCGGCACGGTCACCCACGCGAATGTAGCCGGCGTCGACGCCAAACCAGTCGGCCTGTTCGCCGGTCAGGCGGTGCACGGCCTGCTCGATGGTCATCGCCGGTTGGCCCTCGTCGATGCTTTCCTGCACCAGCTTGAGCATGCGCAGTGGCAGGTTGTAGAAGGCCATATTGCGGATATGGGCGCCGGCGTCGGAGAAGGTGATCAGGGTGTTGGGGTTGTTGATCATCTTGCGCAGGCGGTCTTTGCGGTGGTTGCCGATCACGGTGAACCAACGCAGCGCGCGGCCATACTTGACCACCATGTCGAGGAACAGATCGACCACATGCACGCCACGTTCGTTGGCCACTTCTGCAAAGTTACGGCCGATGATGCTGCTGTCCGGGCAGTTGAGAATCACCGCATCGCCGAAGTCACGCTGCCAGACCCGTGGCGAGAGCTTCTGCGCATAGAACTTGCGGAAGTTACGGCGGTAGCCCTCGTCCTGCAGCAGGGCGTTGCGCTCGATCTGGTTCTTCAGGTCGAGGGCCATTTCGCCCGCGCCGAACTCCTCGAACAGCACCACGTCCATGCCGTCGGCATAGATGGCAAAGGGCGTTGGCAGTAGCTGCCAGCGGAAGTTGCCGCCCAGCAGATTGGCGCTCCAGGCAGCCAGGCGCGCCATCATCTGCAAGCTCTGGTTGCCCTTGAGGTCGAGCATGGAGATCAGCGTGGTCTTCAGCGGTTTGCCAAACAGGCCCAGGGCCTGCTGCAGGTACTGGGTGATTTGCAGCGGGTTGGCCGCGTTCGGTGCGCCCTGATGCACGCGCCCGCGTTGGCGCAGCATGCGGTTGAAACGGCGGATTTCCTTCCAGCGCGCATAGGTGCTGGGCAGGCTTTTGGACCACTCGCGGTCGCCGTCGATCTTGTCCCACTTCAGGCACATGGTCGACAGGCCGAGGAAGCCGGCATTCAGCGCCGTGGCGAGGATGTCTTCCATCTGTTGCAGCTCGCTTTCAGTCGGTACCACGGCGCGGTCGGTGGCGCGGTGCAGGCCCATCACACCGACGCGCAGGTCGCTGTGGCCGAGCAGGCTGATGACGTTTGGACCCATGGGTTGTTGTTGGATGAACTCGATCCATTGCAACGGAGTGGACCAGGTTTTGTGTTGTTGCAGAATCGGCAGCACCTTCTCGCGCGGCACGGTTTCTACCCGCGTGAAGATGTCCGAGGCATCCTCGGCGGGCGAACACACCATGCTCAACGAGCAGCTGCCCACCAGCACCGTAGTTACGCCGTGGCGGACCGACTCCGAAAGGCTTGGCGAGACGATCAGTTCGGCATCGTAATGGGTGTGGGTGTCGAGAAACCCAGGGGTAACCCACTTGCCGGTGGCATCTATCAGGGTGGCCGCCTGGCTTGGGTCGAGAGGGTCGGTGCTGACCACCACCACCTTGCCGTCGCGCACGCCCAGGTGGCGGATGGCCGAGGGGCCGCCGCTGCCATCGAAGTAACGGCCACCGTTGATGATGATGTCGAACTGGCTCATAAGCTGGGCTCTCGCATAATTATTGTTGTGTATGAGTGGGCCGAGCTTAGCGAGCTGTTGATAGGCTCACTTGTTATTAGACGACAAATCATCAATTCTGCGC
>JAIERF010000184.1 GCA_019747075.1 Pseudomonadaceae bacterium
TGGGAGCTGCTGTGCCTGTTCTGTCACGACAACGAACACTCGCGCTACACCGACCAGCAGTACTTCGCCGAAGGCTCCACCGCCAGCCCCAAAGGCCCGAAGTCGACCCACAAGGCCTTCGCCGACCTGGCCGCGTTGCTGAAAAGCAAAGAGTAAGCCCCAGCGCGTAGGATGGGTGGAGGCGCGTAGTGCCGATACCCATCAACGACGAATTGATGGGTAGCGCTGCGCTCAACCCATCCTACGGCCTGATACTGCGCTAACCGGCAGTCATCACGGCGTGCCGAACATGGCCGTCCAGTAGATGCCGGCATCGCTGCTCGAATCCACCGCATAGGCCGCACCCAGCTCGCGATATTGCGGGTTCATCAGGTTGGCGCAATGCCCAGGGCTGGCTAGCCAGCCATCGACTACCTTGCGCACACTGTCATGCCCGGCGGCAATGTTCTCGCCGATCTGCTGACCGAGATAGCCGGCCAGTTCGGCGCGATCCCCCGGCATACGGCCATCGCGATCCTTGTGATCGAAGAAGTTGTGATTGGCCATATCCCGCGAATACAGCTCGGCGGCAGTCGCCAGCGTGGCATTCCAGGCCAGCGCGCCAGTGGCCGCGAACGCTTGGGTGCCGCACTGACGCGGCTGAGTGCGGGCGGTGTTAATCGCGGCGAGCAACTGCTGGCCTTCCGCCTGCCAGTCGGCCAGGCGCGCGGATAGCAATTGCCGGGCGAGGACGATGCGCCACTCGCGGTCCTGACGACTGACGCCAATGTCGACAAACTGTGGGTCGAGCAATACCTGACAGAAACTCTCCTGCAGCGCCGTCATGGCCGCCTGGGCATTGCGCGGCCCGGACAGGCTGATCGCCTGCACGCTGGTCATCGGATAGCCCGCACGGGCCAGCTCCGGCTGCAGCCCACCGAGACTGTTCAGCGCCAGCACCAGGCGCGCATCGCTGGCCAGCGGGGGCAACGGCAGGGACGCCTGGCCAGCACAGCGCTGCGCCTGGCTGCGGTAGGCATTGATCGACTCCACCAGCTGCGTCTCCTCACTGGCCTTGGCAGAGGCCGCGCATAACAGCGCCAGCGATAGAGCCGTAAGATGCAAAACCGAGAATAAAACGCGCATGAAAGTCTCCCTTGGACGGACGGCGCCCATGATCGGCGATTTTGCCTCACCGCGCATAATGGCATGCAGGTTCTGGCGAAACTGCGCAGGGCAAAACCATATAACCCGCACAGCATACTTGTGCCTGATCAAGTTCTTGTTGCCGCTGTTGCCGTAGCCTTGCCCTGTTCGCTGCGCGCAAGCGCCGCCAGGAGCCGCCCCATGGCCAAGCCATTCCCCCTGCATCCCCCACACCCCGAACGCATTTGCTGGGGCTGCGACAGGTATTGCCCCGCCGGCTCACTGGCCTGCGGCAATGGCTCGGACCGCACCATGCACCCGGCCGAGATGCTCGGCGATGATTGGTACCTGCACGGCGACTGGGGCATCGTGGTGCTGCCGGAATCTGAGCCCACCACAACGACCGAGAACACCCCCGACTGAGTCGTCCACCCCACTCGCCGCGCCAGCAGCAAAGCAAGCCGGTATACTCGCGCGCTTTGTGCAAGAGCATCCCCCCGTGGCCAACAGACGCTACAGCTGCATCGGTTTATTCAACCCCAAGTCCCCGGAGAACGTCGGCTCGGTGATGCGCGCCGCTGGCTGCTACGGGGTCAATTCGGTGTTTTACACCGGCAAGCGTTATGCCCGCGCCCAGGAATTTGCCACCGACACCAAGATGATCCACCAGGACATCCCGCTGATCGGTATCGATGATTTGCAGAAGATCATTCCGCTGGGTTGCACGCCCGTGGCCGTGGAGCTGATCGAAGGCGCCCGCCCGCTGCCGGAATACACCCACCCGGATCGCGCCATTTACATCTTCGGCCCGGAAGACGGCTCCCTCGGCAAGGACGTACTGGAGTGGTGTGAGGACGT
>JAIERF010000342.1 GCA_019747075.1 Pseudomonadaceae bacterium
GCGTGTTCGTTAATTTCGGTCAAGATTTAGAGGTAGTTACTCATGGCTCGTGTTAAGCGTGGTGTCGTCGCTCGTCGTCGTCACAAAAAAATTCTGAAACTCGCTAAAGGCTACTATGGCGCACGCTCACGCGTGTTCCGCGTTGCCAAGCAGGCAGTGATCAAGGCAGGCCAATACGCCTACCGTGACCGCCGTCAGAAGAAGCGTCAGTTCCGTGCACTGTGGATCGCGCGTATCAACGCCGGTGCTCGTGTTAACGGTCTGTCCTACAGCCGTTTCATTGCTGGCTTGAAAAAGGCAGCGATCGAGATCGACCGTAAGGTTCTGGCTGATCTGGCAGTGAACGAAAAAGCGGCGTTTGCTGCGATTGTCGAGAAAGCGAAAGCCACCCTGGCTTAAGTCCCCGACAATCACCGGGCTCGCCCGGTGCTAAACGTCACCAATAGGGGAAGAGCTTTCGGGCTCTTCCCCTATTTCGTATCTGGAGTTTGTACATGGAAAATCTGGATGCGCTGGTCTCTCAAGCGCTTGAGGCCGTGCAGCGTGCTGAAGACGTAAATGCTCTGGAGCAATTGCGTGTTCTTTATCTTGGTAAGAAGGGCGAGTTGACTCAGGTGATGAAGACCCTGGGCGATCTGCCGGCAGATGAGCGGCCGAAAGTCGGTGCGCTGATCAATGCGGCCAAGGAGCGTGTGCAGGAAGTGCTCAACGCCCGCAAGGCATTGCTTGAGCAAGCGGAATTAACGGCCAAGCTGGCCGCAGAATGCATCGATGTAACCCTGCCGGGTCGTGGTCAGACCTCGGGCGGCTTGCATCCCGTGACTCGTACGCTGGAGCGTGTCGAGCAGTTTTTCACCCGGATTGGCTACGGCATCGCTGAAGGCCCCGAGGTGGAGGACGATTACCACAACTTTGAAGCCCTCAACATCCCTGGCCACCACCCGGCCCGTGCGATGCATGACACCTTCTATTTCAATGCCAACATGTTGCTGCGTACCCATACCTCGCCGGTTCAGGTGCGCACCATGGAATCGCAACAGCCGCCAATCCGCATCGTCTGCCCTGGTCGCGTGTACCGCTGTGATTCGGATATCACCCATTCGCCGATGTTCCATCAGGTCGAAGGCCTGCTGATCGATGAAGGCATCAGCTTTGCCGACCTCAAAGGCACCATCGAAGAGTTCCTGCGAGTGTTCTTCGAGAAGGACCTGGGCGTGCGTTTCCGTCCGTCATTCTTCCCGTTCACTGAGCCCTCTGCCGAAGTCGACATGCAGTGTGTGATGTGTAGTGGTAAAGGCTGCCGTGTGTGCAAGCAAACCGGCTGGCTTGAAGTCATGGGCTGCGGGATGGTGCATCCAAACGTATTGAAAATGTCCGGCATCGACCCGGAAAAATACCAAGGCTTTGCCTTTGGTATGGGCGTTGAGCGCCTCGCCATGTTGCGCTATGGCGTCAATGACTTGCGCCTGTTCTTCGATAACGACTTGCGTTTCCTGGCGCAGTTTCGTTAGTCAGGCAGGCTGTCGCATCGCGCCCGTTACAGGGCGGCTGTGTTTAACCAGATATGACCAAGCGCCACGCCCTTTGTGGGTGGCGCTTAGGAGAGCAGGATGAAATTTAGCGAACAGTGGCTGCGGACCTGGGTTAACCCGCAGGTTTCCAGCGACGAGCTGGTGGCTCGTTTGTCCATGGCTGGTCTGGAGGTCGATAGTGTGACCCCGGCGGCTGGGCAGTTCTCCGGCATTGTGGTCGGCGAAGTGCTGAGCACTGAGCAGCACCCGGACGCCGACAAGCTGCGCGTTTGCCAGGTCAGCAATGGCGTCGAGACATTTCAGGTGGTGTGTGGCGCGCCCAATGTGCGCCCCGGCCTGAAGATCCCGTTTGCCATGATCGGTGCCGAGTTGCCGGGCGACTTCAAGATCAAAAAAGCCAAGCTGCGTGGTGTTGAGTCCAACGGCATGCTCTGTTCGGCTGCCGAGCTACAGATCAGCGAAGAAAATGA
>JAIERF010000036.1 GCA_019747075.1 Pseudomonadaceae bacterium
AGCACGCTGTTCGGCTCAACATGTGGACTTTCCTGCAGCGCCATAGCCTGATGATGCTCGGCATTAAACGGTGCGCCGTGCGGATCAAGCGCCTCGATGTTGAAACGGCGGAAGGTGTCCTGCAGCAGCTTGAGGGTCAGCTCCATGCCTTCGCGCACCGGCTTGATCGCCTCATCGTCCGCGCTGGTCAGTTCAATGCCACGCTCCAGGCTGTCGACAACCGGCAACAGGTCGTTGGCAAATTTTTCCAGGGCGAACTTGTGCGCCTTCTCCACGTCCTGCTCGGCACGGCGACGCACGTTCTGCATATCAGCCGACACGCGCAGGGCTTGATCCTGGGCCGCTGCCAGCTGCTCCTCAAGGGCGTGCACGCGCGCCACCAGGTCATCACCCGCTGCCTCAGCAGCATTCGCCTCAAAGGCCTGCGGATCCAGGTTCTGTTCGTCAGCCATGCGTTCCTCCTGTGATAAACAATGGCGAGTCAGCGCTCGCACTTCTGCCTTCTATATGGGGACAGATTTTGCAGCTTCAAGGGCGAGCAAGGATTGTCAGGCGCAAACAAAACACTGTATAAATAACCAGACATAGGCCTGGGAGCGCCCACCATGCTGGTACATCTTTCTGTTCACAACTACGCCATCGTCGAACACCTCGACCTCGAGCTGAACGCCGGCATGTCGGTGATAACCGGCGAAACCGGCGCCGGCAAATCGATCATGCTCGACGCCCTCGGCCTGGCCCTGGGCGATCGTGCCGACAGCGGCGTGGTGCGCCCAGGCGCCGACAAGGCCGACATTCTCGCCAGCTTCGACCTGGCCGCCATCCCCGAAGCCCGCCAGTGGCTGAGCGAGCGCGACCTGGACAACGACGGCCCGTGCATCCTGCGCCGGGTGATCACCGCCGAAGGCCGCTCGCGCAGCTACATCAACGGCTCGCCCTGCCCCCAAGGCGACCTCAAGGCCCTTGGCGAACTGCTGATCGACATCCACAACCAGCACGAACACCAATCCCTGCTTAAACCTGACACCCACCGCCGCCTGCTGGATGAATATGCCGGCAGCCAGGAGCTGGCGCGCCAGGTGCAACTGGCCGCCCAACGCTGGCGCCAGACCCGTCAGGAGCTGGAGCGCCTGGCCAATGCCGGCGACGAACAACGCGCGCGCCATCAGTTGCTCAGTTACCAGCTTGAGGAACTCGACAATCTGGCCCTCGGCGACAATGAGCTGCCGCAACTGGAGCAAGACCACAAAGCCCTGGCCAACGCTGAAAGCCTGCTCAGCGCCTGCCGCCTGGTACTGGAGCAATGCAGCGAGCACGACGGCGGCAACGTGCTGTCCGCCCTGACGTCCAGCCTGCAGCGCCTGAGCCCATTCAACAGCCCACCCGGCGCCCTTAGCGAAGCAGTAAACCTGCTGGCCAGCGCACAAATTCAGGTCGAGGAAGCCGTTGGCGAGCTGAACCGCTTTCTCGACCATTTCGACGCCGACCCAGCCCGCCAGCAGCAACTGGAAGAGCGCCTGGACAGCATCTATACCCTGGCCCGCAAACACCGCATTCAGCCCGGCGAACTCGGCGCCCTGCAACAGCAACTGTTTGATGAACTGGAAAGCCTGAATGCCGACGACCAGGCTTGCGAGCGCCTGAGCAGCGAGCTGGCCGCCTACGCCCGCCACTATCAGGACAAGGCCGCCGAACTCAGCCAACTGCGCCAAGGTGCCGCCAGCCAGTTGGCCACCGCCGTGGAAGGCGAAATCCAGCGTCTGGGCATGCCCGGTGGACGCTTCATGATCGAGCTGCGTGCAACCGCTCACGCCGAACCCCACCCCCACGGCCAAGAGCAGGTGGAATTACTGGTCAGCGCCAACCCCGGCCAGCCGCTCAAGCCCTTGGCCAAGGTGGCCTCAGGCGGCGAACTGTCACGCATCAGTCTGGCGATTCAGGTCATCACCGCGCAGACCTCGCGGGTGCCGACCCTGGTATTCGACGAAGTCGACGTTGGCATCGG
>JAIERF010000183.1 GCA_019747075.1 Pseudomonadaceae bacterium
CACAGCAGTTTCAGCTCGGAAACGCTCTGGGTGACCTGGACCACCATGGGCAAGTCGGCCAGCAAAGAGACCGCACGATCGGACGAGCCCAGTACCGTGAGAATACCGGCGAGGATGATCAGCGTACTGGAGGCAAAGAAGGACGCGTTGCGCTCCAGATTACCGATCACGCTGGCGTCGGCAATCCGGTTATCACGCAGCAGTAAGCGCCGCATCCAATCCTGGCGATACAGATGCAGGACACTGGACAAACACGGCGTGCTCAACCCCTTCCAGTGGGAATAGCGGGTGTACCCAACCCAACACAGGACAAACCAGATGACGGCGAGCAGGTCAGGCAGAAAATCGGGAATCAGCATGCAGCCTCCGGGCAAAACGCGGCGCCGATTATAGCCCTGACAACCCAGTTATCGGGCACAAAGACGGCGCACCGTTGCGTGTTTTCACCTCAGGTCTGGAACTGCTCGATCAGTCGGGTCAACTGCCCGTCCAGCTGCAAAATACTCGCTGCCGCCAGGCGCGTACGCTCGACCGTGGCGAAGGTCTCTTCGCTGATGCCATTAGCCCTTGCCACACCATCTTCGACCACATGGGCGACTCGAGCCTGCTCGGCAGCGGCCATCACTACCCGCTGAATATTCTGGTCAATGGCATCCACGGCGGCGGTGATTTCCTGCAGCGACTGACTGGTATGCAGGGTGCTTTCGCTGGCATGGGCAACGGCGCTCTGGCTGTCAGTCATCATCTCAATGGCCGACTGGGTGCGTTGCTGCAAGGTCTGGATGATGCCCTGAATCTCTTCGGTCGATTGCTGGGTACGTTGCGCCAGGGAGCGCACCTCATCCGCCACGACGGCAAAGCCGCGACCCTGATCACCCGCCCGCGCGGCCTCAATCGCCGCATTCAGGGCCAGCAAATTCGTTTGCTCGGCAATCGAGCGGATAACCTCCAGCACCGAACCGATCAGGCCACTGTCTTTGCGCAATGAATCGATTACCTGCGCCAGTTTGTCGACTTTCTCGGTCAGGCTATCCATCGCCTCACGATTGGACTTTACTCGCGTCAAGCCACTGTCTGCCGACTGATGCGCCTCACGCGACAGTTGTTCGGCCAGCTCGGCGCTACTGGCCATTTGCAGCGCACTGGCTGCGACTTGAGTCATGGCCGCCGCAATCTGGCTGTTCTCGTGCCGCTGGCGTGCCACCCCGGCACCTGCGGTTTGGGCATTGTCTTGCAAGTCGACGGCGGCGCGCTCCAGCGTATGCGACGCCTGCGCCACGTCGGCCACGGTGCCACGAATTTTCTCGACAAAGGTGTTGAAACTCAGCGCCAGTCGGCCGAGATCATCACGCCCGTGCACTGGCAGGCGCTTGGTCAAGTCGCCCTCGCCCGCGGCCATGTCCTGCAGCATGTGATTGATCTGGTGCAGCGAACGCACCAGCGCCGCACCTATACCGTAGGCCAGCAGCGCACCGAACAGAACCGCGGCCAGCACCACGCCCCAAAACAGCTGATTGACCTCAACCACCGTTTCCTCGGCGGCAACGGCGGCATCCTGCATAGCCGTCATGATGCTGCTCTGCAGTTGCTGGGCTAAGTCCGCTATCTGTGGATCAATCTTATCCATGGCCTGCACCGCCTGATTGTGTGCAGTCACCAACTTGACTAACTTTGCCGCGGCAATCTTGTACAAGTCGAGGGAAGCCAGGGCCGCCTGCAATTTGCTTTTCGTGCTGTCACTGCTGCTGCGATCACGCAGCACGCTCATCATGCTCTGCGCATTTTCCAGCTCACGCTGAAAGGCCTGGGCCTGCTCAGGCTGATTTTCCTGCAAAAACTGATAGAGATACTGACTGCCCAGCAGCAGATGACGCATGCCGGCACTGGCATAAAACACCGCATCCAGATTGAAGTCCTGTTGGGCGTTTTCCAGCACTGAGGTCAGGATTTTCTCGACCGCCGGGCCATGCACATTCAACTCGGCCGACATCAACTGCTCGCGCTGCTGGCT
>JAIERF010000021.1 GCA_019747075.1 Pseudomonadaceae bacterium
GGCCACCAGGGCCTTGAGCACCATAAAGTTGTCGCACTCGATGCCCAGTGGCTGTTCGCGGCCACTGAGGCGTTTGATGTGTTCAGCCACTTCCTTTGGCAGTTGGGTGCCGGCCAACGGGTAATTGCCCAGGTCTGCCAAGCTGCGTGGCTCTTGGCTCAACAGCGGGTGAGCAGGGCGGCAGAAGATCACCCCCGGCCAGCGTTGTAGAGGCAGGATCTGCAGGCGGCTATCGCCTTGCAGCTCACGAATATCGGCGACAAACAGCTCGATGCTGTCTTCCAGCAGGCGCTGACGCAGGTTTTCCCAGTTATCGATAAGCAGGTGCACCTGCACCCGCGGGTAGGCGCTAGCGAATTGGCCAATGGTGCGCGGCACCAGACGTGCAGCGGGATAAGGGCCAGCACCCAGGCGTAATTCGCCGCTGGCCAGGTTGCCCAGTTGGCTGACGGCGCTGCTCAACGCCTGGCTGCCTGCCAAGAGACGGCGGGCGTGCTCAAGCACCAGGCTGCCGTGCGCGGTCAGGCTGATGCCGCGGCTATGACGGTCCACCAGATTGCAGCCGAGGCTGGCTTCCAGGGCCTGAATGCTGCGGCTGAGTGCCGGCTGGCTGAGGTGCACGGCGGCAGCCGCGCGGGCAAAGTGGCCGTGTTCGGCGAGGGCAACAAAGTGACGGAGCTGGCGTAGGTCGTTCATGCGTTTGGCGCATCACTTATTTGATTAGAATGCATTGGAATTATCGACGTTGCTTTGCCACTCTGCCAGTACTGCTAATCATAAGAGTGCTTTGCGATGTCGACTGTCCTGCGTCTGAGTTGCCTGCTGCTGGCAACGGCCTTACCGCTTCCGAGCCTGGCGGCCTTGCCGGCCGAAACCATCGCGCCGAGCATCAATGCCGAGCTGGCTGAGCACACCAAACACTTCTCCAAGAAGCTCTACAAGATTGCCGACAACGTCTATTCGGCGGTGGGTTGGCAGCTCGGCAACGTGGCTATGATCGAGGCACCAGAGGGCCTGATCATCGTCGACACCGGTGAGTCGGTCAGTGAGTCGCGCAAGATCATGGCCGAGTTTCGTAAGGTCACCGACAAGCCGGTCAAGGCCATCGTCTACACCCACTTTCACCCGGACCACATCAACGGCGTGCAGGCCTTCGTGACCCCCGAGCAGGTGGCCAGTGGCGAGGTGCAGATCTACGCCCACGACAGCCTGCTGGCTAACGTGGTGGCCCAGGGCGCCCTGGTTGGGCCGATTCTTGGCGTGCGTTCGGGCTATAGCTTCGGCGCCTTTCTGGACGCCGCTGACCAGCGCGACATGAATGCCGGCATTGGCCCATTGGTCAAACCTGAAGCGTCGACCTTTCTCGCCCCGACCATCACGTTCGCCGACAAGCTGGATACCACCATCGCCGGCTTGCCGGTGCAGTTGCTGCACGTGCCCAGCGAAGCCCCGGATGAAATCGTCCTCTACCTGCCCAACAACCGGGTGCTGATCAGTGCCGAGGTGGACCAGGGGCCGACCCTGCCGAATATTCACACCCTGCGCGGCACCAAGTTCCGTGATCCGGTGCAATGGGTGGCCAGCCTGGACAAGCTGCGCGCCTATCAGGCCGACTTCATGGTGCCGCTGCACGGCCAGCCGTTGTCCGGCAAAGAGCGGGTCGAAGAAGTGCTGCGCATGACCCGCGACGGTATTGCCTATATCCATGATCAGAGCGTGCGCTGGATGAACAAGGGCCTGACCCCCGATGAGCTGGTGGAGAAGGTCAAACTGCCGCCGCACTTGGCTGGTTACACGCCTTACCTGCGTGAGTACTACGGCACGGTCAAACACAGTGTGCGGCAGATCTACAACGGCTACCTGGGCTGGTTTCAGGGTGATCCCGTGGACCTCGATCCAACCCCGCCTAAGGCCAGTGCAGAGCGGCTGATGGCCTTGATGGGCGGGCGCGACAAGCTATTGCTGGAAGCTGGCAATGCCTACCTCAAGGGCGAACATCAGTGGGCGGCGGAGCT
>JAIERF010000279.1 GCA_019747075.1 Pseudomonadaceae bacterium
CTGGCCGTACTGTCGGCCGCCTTATATCCTGCGGCGCAACCGCTGACCGCCCAAGGACCGCAATGAAACCGACCGTAAGTGCCCGTGTGCTACTTGGCGCGCTGAGCCTGTTACTGCTGCTGGCCTTCTGGCTGGCCCTGGCACTGGGGCCGGTGAGCCTGCCCTTGCTGGATACTCTGCAGGCGCTGTGGCAACTGAGCGGCTTGCCGGCGCCAGGCGGCGAGGTGGCCCAGGCTGAGCTGATCGTCGGGCAGATCCGTTTGCCGCGGGCGCTGCTGGGGCTGTGTGTGGGCGCCGTGCTGGCGTTGTCCGGGGTGGCCATGCAGGTTCTGTTTCGCAATCCGCTGGCCGATCCCGGGCTGATCGGTGTGTCCAGCGGCGCTGCCCTGGGGGCGGCGGTGGCGATTGTTGGTGGGGCGGTCTTCGGTGGTTTGCCGACTGCGCTGGCGCCTTATCTGTTGTCGGCCTGTGCCTTTGCCGGTGGCCTGGGCGTGACCGCGTTGGTTTATCGCCTGGGGCGGCGTGATGGCCAGACCAGTGTCGCCACCATGTTGCTGGCGGGCATTGCCCTCACTGCCCTGGCGGGCGCGGCGATCGGCCTGTTCACCTACCTGGCCGATGACGCCACCCTGCGCACCCTGACCTTCTGGAACCTCGGCAGCCTGAACGGTGCCAGTTATGCGCGGCTGTGGCCGCTGCTGCTGGTCACCGCGGCGGTAGCGTTATGGTTGCCGCGCCGCGCGCGGGCCTTGAATGCCTTGTTGCTGGGTGAATCGGAGGCTCGCCATCTGGGCTTTGCGGTCGAGCGCCTGAAACGTGAGCTGGTGTTCTGCACTGCGTTGGGCGTTGGGGCTGCAGTGGCGGCAGCGGGGATGATCGGTTTTATCGGCCTGGTGGTACCCCATCTGATGCGCCTGTTGGTGGGGCCTGATCACCGTCTGCTGTTGCCGGCCTCGGCCCTGGCGGGCGCCAGCCTGCTGTTGCTGGCGGATTTGCTCGCGCGGCTGCTGCTGGCCCCGGCTGAGTTGCCGATCGGTATCGTCACTGCCCTATTAGGGGCGCCATTCTTTATCTACCTATTGTTGCGGGGACGAAGCTGATGCTGCGCGCGGACAATCTCAGTGTCCGTCGTGGCCCCTGTACGGTACTCGCAGGTATCGATTTGCAGTTGCACGACGGTGAAGTGCTCGGCGTACTCGGCCCCAATGGCGCCGGCAAAAGTACCCTGTTGGCTGCTTTGAGTGGCGATCTGCCGGCTGCCCAGGGGCAGGTCAGCCTCGATCAGCGACCTCTGGCGGACTGGTCGGGGCCTGCTAGGGCGCAGCGTTTGGCGGTGTTACCGCAAAGCTCCAGCCTGGAGTTCGCCTTCAGTGTCGAGCAGGTGGTCGGCATGGGGCGTTTGCCCCACAGCAGCGGTCAGCAGGAGGATCTGCGTATCGTCGCCGCCGCCTTGCAGGCCGCCGATGCCCAGCACCTGAGTGGGCGTAATTACCTGGCGCTGTCCGGGGGCGAGCGGCAGCGCGTGCACCTGGCGCGGGTGCTGGCGCAGGTATGGCCGGGCGGTGCGGGGCAGATTCTGCTGCTGGATGAGCCGACCTCGATGCTCGATCCCTTGCATCAGCACACCATCCTGCAGGCCGTGCGCGATTTTGCCGGCCGCGGCGCGGCGGTGCTGGTGATCCTCCATGACCTCAACCTGGCAGCGCGTTACTGCGACCGGGTGTTGCTGTTGCAGGAGGGGCGCCCGTACCTACTCGGCAGCCCGGCCGAGGTGCTGGCGCCGGCGCCTCTGCGCGCGGTGTTTGGCCTCGACGTGCTGGTGCAGGGCCATCCCGAGCGCGACCATCCGTTGATCATCATTCGCTAAGGACTGTTTATGCGTGTTCTCTTGTGGGCCGCCTTGGCCCTGCTGACGGCGTGCCAAAGTGTTACGCCGTTGCCGCCATTACCTGCCTGGCAAG
The DNA here is from genome assembly GCA_019747075.1 of Pseudomonadaceae bacterium. Lineage (GTDB taxonomy): Bacteria > Pseudomonadota > Gammaproteobacteria > Pseudomonadales > Pseudomonadaceae > Aquipseudomonas. Next base: position 1,962 of record JAIERF010000279.1, read on the forward strand.
GCCGCGAGGGGTTGGAGCATGCTGATCTCGGGCTGATTCGCGATCTGCGCAGCGGAGCGACGCTGACTCCGGCGCAGTTGGTCGA
>JAIERF010000118.1 GCA_019747075.1 Pseudomonadaceae bacterium
CCAGGAGTCGAACCCGGGACCTACTGATTACAAGTCAGTTGCTCTACCAACTGAGCTATACCGGCATTTGTGGGGCGTGATTATAGCCATTTGCCGGCGGCTGTAAACCTTTGTTTCTGCTGGTGTAAATGCCCTGCACGGGTGGGCTCGGGAAGGTTATGCACAAAATGGGTCAGGCGGGTGCGGGTGAGCGCTCTCTTGCGCTGCAATCTGCGCATATTTTCAACTCTTTGTTTTAATTGAATTTTTATTCTTGGACGAAAAATGTGCAAAAAGCGCCAGGCCTTGGCTGGCGGGCTTTTGCGCGAGTTGCCCAGAATCCATCCACACAGTTATCCACAGCTTTTGTGGGCAACTGTTTCACGTTCGGCGAGGAGTAACAGGTTGCGTGGCGACAGCTGGGCGGCGCAGAAGGTGCCCAGGGTGACCTGGAAGCCTTGTTCTTGCAGGTACAGGGCGCGGTCGAGCACCAGCCAGAGTTCCAGTGGGCGGCGGAACAGGCTGCGCAGCAGTTCGAGGTTGCGCACTGCGGCGAGGCGCTGCCAGCCACGGGCTTCGAGGGCGGACCAGTCGCGTGCTGGTGGGCAGCGCAGGCCTTTCAGGGCGGCCAGGTCACGGCAGTAGTCGGCGTAATTTTTGTCCAGCCAGGCCGGTGGTAGCGAAGGGGTCGGCAGGTAGTCATCAATGCCGCGCAGTTCCCGTTGCAGCAGGTCGAAGCCAAGACGGCGGGCCATGGACTGATCACGCTGGCGACGCACGCGGCTACCGGCGGTGACCGTTTCGCTCAGGGGCAGGCTGAGGTCGTCTTTCGACAGTCGCAGGCGCGAGGCTTGGGCGGCGGCTGAGAGGGCTTGGTAGTTGTCGCCCTGAATGCGGTTATAGCAGCAGGGGGCGACGGCCAGTTGTTGGCAACCTGTGTGGCTGGCCAGTTGCAGCAGGCGTACATGCAGGTCGCCGCAGGCGTGCAGGGCCACGGGGCTGTGTTCGGCCTGCAGGTGGTTGGCGGTGCTGGCGCAGAGGACGTCTTGCCGGCGATGTTCGGCCTGCAGGCCGTGACGCTGGCTGAGGCGCTGGCCGGCATCGACCAGCTCGGCGTTGTATTCCAGGCAGCACAGGCTTTGCCCATCCTCGGTCAGCAGGCGGCCGAGATGGCCTTTGCCGGCGCACCAGTCGAGCCAGTGGCGGGTGGGTTGGCGAAATTGCAGGCTGCTGGCGAAGGCTTCGATCTGTTGCCATTTGCGCCCCGGCACATCGACGCTGAGACGCGCCGGCGGTGCCTTGCGCGTGGTCTTGGGCAAGGCACCGACGGCGCTCAGTGTGCTGGCCTGCTGCGCCAGGTCTGGGAAGGGCGCTGGCGCCGCCAGTTGTTCGGGGTGGTTGTGCTCAGCCTCGGCCTGCGCCAGTGAGCGCGCGCGCAGCCAGTCGGCCAATGAGCGGTGCTGGTTTTCCCAGGGCAGGTGCAGTTGGGTGAAGGGTTTGGGGCGCCAGAGCGCCTGCTGGGCGAGCAGGAAGGCATCCAGCGCGAGGAAGCGCTGGAGCAGGGCGGGACCGCTCAGGGGTGTGGACATGGGGATCTAATCGAGCCTGTCGCCTGTGGAGAAAAGCCCTGGGCGCCAGGCGCCCAAGGTTTTAACGACCCTGGCAGGCGTCCACCCGTAGGCGGCGCTCCAGCAGTTTGAAGGCGCGGACCATAACGTAGGCAATCACCAGATAGAACATGCCGGCGGCAAAGAAGATTTCCACCGGCAAGTAGGTGCGGGCAATGATGGTGCGCGACATGCCAGTCAATTCCAGCAGGGTGATGGTGCTGGCCAGGGAGCTGGCCTTGAGCATCAGGATCACTTCGTTGCTGTAAGCCGGCAGGCCGATGCGCGCGGCGCGCGGCAGGGTGATGTAGAACAGCGTCTGGGTTTTCGACATGCCGAGGGCGCGTGCTGCTTCCAGCTCGCCCGGTGGAATGGCCTGGATGGCGCCGCGCAGGATCTCGGCGATGTAGGCCGCGGTGTGCAGGGTCATGGTGATGATGGCGCACCAGAACGGGTCGCGCAG
>JAIERF010000382.1 GCA_019747075.1 Pseudomonadaceae bacterium
GGTGTTGTCGGTCAGGGTGACGCACTTCTTGCAGCCGGAACCGAGGATTTTGATGATCATGGGATGCTCCACAGGTCAGATAAGCAGGTAAGAAAAGGCATTGAACAGATAGCCGATCAGCACGATACCAACCACCACAATGGTGAAGAACAGCGCCAGCAGCGGCGCCTTGATCACCTTCTTGAGCATGATCAACGACGGCAGCGACAGCGCCGTGACCGCCATCATAAAGGCCAACGCGGTGCCCAGGCCGACGCCCTTGGCGACCAGTGCCTCGGCTATCGGCAGGGTGCCGAAAATATCGGCATACATGGGCACGCCCACCAGGGTCGCCAGTGGCACCGACCACCAATTGGCCTGGCCCAGCAGTGACTCGATCCAGGCCGCCGGAATCCAGTTGTGGATGGCTGCACCGATGCCGACGCCAATCAGCACATACAGCCACACGCGGCGGAAAATATCGCTGACCTGCGCCCAGGCAAATTGCGCCCGGTCACGCCGCGAAAGTTGCTCCTGGGGGATGTCGAGCACCGGGCTGTGCAGGACGAACGCTTCGACATAACGCTCCATCTTGGCCCGGCCGATCAGCGTGCCGCCCAGTACCGCCAACACCAGGCCGACCAATACGTAGGCCAGGGCAATCGACCAATTGAAGATGCTCGCCAGCAAAATCACCGAAGCCAGGTCCACCAGCGGTGAGGAGATCAGAAACGCAAAAGTCACCCCCAGCGGCAGGCCAGCGCTGGTGAAACCAATAAACAGCGGGATCGACGAGCATGAGCAAAACGGCGTGATGGTGCCCAGCAAGGCGCCGCTAAGCCGGGCCTTGAAGCCGCTCATACCGCCGAGAATGCGCCGCGTACGCTCCGGCGGGAAATAGCTCTGCACCCAGGAGATGCTAAAGATCAGCACGGCCAGCAGGATGAAGATCTTGATCACGTCGTAGATGAAAAAATGCAGGCTGGCACCGACCCGGCTGCTCAGGTCCAGGCCCAAACCGTCTTCCAGCAGCACGCGCACCAGCCAGTTCAGCCAGTCCATGCGCAGCAGTTGGTCGTTCAGCCATGTGAACAGTTCCATGTCTCAGATCCTTTCCGTGTGGTTGCTTTGCTCGTACCAGCCCTTGCTGCTGTTGACCATGCGCACCAGCCAGAGCATCACCGGCACTTCGATCAGCACGCCGACCACGGTCGCCAGGGCGGCACCGGAGTTGAAGCCATACAACACGATGGCGACGGCCACCGCCAGCTCAAAGAAGTTTGAGGCGCCGATCATGGCCGCCGGCCCGGCGATGTCGTGGCGGACCTTGAGGCGCCGGCACATCCAATAACCGAGGGCGGCGATCAACAGGGTCTGCAGCAGAATCGGCACCGCCAGCAGGGCGATGATCAGCGGCTGGGCGACGATGGTCTGGCCCTGAAAGGAAAACAGCAGCACCAGGGTGGCCAGCAGGGCGACGATGGAGAACGGCCCGATGCGCGTCAGCACGGCAGCCAACGCAGCCTCGCCATGGCGCAGCATGCGGGCGCGGATAAATTGGGCGATGGCCAGGGGGATGACGATGTACATCACCACCGAGAGCAACAGGGTGTCCCACGGCACGGGGATCGACGAGACGCCAAGCAGCAGGGCGACGATGGGCGCAAAGGCGAACACCATCACCAGGTCATTGATTGCCACCTGGCTCAAGGTGAAGTTGGCGTTGCCTCGGCACAGATTGCTCCAGACAAACACCATCGCCGTGCAGGGCGCCGCGCCGAGCAAAATCAGCCCGGCGACGTAGCTGTCGAGCTGCTCGGCCGGCAGCCAGTCGGCAAACAGGTGGCGCAGAAACAGCCAGGCGAAGAAGGCCATGGTGAAGGGTTTGATCAGCCAGTTGATGGTCAGGGTCACGGCCATGCCGGCGCGTTGCTCGTAGACCTCGTGCAGGGCGCTGAAGTCGATCTTCATCAGCATGGGGATGATCATCACCCAGATCAGCAGCCCCACCGGGATGTTCACCTGGGCGATTTCCAGGGCGCCGATGGCCTGGGTTGCCGCCGGGGCGGCGAGGCCTAGCAG
>JAIERF010000356.1 GCA_019747075.1 Pseudomonadaceae bacterium
GCCAGCGCCGGCCGTGCCGGCCTGGTGGAAGCCGCCGACGGTGGCACCCTGTTCCTCGATGAAATTGGCGAATTGCCGCTGGAAGCCCAGGCGCGCTTGCTGCGCGTGCTGCAGGAAGGCGAGATCCGCCGGGTTGGCTCGGTGCAATCGCAGAAGGTCGACGTGCGCCTGATCGCCGCGACCCACCGCGACCTCAAAACCCTGGCGAAAACCGGCCAGTTCCGCGAAGACTTGTTTTATCGCCTGCACGTGATCGCCTTAAAACTGCCGGCACTGCGCGAACGCGACAGCGACGTGGGTGAAATCGCCCAATCCTTCCTGGCCCGCCAAAGCGCCAAAATGGGGCGCAGTGACCTGTATTTTGGCGCCGACGCCGAGCAAGCCATCCACCACTACAGCTGGCCAGGCAACGTACGCGAACTGGAAAATGCCATTGAGCGCGCGGTTATTCTGTGTGAAAGCTCGGAAATCTCAGCCGAGCTGCTGGGCATCGACATCGAATTGGACGACCTCGACGAGGACGACTTCATCGGTCTACTGCCGCCACAAAGTGGCAGCAGCACGGGCAGCGAGCCCACCGAAGACCTGTCCCTGGAGGATTACTTCCAGCACTTCGTGCTCGAACACCAGGACCACATGACCGAGACCGAACTGGCCCGCAAGCTCGGCATCAGCCGCAAGTGCCTGTGGGAACGTCGCCAGCGCCTGGGCATTCCGCGGCGCAAGTCTGGCGCGGTGAGCAGTTAGCCCGTTACACCGCCGGGAGACGCCACGCAACACGCTGTTACCCAAGCAATAGTCAGTAACAAAAGCCGGGGCCCACGGTAACGAGACCCCGGCTTTTTTGTGCCTCGAAATCAGCACGAAAAATCGTAAGTCATTGTTTTTAAATGATTCATAAAAACTGGCACGGCTTCTGCTATGTCATCTGTACAAAAACAATAACAAGCACTGCCTAATACAATAAAAACAAGACACATCGACTCCAGCACAATAAAAACAACAATGCGGAGGCGCAGCTAACTGATTCTTTTGGAGAGGAGTTGCCTCAGGGGTTCGCCCCATACCAGGCCGAGAATAATAAAACTGCCCCAAGGCAGCGCCCGAACTGGTTAGATCTGCACATGCTCACAAGGCATCGAAGATCGCGGCAACATCAGCATCCAAAGTAATCCGTTTGCCTTAAACCCCATACTTGGGGTGCTTTCCTGAAGCCAAAGAGCCAAGGGAACGGGTCAACCAATAAAAACAATAAGCCCGCCATAATAATAAAAAAGAAGCACGCACCTACTTTGGGGGGGAGCTCCGGCTCCCCCAGTAGCTTTGCAAACCATCTCAAGCTTCCTACACCATCTTCCCGGCAAATGCTAGAATCCGCGCCTATCCTGCGGTCATCCCTAGTTGTGGCCGCCTATCCCGTCAAACAGTGCCGCCCATGCTGAAGAAGCTGTTCCAGTCTTTCCGATCCCCATTACGTCGTGCCGCCCACAAGCGCAGCACCCCTGAAGTGCTGAACAGCAATCAGCACCCACTGCGCCGCGGCGAGATCAGTCGTTATGCCCTGAGCGTCGTTGACCGCCTGCAACAGGCCGGCTACCAGGCCTACCTGGTAGGTGGCTGCGTGCGCGACCTGCTGCTGAACCTTGAGCCCAAAGACTTCGACGTGGCCACCAGCGCCACCCCGGAGCAGGTTCGTGCCGAATTCCGCAATGCCCGCGTAATTGGCCGCCGTTTCAAGCTGGTGCACGTGCACTTTGGCCGCGAAATCATTGAAGTCGCCACCTTCCGCGCCAATCACCCGCAAGGCGACGAAGACGAAGACAGCAACCTGTCATCTCGCAACGAGAGCGGCCGCATCCTGCGCGACAACGTCTACGGCAGCCTGGAAGACGATGCCCAGCGCCGCGACTTCACCATCAACGCCCTGTACTTGGATGCCAGCTGCGAACGCATCCTCGATTACGCCAACGGCGTGCACGACATCCGCAATCGCCTGATTCGTCTGATTGGCGACCCGGAAAAACGCTACCAGGAAGACCCGGTGCGCATGCTGCGGGCCGTGCG
>JAIERF010000276.1 GCA_019747075.1 Pseudomonadaceae bacterium
GGGTTGCAGGCCAAGGCGCTGCAATTGCCCGAGGCCGAGGCGCGTCTGCAGCAGAATATGCTCACCCAGGTGAACAGCCATGGCCTGCTGGTGTATCCGCTGCAGCCGAGCTTGCAGGCGTTGCTGGAGCAGGTGGCAGCGGGCTTGCCGGTGTTGCTGCGCTTCAATGAAGGCATGGCCTGGGTTGATATGCCGCGCTATGCGGTGCTGGTGGGTTACGACCGGGCCGAGCAGACCCTGTTGCTGCGTGCGGGTAATAGTCGGCGTTGGCAAACCAGCTTTGCCAGTTTCGAATCGGCCTGGCAGTCCTCCGGTGCCTGGGCGGTACTGGTGCTGGCACCGGTGCAGCTGCCGGCCAAGGTCGATGCCCAGCGTTGGTTGCTGGCGGCGGATGAAGTGGCGCGGGCCGGCCACAAAGAGGCCGCAGCCAACGCCCGGCGAGCGTTGCAGCGAGGGGCTTCGCGGCCATAAAAAACGGCGCCCCTGGGGCGCCGTTTTTTATTCTGCTCGGTTTAGATGCCGAACTTGTCACGCAGCGCGTAGTACCAGGCACCGACGGCGGTGAAGGGGACGCGCAGCAGCTGGCCACCCGGGAACGGGTAGTGCGGCAGGCCGGCGAACGCGTCGAAGCGCTCGGCCTGGCCGCGCAGGGCTTCGCCCAGCACCTTGCCGGCGAGATGGGTGTAGGTCACGCCGTGGCCGCTGCAGCCTTGCGAGTAGTAGATGTTGTCGCCAATCCGGCCCACTTGCGGCAGGCGCGACAGGGTCAGCAGGAAGTTGCCGGTCCAGGCGTAGTCGATCTTCACGTTTTTCAGTTGCGGGAAGGTCTTGAGCATCATCGGGCGGATGATCGCTTCGATGTTTGCCGGGTCACGCGCACCGTAGACCACGCCGCCGCCGTAGATCAGGCGGTTGTCGCCGGTCAGGCGGAAGTAGTCGAGCAGGTAGTTGCAGTCTTCCACGCAGTAATCGTTGGGGATCAGGCTCTTGGCCATTTCGGCGCTGAGCGGCTCGGTGGCGATCACCTGGCTGCCGCACGGCATGGTCTTGGCGGCCAATTCCGGTACCAGGTTGCCTAGGTAGGCGTTACCGGCAACAACGATGAACTTGGCTTTGACGCGGCCATTTGGCGTGTGCACAACCGGGTTGGCACCGCGCTCGATGCGGGTGGCTGGGGACTGTTCGTAGATCACGCCGCCCAGGGATTCCACGGCTGCCGCTTCACCCAGAGCGAGGTTCAGCGGGTGGATGTGGCCGCCGCTCATGTCGAGCATGCCGCCGATGTAGTTCTCGGTGCCGACCACTTCACGGATACGCGTGCTGTCCATCAGCTCGAGCTGGGTGTGGCCGTAGCGTTCCCAGAGCTTTTTCTGCGCTTCGAGGTGGCCCATCTGCTTCTGGGTGAACGCGGCGAATACGCCACCGTCTTTCAGGTCGCAGTTGATGTTGTACTTGGCGATACGCTCGCGAATGATGCGGCCGCCTTCGAAGGCCATCTGACCCATCAGTTGGGCAGGTTTTGGGCCGACGGTGCGTTCGATCACGTCGATGTCGCGGCTATAGCTGTTAACGATCTGACCGCCGTTACGGCCCGAGGCACCGAAGCCGACTTTGGCGGCTTCCACGATGGCAACCTTGAAGCCGTTCTCCAGCAGGGAGATGGCGGTGGACAGACCGGTGTAGCCGGCGCCGATGATGCAAACATCAACTTCGACATCACCTTGCAGTTCCGGGCGAGCTGGAACTGGGTTGGCCGAGGCAGCGTAGTAGGATTCTGGATAAGGAGTGTGTGTCATATTTACAACCTATGTTTGTTATTTTTTACGAATGTTGAGATGCTACCCGAGTAAACAAATACCGGCTAGCCCCCTGTGCGAAATATAAAACGCTGCTCTGAACGGTAAAAATGGCGCAGTTTCAGGGGGTTAGTGATAAAGGTGTTGACACATTGGCGCTTCTCCGTAGAATGCGCCTCCATTGCAGACGCGTAGCTCAGTTGGTTAGAGCACCACCTTGACATGGTGGGGGTCGCTGGTTCGAGTCCAGTCGCGTCTACCAAACAAA
>JAIERF010000189.1 GCA_019747075.1 Pseudomonadaceae bacterium
ATCGGGTGAATCACCGCCTGCCCCTGCCAGGCCACCACCTCATCGCGAATGCCGCCGGAGCCGATGATCGCCACTTGCGGCGGCATGACGATGGGGTTGGCATACCGGCCAAACAACGTGCCGAAGTTCGACAGGGTAATGGTCGCGCCCATCATTTCCTGGGGTGGGATGGAGCGCGCTTTAACATCCGCTCGCAGCCGCGCCATGCCCTCCTTGAGCTGCTCGGTGCTGCGCTCGCCAACATTGCGCAGCACCGGCACGAACAGCCCGTCCGGGGTGTCCACGGCAATCCCCAGGTCCAGATGGCTGTGCAGTTTGAGCGACTGGCTCTTGCTGTCGAACCAGGCATTCAGCAGCGGCTCGGCCTTACAGGCCACGGCGATGGCTTTGCCCAGGCGCAGCAGCGGGTCGCGGGCGCTGCCCCAGCGGTGCAGATCGACATCGCCATACAGGGTCACCGGCACCACTTCGGCATGGGAGCGGGCCATATTGATCGCCATGCTGCGGCGCACGCCGCGCAGTTTCTCGCCGCCGAACTTGTCTTCGGCCTGGCGGGCGGCGGCCTCGACATCGGCGGCGGTCAGTTGCCCCGCCGCACCGGAGCCGTGCAGGCTCGTCAGATCAACCCCCAGTTGCCGCGCCATCTGCCGCACTGCCGGCGTCGCCCGCGGGCCCAAATGGGCGCGGGTAGACGGCGCCGCACCGATGCAGAACTGGTCTTCCTGGCTGTCGTTGCCGCTTTCCAGACGCCCGACCACCGTGCCGGTTTCTTCGCCTTCGTAAGCCAGCAAGGGCTCGCCGACATGCAGCAGGCTGCCGTCCGTGCCAAAGATTTGCGCCACCACGCCGTCATAGGGCGCGGGGATATCGACGATGGCTTTGGCGGTCTCTACCGACACCAGCAGCTGGTCGGCCTTGACCGTGTCGCCGGCTTTGACGTGCCACTCGACGATCTCGGCTTCCTGCAGGCCTTCGCCCAGGTCGGGCAATTTGAAGTACTTCATCGCAAGCCCTCCTCAGGCGTAGTTCAGGGTGCTGTCGCAGGCCGCCAGAATGTCCTCGACGGCCGGGATATACAGGTGCTCCAGACGGTACAGCGGCGGCGGAATATCCGGCGCGGTCACCCGCAAGATCGGCGCCTGCAAATCGAGCAAGGCACGCTCATAGAGGCTGGCGGCAATCTCCGCACCGACCCCGCAGGAGCGCGGCGCCTCGTGGATGATCACCGCCCGGCCGGTTTTGCGCACCGAGGCTTCCAGGGTGTCGAGGTCCAGCGGTTTGAGGCAGGCCACATCGATCACCTCCACCGACACCCCGCGTTGCTCAAGCTGGGCAGCGGCCTGCAGGGTTTCATGCACGCTGCCGCCCCAGCTGATCAGGGTGATGTCCTGGCCTTCACGCAGGGTGAAACAGCTGTCCAGCGGCAAGCGCCGGCCGTCATCGACCACCACTTGTGGGTTCATCCGATACAGCCGCGTGGGTTCGAGAAAGATCACCGGGTCCGGATCATCAATCGCCGCCAGCAGCAGGCCGTAGGCACGGGCCGGCGATGAGGGCACCAGCACCCGCAGTCCAGGAATATGGGCAAACAGCGCTTCGGTGCTTTCGCTGTGGTGCTCCGGCGCGCGGATGCCGGCGCCCATCGGGCTGCGCACCACCAGCGGACAACTGAGGCGCCCACGGGTACGGTTGCGCAAGCGGCTGGCGTGGGACACCAGGTGCTCCATGGCGGCATAGATAAAGCCGAGGAACTGGATTTCCATCACCGGCTTCAGGCCCTGGGCCGCCATGCCCACCGACACCCCGGCGATCATGGCTTCGGCCAGTGGCGTATCCAGTACGCGCTTGAAACCAAAGCGCTCGCGCAGGCCCTGGGTGGCGCGGAATACCCCGCCGTTGACGCCGATGTCCTCGCCGAGCATGACCACGTTGTCGTCCTCGACCATGGCCCGGTGCAGGGCCAGGTTGACCGCTTCCAGCAGGGTGATTTTCTTCTGCTCAGTCATGACGGCTGCCTCCGTTCAACTGGCGTGCAGCGCGGGCCTGCAACAGCTCACGCTGATCGGC
>JAIERF010000202.1 GCA_019747075.1 Pseudomonadaceae bacterium
GTGGTCGAGTACGAGATCATTGAGGTTCGTCATCTCTAATACCGGCACTCTGCGCGCCGGCAGCATCAGTTGGCAGCTGGCCCAGACGTTCTGGGTCGGCGGCCTGTGGTTGCTGCACTTCGTTATGCTGCCGGCGCTGCCTAAAGTAGGGTTGGCACCGCTGCTGGTCGATGAGGTGGCCGCGGTGTTATCGCCGTTGCTGGTGGGGTTTGCGGCCTTCTGTGCGCTGCTGCAGGGCGTCGTGCTGATGCAGGCGGAAGGTGCTGGCAGTCTCTGGCGCGACATGCGCGGGCAACTGCTGCTGACGGTGCAGGTGATGGCGGCCAGTTACCTGGGCGTGCATTACGGGTGGCCAGATGCGCTGCGTTGGTTGTCGTTCAGTTATCTGGTGTTGGCATTGTGTGGTCTGCTGTTGGTGCTGCAGCCAGTGCCGGGGATGAGCGGCAGGGCGAGCGGGGCTCGCCACTGAGCGTGATGCGAGGTTAGAAGCTGTGTCGGCTAACGTTGGACAGCAGCTTGTTGGCCTTGGGGTTTTTGCGGTAAATCAGTGCCATCTTGCCAATTACTTGTGCCAATTCGCTGTGCGAAGCCTTGCACAGTTCGTCGATAGCGGCGAGGCGAGCATCGCGTTCGGTGATGCGCAGCTGCACCTTGATCAGTTCGTGATCGCTGAGTGCGCGCTCCAGTTCGGCTAGCACGCCTTCGGTCAAACCATTGTCAGCCACTATCAATACCGGTTTCAGGTGGTGGCCAATAGATTTGAATTGTTTCTTCTGCTCTTGAGTGAGCGCCATAATCTGACCCCTGCGTCTGATCTTGTAAAAAGCGGCGGTCAGTTTACCCGAGCCACTCCGAACCCGCCCAGTTAATCACTGTCGTAAATTTTTGAGGTGCCCAGTGGCCCGCTCCAAGACTAGCCAGAACTGGCTGAGAGAACATTTCAACGATCCCTACGTGAAAATGGCGCAGAAGGATGGTTATCGCTCCCGTGCCAGCTACAAACTGCTGGAAATTCAAGAGAAGGATCGCATCCTGCGTCCGGGCAATACCGTGATCGATCTGGGCGCAGCCCCAGGTGGCTGGTCGCAGGTAACCAGTCGGGTGTTGGGTGACAAGGGGCGTCTAATTGCTTCGGATATTCTGGAGATGGACAGCATTCCGGATGTCACCTTTATCCAGGGCGACTTCACGGAGGAGTCGGTGCTGGCGCAGATTCTTGAAGCGGTCGGCAATCATCCGGTTGATCTTGTTATTTCCGACATGGCCCCCAATATGAGTGGGGTGAAGTTGGCCGATCAGGCGCGTGCGATGTACTTGTGCGAGTTGGCTCTTGATCTGGCTGGACAGGTTTTACGCCCTGGTGGCGATTTCCTGATCAAGATTTTCCAGGGCGAAGGCTTTGATGTGTACCACAAGCAGGTGCGCACGATGTTCGACAAGGTACAAATGCGTAAGCCCTTGTCGTCCCGTGACCGCTCACGTGAGCAGTACCTGTTGGCCCGCGGATTTCGCGGCAACAACTAAGCGCTCGTGGCAGGTTCGCAGGCTGTGTGCGCTGGATGTTTCATAAAGGGTTACAGACGGCTTCTGCCAGAAGCGCGGCTTGTGTAGTAAGTTAGGCGGGTAAATAACCAGCCGTTATGCGAAGCACGGTCCAGCGCGCGGCCTGCTACAGAGGGTAGCTAATTGAACGATATGGCAAAAAATCTGATCTTGTGGTTGATCATCGCTGCCGTGCTGGTCACGGTGATGAACAATTTCTCCAGTCCTCCTGAGTCGCACAAACTCAATTATTCCGAGTTCATCCAGCAGGTACAGGAAGGCAAGGTCAAGGAAGTCACCGTCGATGGCTATCTGATCAGTGCCAAGAGTATCGATGGCAACACCTTCGATATCGTCCGTCCGGCGATTGCCGACAACGGCCTGATCAAGGACCTGATGGACAACAACGTCGCTATCGTCGGCAAGCAGCCAGAGCAGCAGAGCATCTGGACGCAACTGCTGGTGGCCAGCTTCCCGATTCTGGTAATGATCGCCGTGGTCATGTTCTTCATGCGCCAGATGCAGGGCGGTGCGGG
>JAIERF010000014.1 GCA_019747075.1 Pseudomonadaceae bacterium
CGCTCGATAATCGCCTGCTGGCGACCACGGAAATGGTCATAGCCGAAGACGTCTTTAAGGATGCGTTGAGCCTGTTCGAGCATAGAAACTCCAAATCGTGGCGGAAAACCTCATCCCTGAAGCCTTCGCGAAATCATTCTCTGGTCTTATCGAGGGCATATGGCTGCCAGCCCGACCAGAAAGGCGGGCATTATACGCGAGCCGGCCGCGACAAAGGCCCACGCCCATCGGCGGTGCTTTTGCCCACGGCCGCAGTAGACTAGAATCGTCCTTCGCTTATTCCCTCAAGGTAGCCCCCGATGTCCTTCGCCGAGCAATTGACCCGCCTGCAAGCCTTCCTCGACGCCGACGAGCTGCACGACGAGGCCCTGGACTACGTCGCGGCCCACGGTTACCTGACCGCGCTGTCGATCTGCACCGAGCAGCCCGACGAGCGCGAGTGGATCGACGCCCTGTTCTCCGAGCCGCCGCACTACCGCAGCGAGGAAGAGCGCGCCGAGATCGAAGCCACCCTGATCCAGCTCAAAGCCCATATCGCCCGCCAGCTGGCCAGCGACGACGAGCCGGAAATCCCGTGCGACCTCGACCTAGGCGACGAGCCGGACGATTCGGACCTGCGCGGCTGGTGCATCGGCTTTATGGAAGGCGTGTTCCTGCGTGAAGCGGCCTGGTTTGAAAACGCCGAAGAAGAAGTCAGCGAGCTGCTGCTGCCGATCATGGTGGTTTCCGGCCTGTTCGACGACCAACCGGAGTTCAGCGACATCGCCACCGATGCCAAGCTGGTCGATGACATGGTCGAGCAGATTCCCGAACTGCTCACCGCCCTGTTCCTGCTGTGCAACGCCCCGGACGAAAAACCGGCCCTGCTCAAACCGCGCCACCACTGACAGCGCCGCCCAGCCATGAGCAGCAGTCTGCGCGTACACCGCCATCTGGGCGTGCGCTACCTGCTGCTGACGATTGGCTGGCTGAGTGTGCTGCTGGGGGTTATCGGCATCTTCCTGCCGGTGCTGCCGACTACGCCGTTCCTGCTGCTGGCGGCGGCCTGTTTCATGCGCAGCTCGGCACGCTTCTATGACTGGCTGATCGGCCATCCCCGCCTGGGCCCCTGGATCCACGATTACCTCGACGGCCAGGGCATCCCGCTGCGCGGTAAGGTCTACGCTATCAGTTTGATGTGGTCGAGCATCGCCCTGTCCTGCTACCTGGTGCCGATGATCTGGGCGCGGGGCTTTATGCTCACCAGCGCGGTACTGGTCAGCCTGTATATCCTCCGGCAAAAAACCTTGCCGGCGCGCGTACCACACCCATAGTCCGCTGGCAGATGAGCCAGGTAACCCGCCATGCTGCATAAGTTGCAACGCCGCAATGCAATCAGGCCCGCACAGCCCTCATGGCTGCGCCGGCTGCTGCTCGCCTGCCTGCTTATCGGCGCGGCCATCAGCCAGGCCAACTGGGACTTCGGCCTGATCCTGCAGAAAGCCGAACAGCGCTACGGCAACCTCGGCCTGGCCAAGGGCCGCATCGAAGCCTGGGATGAGCTGATCAACAGCAATCTGGGCAAAACGGACAGCGAATTGCTGCAGACCACCAACCGCTTCTTCAATCGCCAACTGCGCTTCGTCGACGACAGCCAGAACTGGCGCCAGAACGATTACTGGGCCTCGCCGATCGAAGCCCTGGTCAAGGGCGCTGGCGACTGCGAGGACTACGCGATTGCCAAGTACTTCACCCTACGTCGCCTGGGGGTGCCCAGCGAGAAGCTACGCATCACCTACGTCAAGGCGCTGCGCTACAACCAGGCGCACATGGTCCTCACCTACTACGCCACCCCCGGCGCCATGCCCTTGGTGCTGGACAACCTGATCAGCGAAATTCGCCCGGCAGCGCAGCGTAAAGACCTGCTACCGGTGTACGCATTCAACGCCGAGGGCCTGTATCTGCCCGGCGCGCCTGGCGGCAAACGGGCCAGCGACAGCAAAAAACTGTCGCGTTGGCAGGACCTGCTGAAAAAAATGAAAAGTGAAGGCTTCGCCATCGGCGAAGGTTAGGAGAAGGTCATGTCACTACTCAAACAGCTCTTT
>JAIERF010000103.1 GCA_019747075.1 Pseudomonadaceae bacterium
TTGTCAGACTTGCGCGAAATCTTGTCGATTTCATCGATGTAGACAATACCCATCTGGGCCTTCTCAACATCGTAATCGCACTTCTGCAGGAGTTTCTGAATGATATTTTCGACATCCTCACCGACATAACCGGCTTCGGTCAGGGTGGTGGCATCGGCGATGGTGAATGGCACATTAAGCAAGCGCGCCAGCGTCTCAGCCAGCAAGGTTTTACCCGAGCCAGTCGGACCAATCAGCAGAATGTTGCTCTTGCCCAGCTCGACATCGTCTTTCTTGTCGCGCTGATTCAAGCGTTTGTAGTGGTTGTAGACGGCCACCGCCAAGACTTTCTTAGCCCGCTCCTGACCAATCACATACTGATCGAGGATGGTGCTGATTTCCTTGGGCGCCGGGAGTTTGTGCGCACTGCTTTCGGCCTGGGCTTCCTGCACCTCCTCGCGGATGATGTCATTGCACAGGTCGACGCATTCGTCGCAGATAAAGACCGAGGGGCCGGCAATCAACTTGCGCACTTCATGCTGGCTTTTGCCGCAGAAGGAGCAATAAAGCAATTTGCCGTTGTCCTCGCCGTTGCGGGTATCAGTCATTCGATCAATCCAATCCGGTAGGCTTGCAACACAAGATGAGGGCAAATGCAGGCTTTTTCAAGCCTGCCACAGCGACCGAGAGCAGCTCGACCGCAAATTACCGGGTGATTCAGCTCGCCAATTCGCGCTTGCTGATCACTTTATCGATAAGGCCGTAAGCGACACCTTCGTCGGCGCTCATGAAATTGTCACGATCAGTGTCGCGAGCAATTACATCCAGCGGCTGGCCGGTGTGAGCAGCCATGATCCGGTTCAGGCGATCACGAATGGTCAGAATTTCCTTGGCGTGGATCTCGAAGTCCGAGGCCTGGCCCTGGAAACCGCCCAACGGCTGGTGAATCATCATGCGCGAATGCGGCAGGCAATAACGCTTACCGGCGGCGCCGCCGACCAGCAACAAGGCACCCATGCTGCAGGCCTGGCCAATACAGATGGTCGACACGTCCGGTTTGATGAACTGCATGGTGTCGTAGATCGACATCCCCGCAGTCACCGAGCCGCCCGGCGAGTTGATATACAGATGAATGTCCTTGTCCGGGTTTTCCGCTTCAAGGAACAGCAACTGGGCGACCACCAGGTTAGCCATGTAGTCCTCTACCGGGCCAACCAGGAAGATCACGCGCTCTTTCAGCAGTCGCGAATAGATGTCGTAGGCGCGCTCACCGCGGGCAGACTGTTCAACCACCATCGGCACCAAGCCGCCAGCGGCCTGAATTTCAGAGGCTTGCATATAAGAATTACGGGACATGTGCTGCGCTCGCTCCCTAATAGTCATGTCTCAAAGACACATAAGCCAGCACGATGGCTGGCTTATGGTTACTCGAACAAAGCGAAGAAATCAGGCGGCTTGTGCAGCTTCAGCCGGCTTGACCGCTTCCTCGTAAGAGACCGGCTTGTCAGTCACATTAGCCTTCTGCAGAACAGTATCTACAACTTGCTCTTCCAGCACAACCGAACGCACTTCGTTCAGTTGCTGGTCGTTTTTGTAGTACCAGGCCACGACCTGCTCAGGCTCTTGATAGGCCGAAGCCATCTCTTGAATCATCTCACGTACGCGAGCTTCATCAGGCTTGATATCGAACTGCTTGACCACTTCAGCCACGATCAGACCCAGCACAACGCGACGCTTGGCCTGCTCTTCGAACAGCTCAGCTGGCAACTGGTCAGGCTTGATGTTGCCACCGAACTGCTGCACAGCCTGCACACGCAGACGGTTAACTTCGTTGCCCAGCAGCGACTTCGGCACTTCGATCGGGTTGGCCGACAACAAGCCATCCATTACCTGGTTCTTAACCTTGGATTTGATCGCCTGGCGCAGTTCGCGCTGCATGTTCTTGCGCACTTCGGTACGGAAGCCTTCCAGGCCGCCTTCCTTGATGCCGAACAGAGCGAAGAACTCGTCATTCAGCTCAGGCAGCAGCGGCTCGGCAACGGCGTTGACCGTCACAGTGAACTCGGCAGCTTTGCCAGCCAGATCCAGATTCTGGTAATCAGCCGGGAACG
>JAIERF010000149.1 GCA_019747075.1 Pseudomonadaceae bacterium
GCGCTGCCCTGCAGGCGCTGCAGGTCTTTTTCGCTGTCGAGCAGAAAGCGGCTTTTCCAGAACGGATGGTCCATCCAAGAGCCACAGAGCTCCTGAACAAACATTCCAACACAGGCATCAGTCACAGGAATTCGCTTTAACACACTGACCGCCAAAACCAGGTAAACAAGGATGAGCGCACTGGCCGCGACAACGGCCTAGGCCTCAATCGAAATACGAGCCTTTACGGGCCGGCAACTCCGACCACAGCTCTTCCAGATTAGGAAAATTCCACTCTTCCTGGGATTCGCGGCCGACGATCTTCTCGCGGCCCACCAGCTTGGCCAGGTCGATGATCTGCTGCGGGATCGGCGCCTTGGACTTGGCCGAGAAGAACACCTTGACCCGCGGGGTCAGCAAGGACGTTTCGTGCTGGTCCATGACCACCCCCAGGCGGCCGCTTTCCAGGCGCACCAGGGAGCCCGTGGGATAGATACCCACCGATTTGACGAAAGCCTTGAACACCGCGTCGTCGAAATGGCCCTTGCACCACTCGGCCATCTTGCGGATCGACTCGGCCGGGTCCCAGCCGTTCTTGTAGGGGCGGTCCGAGGTGATGGCGTCATACACGTCGCAGACCGCGCCCATCTTGGCAAACAGGCTGATCTGGTCGCCCTTGAGGCGATGGGGGTAACCACTACCATCGACCTTTTCGTGGTGATGCAGGCACACATCGAGGACCATGGCGCTGACCTGCTGGCTGTCCATCAGGATCTTGCCGCCGGCCAGCGGATGACTGCGCACGGTGTCGAATTCGCTGTCGGTGAGCTTGCCGGGCTTATTCAGGATGTCATCGGGGATCATCATCTTGCCAATGTCGTGCAACAGGCCGGCCATGCCCGCCTCGCGCACCTGCTCCTCGGCCAGGCCGAGCTGGCGGGCCAGGGCGATCATCAGGGCGCAGACCGCCACCGAGTGCATATAGGTGTATTCGTCGGAGTTCTTCAGGCGCGCCAGACTGATCAGGGCATTGGGGTGGCGCAGTACCGAGGCGGAGATTTCCTCCACCAACTCCACCACATGACCGGCATCGATGGCCTGGCCCATGCGCACTTCGCTGAACATAGCCACCACCGCGGCCTTGGAACGGGAGCAGAGTTTATGGGCGCGCTGCACCTCTTCGTCCAGGGCTACCCGTTTGACCGCCGGAGCAACAGCCACGGCCAGTAGACTTTCCTCGACTTGGGCGGCCACCTCAGCCTCACTCTGGGCGTCCATACCCGCAGGTAGATCCAGGCCCTTGCTGACATCGATCCAGACTTCATCGATGCCGCTGTCACGGATGCGCTGCAGGTCCTTGTCGTTATCCACCACGAACTTGGCTTTCCAGAACGGATGTTCCATCCACGAACCGCAGAATTCGTTGATGTACATGCCCAAACATAAATCAGACACCGCAATGCGTTTCAGCACGATAACGACCAGACCACAGGGGAAATGACTGCATTAACAATAGACGATCAAGCCTCGGGGCTGCTCCCGTTTCATTCACAAGCCGCGTTGCCGCGAGAAATGGTCCCCGGTTAGGCGCAGGACGCCGGTAATGGTTATTCCCTTATCAAGTCCTGCAACAACAGCGGGGGCCATTTCTCGCGCAACCCGAAGGGCCGGGCCTGTTTTTGTGCGAGGCGGTGTTACTCGTCGCTCATTTGGAACAACCAAATCACGCTCCTCGCGCCTTGCCTCGCGCAAAAACCGGCTCCGGCGCGGCTGCGAATGAAACGGGAGCAGTCCCTAGTGGCAGATTAACATCGGCGACCTGCTGCTCGCAGGTGGATTTGTGCCCACATTGAGCGGCTGCCGGTCGCGCCGACGGCCATCGAGGCGCGGCCCCTGTTACACTGGCCGACATTTTTTTGCCGGACTTGCCCGTGACCAACACCGCCTTCAACTCCCTGCCCCTGTCCGCCGCCATGCTGGCTAACCTCGAATCCCTCGGTTATGCGCAGATGACGCCGATTCAGGCACAGAGCCTGCCGGTGATTCTCAAGGGCATGGACCTGATCGCCCAGGCCAAGACCGGCAGCGGCAAGACCGCCGCCTTTGGCATCGGCCTGCTCAACCCGCT
>JAIERF010000259.1 GCA_019747075.1 Pseudomonadaceae bacterium
AACTTTGCCGCTGAGTACTGGGATAACGTCTTCGAGCACTTTCTGGCCGAGTACAAAGCCGGACGCACGCCGAACCCAGACATCCTCTGCAATCGCGAAATCAAGTTCAAAGCCTTTCTCGATTACGCCCTGATGCTCGGCGCCGACCTGATTGCCACCGGCCACTATGTGCGCCGCCGCGACATCGACGGACGCACCGAACTGCTCAAGGGCCTCGATCCGAACAAGGATCAAAGCTACTTCCTGCACGCCGTCGGCGGCACCCAGATCGCACGCACCCTGTTCCCGGTTGGCGAGCTGGAAAAGCCCGCCGTGCGCGCCATCGCCGAAAAATATGAATTGGCCACGGCGAAGAAAAAAGACTCCACCGGCATCTGCTTTATCGGCGAACGACGCTTCAGTGACTTCCTCAAGCAATACCTGCCTGCTCAGCCCGGCGTGATTGAAACCACCGACGGCGAACAGATCGGTCAGCATCACGGCCTGATGTATCACACCATTGGCCAGCGCCAGGGCCTAGGCATTGGCGGCATGAAAGATGCCAGTGACGAGCCTTGGTACGTACTGGCCAAAGACGTGGCGCGTAACGTACTGGTCGTCGGCCAGGGCAACGAACATCCCTGGCTGTTTTCCCGCGCCCTGCTGGCGTCGGAAATATTCTGGGTCAACCCTGTGGATCTCAGCGCGCCACGGCAACTGACCGCCAAAGTCCGCTACCGCCAGAGCGACCAGCAGTGCACCCTGGAACAAACTCCGCAGGGCTATCGCGCCATATTCAGCACCCCACAACGCGCCGTCACCCCTGGCCAGTCCGTAGTGTTCTATGACGGCGATATTTGCCTGGGTGGCGGCGTGATCGAAACAGCCGAGCCCTGGAACTTCGCGGAGCCGCGCCCATGACCCCGATCCAGGAGCAACTGATTGCCCTCGGCGCTGTTTTCGAAGCAGCCTTTTTGGTGGATAAAATCGCCAAGAGCGGCCAAATCAGCGAAGCGCCCCTGGGTTGCATGCTCGGCAGCCTGCTGGTACGCGACCCGCAGAACACCCTGGAAGTTTACGGCGGCGACGATCTCAACCTGCGCGACGGTTACCGCGCACTGGTCAGCGCTCTGGAGCGTGACCCATCAACACTGCAGCGCGACTCCTTGCGTTACGCCCTGGCGCTGCTAGGCCTGGAACGCAAGCTGGCCAAGCGGGACGACATGCTGCAAATCATGGGCTCGCGCCTGGACCAGATCCAGCAACAAGTGCAGCACTTCGGCCTGGTGCATGACAACGTGATTGCCGCGTGCGGTGGCCTCTATCAAGACACCCTGAGCACCTTTAGCCAGCGCATTCAGGTGCAAGGCGACATGCGCCACCTGCAGCAACCGAGCAACGCCGCCAAGATTCGCGCCCTGCTACTAACCGGTATCCGCGCCGCCCGGCTATGGAGGCAACTGGGCGGACACCGCTGGCAATTGGTATTCAGCCGGGGCAAGTTACTCAATGAACTGCGCCCTTTGTTGCGCAACTAGGCCGTGCTCACCCGCAGCGTCAAACCCCTGCAAGGGGCCGCCATGCTTGCGCTGTCGGCCCTGCTGTTTTCGCTGATGGGCGTTGCCATTCGCGAGGTGTCGGTCAGCGTCAACAATGAGTCCGTGGTGTTCTTTCGCAATCTGGTCGGCGTGGTGTTTTTTCTGCCGCTGGTGCTGATCAAAGGCTTTCAGCCGCTGCGCACCCAGCGCCTTAAATCGCACCTGTGGCGCACCACGTACGGCCTGGCGGCGATGTACTGCTTCTTCTACGCCATCGCCCACTTGCCACTCGCCGACGCCATGCTGTTCACCTACTCGGCACCGGTGTTCACCCCGATCATCGCCTGGTGGCTACTCAAGGAGTCACTGAGCAAGCGCATGCTGATCGCCACCTGCATCGGCCTGACTGGCGTGCTACTGGTAGCCAAACCCAGCGCTGCCCTGCTCGACAGCCAGGCCATGATTGGTCTGGCTGCGAGCTTGCTGGCGGCCTTTGCCTTTGTCTCGATTCGAGAGATGAGCGACACCGAACCCGCTTATCGCATCGTGTTTTACTTCTCTCTGTTCAGCGCCCTGATCTCGGCGATTCC
>JAIERF010000176.1 GCA_019747075.1 Pseudomonadaceae bacterium
TGTATGGCACCCCGGATCAAAACCCGCGAGCGCATCATTCAAGGCAGCCTGGAGCTGTTCAATGCCCAGGGCGAGCGTAGCGTGACCACCAATCACATCGCCGCCCACCTGGGGATCTCGCCCGGCAATCTGTATTACTACTTCCGCAACAAGCAGGCGATCATCGCCGAGCTGTTTGTTGAGTATGAAAGTCGCGTTGATCTGTTTTTGCGCCCACCGGCTGGCCGGGCGCTGACCGTGAGCGACAAGACTTTTTACTTGGAGGCGTTGCTGGCGGCGATGTGGCATTACCGCTTTCTGCACCGCGATCTGGAACACCTGCTGGAAGCGGACCCCGAACTGGCGCAGCGCTACAGGTTGTTTGCCCAGCGTTGCCTGGTGGCGGCCCAGGGCATCTATCAAGGCTTTGTCGACGCCGACATTCTGTTAATGGACAGTGCGCAGATCGAGGCCTTGACCCTCAACAGCTGGATCATCCTGACCTCCTGGGTGCGTTTCCTCAGCACCACGCGCGGGGAGCATCTGGATATCAGCGAAGCGCAGTTGCGTCGTGGTATCTATCAGGTGCTGGCGTTGGAGAGTGGTTTCCTTTCCCCGGCAGCCCGCCCGGCCCTGCAGGTTTTGCACGACAAACTCTACGTGCCGCTGGAGCAGGTGCTTTAGGTCAGCTGGCCGGCTTCAGACCTGCTGACTGAGCCACTGCGGAATCCGCCGCTCCAGATAAAACCCCGGTGTGCGCAAACTGCCGTCGATAAAGCCGACGTGGCCGCCCTTGGCGTGCAGCTCCAGTTCGGTGGCCGGCGCCAGTTCGTCGGGTTCAGGCACGCTGTGACGGAACACGAAGGGATCGTCGGCGGCCTGGATCAGCAGGGTGGGGATGCAGATTGCGCCGAGGAAGTAGCGGCTGGACGCGCGGCGGTAGTAGTCGTCGGCGTCGGCGTAACCATGCAATGGCGCGGTGATCTGGCCGTCGAAATCCCAGAAAGTGCGCATGCCGTCCAGCGGCCCCAGTTGTTCCAAAATGCTCAGGTTTTGACTCGCGCCGGCGTCGGCGAAGCGGCGTTTCTTGGCCTGCACGTAGGCCGTCAGCTCGCGCATAAAGTGCGTCTGATACACGCGGGAAAAGCCCAGGCCGATGCGGTCGGCGCAGTGGTCCAGGCGAAACGGCACCGACACTGCCACCGCCGCCTGCAGGCCGGATTGCTCGCCACGTTCGCCGAGGTACTTGAGCAGCACATTGCCGCCCAGCGAATACCCCACCGCATACAGCGGTGCTAGCGGCCGGGCGGCTTGCAGATGGGCGATGACCAGGCCGAGGTCGTCGCTGACCCCGGAGTGGTAACCGCGTGGCAACAGGTTCGGCTCGCCGGAACAGCCGCGCCAGTTCAGCGCCACGCTGGCCCAGCCTTGCGCGGCCAGGGCCTGTTGCTGGCCGAGGATGTAATGGGAGCTGGAGGAACCGGTTAGCCCGTGCAGCAGCAACACCAGCGGCGCCTCGGCCTCGTGCGGGCCGTGCCAGTCCAGGTCGATAAAGTCGCCATCGGCCAGCCACAGCCGCTCACGAGTGCGTTCTAGGGTGATTGGCGTGCGCAGAAACGACGCCCAGAGGGTTTGCAGATGGGCGCCGGGCAACCACCAGGCGGGTTTGAATCTTGGGTTCATGGGTGTTGGCCGTAGCCCGGATGCAATCCGGGGGAGTCGATAGCGTGCCCCCGCGGTTAACCGAGGGGCGAGGGCTTAGGCGGCGCTGCGTTCCCACAGCGCGTAATACACCTGGCCGGCCTTTTGCTCGCGGTGCAGGCGCCAGTTGCCGGGCAGGCCGAGGCTGGAGGGCGGGTTTTCGCTTTCGGTGTAGACCCAGGCGTCGGCGGCCAGCCAGCCCTTTTCTTCCAGCAGAGTGCAGGCCGGCAGCAGCAGGCCTTGGCTGAACGGCGGGTCGAGGAACACCAGGTCGAACGGTGTCGCGGGCTGTTGCTCCAGGTGGCGCAGGGCGTCGGTCTGCAGCAGTTGGCCGTTGTCGCAGCGCAGGGTCAGCAGGTGGTCGCGCAGGCTGTTGATGGCCGCGCTATTGAGGTCCAGGGCCAGGGCGCTGCCGGCGCCGCGCGACAGGGCTTCGAGA
>JAIERF010000231.1 GCA_019747075.1 Pseudomonadaceae bacterium
CTGGCCTGGCTGGCTTCGTCGGCACCGCTTGCCACTTCATTGGCCACCTGGCCGATATTGGTGACGTTGCGATTGATGTCTTCCGCTACTGCGCTTTGCTCCTCGGCAGCGCTGGCAATCTGGGTGTTCATGTCATTGATCACCGACACCGCCTGGGTGATGGACTCCAGGGCCTGAGCCGCTTCGGCCGCATGCTTGACGCTGTCGTCGGTTTTCGCCTGGCTGTCTTCCATCACCTTCACCACTTCACGGGTGCCGTGTTGCAGCTGCTGGATCATGGACTGGATTTCTTCGGTGGCTTGTTGCGTCTTCTGCGCCAGGTTACGCACCTCGTCGGCCACCACGGCAAAGCCGCGGCCCTGTTCGCCGGCACGGGCGGCCTCGATGGCTGCGTTGAGGGCCAGCAGGTTGGTTTGCTCGGCAATCCCGCGGATGGCTACCAGGATGGCGTTGATGTTTTCGCTGTCCTTGGCCAGGGTTTGTACCACAGTGACTGCACGGCCGATTTCACTGGCCAGGGCGGCAATCGCTTGCGAGGTGCTGTGCACAATGCTCTTGCCGTTGTTGGCTGCCTGGTCGGCATGGTTGGCGGCTTCGGCGGCATGAGTGGCATTGCGTGCCACATCCTGGGCGGTGGCGGTCATTTCATGCACAGCGGTGGCGACCAGTTCGATCTCCTGCATCTGCTTCTGCATGCCTTTGTCGGTACGGATGGCGATGTCGGCGGTGTGCTCGGAGGAGTCGCTGACCTTCTGTACCGAGGTCACCACCTGGCTGATCATCACCTGCAGCTTGCTCAGGAAGGTGTTGAAACCATTGGCGATAGCCCCTAGTTCGTCAACGCGGTCAGTGCTCAGGCGGCGGGTCAGGTCGCCTTCGCCCTGGGCAATGTCATCGAGCATGGCCACCATCTGCTTCAGCGGCCGGGCGATACCGTAGCCAACGAACCACACCACCACCAGGCCGAGGCCCGCGATTAGCAGGCCAACCAAGGCCATGCCGAAGGTGTCCTCACGGCTTTGATCTTGCAGTTCGGCCTGCAGTTTCTGCAGGTCGCCCATTACTGCCTGCAGTGGCAGTTGCAGCATCAGGGTCCAGCGTGCGTCGGTGTCGCTGATGTTGAAGGGCATGAAGACTGTGATCAGGTTGGCGGTTTCATCGATTTTGTACAGCGGCTGGTCGCTACTCAGTTGCTTGAGATCACTTAGGTCAGCGCTGCTGAGGATCTGGCTGCCTTGCTTGCCAAGGGCGCTGACGTCCTTGGTATAAGCCACTACGCTCGTGTTGGCGGAGAACAGTGCCAGTTCGCCTGCGCCGTCATACAGTTGCGTGTCGGCCTGCTTGAGGAGGTCTTGGATAAAGTTGAGGGTAAGGTCGTTGCCGACTGCGCCGAGAAACTTGCCGTTGACAATGATTGGTGCGTTGAAGGAGGTCATCAGCACCATCTTGCCATCTATTTCATCAGGCGCCGGGTCGATTACGCAACTCTTCTTGGTGCGTTTCGGGCACAGGTAGTACAGGCCCTCTGCTACGCCGGTGGGTAGAAGCTTCTCGCTTTCCATTAGCGCAGCGTCTAAAGGGGCGACGATGGGAGTGCCATCGGCTTTACGCGACCACCAGGGCATGAAACGCCCTGTCGCGTCATAGCCTGCCTCTTTCTGACCTTTATACAGGTCATCATTGCCATCGAAAGCGTTGGGCTCCCAGCCGATATAGAAGTCGACCAGCTTGGGGTTATGCACCAGTTGTTGCTTAACCAAGTTGGAGAGTTCTTCGCGGCTGATATTCAGTTGTGGGTTGCCACTGGCGTCGGTCTCGCCCATCAGCATGTTGGTGTTGGCCAGTTGTTGGGCGGAGGTCAGGGCGTATTCCAGTTCGCGCTGAATTTTACTGGCCTGGGTGTTGGCCAGCGCAATTAGGCGTTCGTTGATAACTTTTTCCAGCAGTATCTGGGTCCGTTCTTGAACAAGGGCTTGGGTTCGGCCGCCGGCAAACAGTGCATAAAGCACCAACGCAACCACCACGACGAGCACGCTGGCACCGGCCAGAGCTGCCACAGAAAACTGGATGGATTTGAATTTCATGTGAACTCCAAGGTCTACGGGTTACGCCTGTCCTTGGCATATCGGCAGT
>JAIERF010000080.1 GCA_019747075.1 Pseudomonadaceae bacterium
GAGCACATGGTCGAGTTCGGCCACGGCTACACCTACTCCGGTCACCCGGTGGCCTGCGCCGCCGGCCTGGCGACCCTGGAGCTGCTCAAGCGCGACAACCTGATCGAGCAGTCGGCCAACCTGGCGCCGGTGTTTGAAGAGTCACTGCATGGCCTCAAAGGCAGCAAGCACGTGGTCGATATCCGCAACTGCGGCCTGGCCGGCGCGATCCAGATCGCCCCGCGTGATGGTGATGCCGTGATCCGTCCCTTCGAGGCCGGCATCAAATTGTGGAACGCCGGCTTCTACGTGCGCTTCGGCGGCGACACCCTGCAGTTCGGGCCAACCTTCAATACCAAACCCGAAGAGCTGGATCGTCTGTTCAACGCCGTCGGTGATGTGCTCAACAACCTCGACTAAGCCGCGCGATTAAACCTGCCACGCATTTTTCCCTCTCCCGCGTGCGGGGGAGGGGCACAGACCGAATTTATTGTTAAGGACATAGCCATGAGCACCATTGCGCACCTGATCAACGGCGAATACGTCAACGACAACGGCCGTACCGCCAGCGTCTACAACCCGTCCACCGGCCAAGTGGTCAACCAAGTGGCTTTGGCCAGCCGTGCCACCGTGCAGCAAGCCATCGCGGTTGCACAAGCGGCTTACCCGGCCTGGCGCAACACCCCAGCCGCCAAGCGCGCGCAGATCATGTACCGCTTCAAGCAACTGCTGGAAGCCAACAAAGAGCGCATCGTCGCCCTGATCAGCCTCGAGCATGGCAAGACCCTGGAAGATGCCGGCGGCGAACTGCAGCGCGGCATCGAAAACATCGAATACGCCTGCTCCGCGCCAGAAATCCTCAAAGGCGAATACAGCCGCAACGTCGGCCCGAACATCGACGCCTGGAGCGACTTCCAGCCGCTCGGCGTAGTGGCCGGCATCACCCCGTTCAACTTCCCGGCCATGGTGCCGCTGTGGATGTACCCGCTGGCCATCGTCTGCGGCAACTGCTTCATCTTGAAGCCGTCCGAGCGTGACCCTAGCTCCACCCTGCTGATCGCCGAGCTGCTGCTGGAAGCCGGTCTGCCGAAAGGCGTGATGAGCGTGGTGCACGGCGACAAAGAAGCTGTGGACGCGCTGATCGAAGCACCCGAAGTCAAAGCCCTGAGCTTTGTGGGTTCGACCCCGATCGCCGAATACATCTACAGCGAAGGCACCAAGCGCGGCAAGCGCGTCCAGGCTCTGGGCGGCGCCAAGAACCACGCGGTGCTGATGCCGGATGCTGATCTGGACAACGCCGTCAGCGCCCTGATGGGTGCTGCTTATGGTTCGTGCGGCGAGCGCTGCATGGCCATCTCGGTGGCCGTGTGTGTAGGTGATCAGATCGCCGATGCCCTGGTGCAGAAGATCGTTCCACAGATCAAAGCCCTGAAAATCGGTGCAGGCACCAACAGCGGCCTGGACATGGGCCCGCTGGTCACTGCCGCCGCCCGTGACAAGGTCAAAGGTTATATCGACGCCGGTGTTGAGCAGGGCGCGAGCCTGCTGGTCGACGGTCGCAACCTGATCGTCCCAGGCAACGAAGACGGCTTCTTCCTCGGCGGCACCTTGTTCGACATGGTGACCCCGGAGATGACCATCTACACCGACGAAATCTTCGGCCCAGTGCTGTGCATCGTGCGCGTCAACAGCCTCGAAGACGCCATGCAGCTGATCAACAACCACGAATACGGCAACGGCACCTGCATCTTCACCCGTGACGGTGAGTCGGCCCGCCTGTTCTGCGACGAGATCGAAGTCGGCATGGTCGGCGTCAACGTACCGCTGCCGGTGCCGGTGGCCTACCACAGCTTCGGCGGCTGGAAGCGTTCGCTGTTCGGCGACCTGCACGCCTACGGCCCGGACGGTGTGCGCTTCTACACCAAGCGCAAGGCCATCACCCAGCGCTGGCCGCAGCGCGCCAGCCACGAGGCGGCGCAGTTTGCCTTCCCGAGTAACGGCTAAGTAACACCTAAAAGGCTGGTCGCAAGACCGGCCTTTTTTTGCTTTTTTGCTACACCGTAGTAAGGGTTGAGCGCAGCGATACCCATCATCCACCGCTTTACGCAACAAACCAGCCGCGCGGGCGCGGCGTTGGTGCAGTGACCCGGTTCGCCGGTT
>JAIERF010000320.1 GCA_019747075.1 Pseudomonadaceae bacterium
TGGGCCGCTTGTTGTTGCTCGACACTGGAGTCTGGAAGCCAGTGAGCCAGCGAATCGGGGGCGCGGTTATTTTGGATAGCCTCCAACAGAGCATTGGCCCGTGCGTTGTCTACTTGCGCGGCAAGCAGGTCGCCGTGCAGACGCTCAACATCGGCACCGGTGATCTGCGTATCCAACTCCACCAACAACTCGCCAGCTTTGACCTGCTGGCCGTCGTAGACGTGAATGGCTTTAACCACTGCCACTTCGCTAGGTTGAATGATTTTGCTCTTGCCACTGGCGACGACTTTGCCGCTGGCAGTGGCCACCACGTCGATCTCGCCTAGGCACGCCCAAAGCAGCGCCAAAACGGCGAAGGCGATGATCAGCCACTGAATAATACGTGGTGCGGGATGTACCGGTTGCTCCTGCAGAGCGAGGGCCGCCGGCAAGAACTGCAATTCATGGCTCAGCCGTGGCGCGGCATCCATGGACTTACGATTGCGCCATGTGTGTCGCCACGCACGTTGGTAGCGGCTCAGTAGATCGCGTTTAGCACCCATGGCTTAACCCTGCTGCAGTCGGTGCAGACGGGCGTAATGGCCGGCCTGGTGGGTAAGGAGTTCGGCATGGCTGCCTTGCTCGACGATCTGCCCGCGATCCATGACGATGATGCGATTGGCCTCGCGAACGGCACTGAGGCGGTGCGCGATGATGATCACGGTACGGCCCTGGCAGATGGTCTTCATGTTCTGCTGGATAATGCGCTCGGACTCATAGTCGAGCGCACTGGTGGCCTCGTCAAAAATCAGGATCCGAGGGTTGCCAATCAGTGCCCGTGCGATGGCAATGCGCTGACGTTGGCCGCCCGACAGCGAGGCACCATGCTCACCAACTACGGTGTCGTAACCTTCCGGCAGTTCGAGGATAAATTCGTGAGCGCCGGCCATTTTGGCGGCCTGCATCACAGTCTCTATGGGTGCACCAGGATCACTCAGTGCAATGTTCTCGCGGATGCTACGAGCAAAGAGCAGGTTGTCTTGCAACACCACGCCGATCTGCCGACGCAAGGACGACACATCAGCCAGCGCCAGATCCATCCCGTCCACTAGCACGCGACCGCGCTCCGGGGTATAGAGGCGTTGCAGCAGGCGCGTTAGTGTGCTTTTGCCAGAGCCGGAGCGTCCGACCACACCAATCACCTCGCCGGCATGAACACTCACACTGACGCCGCGCAGCACCTCAGAGCCGTCAGCACGATAACGAAAATGCACCTGATCGAATTCAATCTGCCCCTTGATTGGCGGCAACGCACTGCGGGTAGCTTGCGACAGCTCGGTACGGCTGTTGAGAATGTCGCCGAGACGCTGTACCGACACGCCGGTTTGCTGGAAATTAGTCCATAACTGGGCCAGGCGCATGATCGGTTGCGACACCCGGCCGGCGAGCATGTTGAAGGCAATCAGCTGGCCGACACTGAGGTCGCCATCGATCACCAGCCGTGCGCCCATCCACAGGGTGGCGACCGTCACCAGCTTGCCGATTAGGCCGACGCTTTCATTGGCGATGGTCGACAGGGTTTGCGTCTTGAAGCCGGCAGCCACATAAGCGGCCAACTGGTTGTCCCACTTACGGGTGATCTGTGGCTCAACCGCCATGGCCTTAAGAGTGTCAATGCCGTTGACCGTCTCGACCAAAAAAGCCTGATTCTCGGCGCCTCGACTGAAGCTTTCGTTGAGGCGAGCACGTAGTACGGGGGTGATCAACAGCGACACCACGAAATACAATGGCAGCGACAACAGCACGATCAGTGTCAGCCAACCGCTGTAGACAAACATCACCGCGATAAACACCACCGAGAACAGCACGTCCAAGATCAGTGTGATGCTGTTGCCGGTGAGGAAGCTGCGGATGTTCTCCAGCTCACGTACCCGCGCCACCGAATCGCCGACTCGGCGTGCCTGAAAATAGGCCAGCGGCAGGGTTACCAAATGGCGAAATAGCCGTGAGCCCAGTTCCACATCAATACGACTGGCGGTGTGGGCAAACACATAGCTGCGCAGACCGCTGAGGGCCGTCTCGAACAGCATGATGCCGAGCAGGCCGATGGCGATTACATCCAATGTGGACAGGCCGCGATGGACCAACACCTTGTCCATTACC
>JAIERF010000040.1 GCA_019747075.1 Pseudomonadaceae bacterium
CCGGGCTTGAGCAGCACGTAATCGGGAATGGTGATCTTGCCCAGGTCGTGCAACGGGGCAAACAAATACACATGCTCGACGAAGTTGTCGTCCAGGCTCTTTTGCGCGGCCATGGCCTGGGCGATCAGGCGCGAGTAGCGCGACATGCGCTCCAGATGGTTGCCGGTTTCCGGGTCGCGGGCATGGGTCAGGTGGGTGGCCGACTTGAGCGCGGCGAGCAGGGTGCGCACGCTGGCGCGCTCGTTGTAGACCATCAGGCTGGCCAGGTGGCCAAGCATGTCCAGCTCGCTCAGCAGCGGCTGGTGAAACGCTTCGATCTGTTGGGCGTTGAAGAAGATAAAGCCGAAGAAGTGGCCGTTGACGCACATCGGCACGGTGTAGCTGCTGCGGTAGCCGGCGCTGATCAGGGCCTCGATATGGCGTTTGTGGCTGTGCTCAAGCACGCTGAAATCGTTGATCACCCTTGGTGTCTGGCTGTTGGCGACGTCCAGCAGCCAGGTGGTTTCACTCAGGCGCGCATGGTAGTGGGGCAGTGGGTTGGCCTGGTCGTCGACCGCGACAAAGGTCTTTACCCAGTCACTGCCGTGGTCGTACAAGGCCACCGCCAGCCGCTGCACCTGCGGGTGTTTTTGCTGCAGGGTGTGCAGGAGCTGGTGCAGCTTCTGCTGCAACGGGCTCTGTTCCTGAAGATCGTGCAGTAGCGACATGGCGCGGCCTTTGGCGGTGAGTGCTGGCAAGTATAGTCAGCCCGGCCGGCACCCACCCCTGGCGCAGATCAATCCTGCTTGAGGACTTTGGCGAGAACGATCTTCGGCCCTTTCATCTTCTTGACGATGATGCGCAGTCCTTCAACGTCGAGCACTTCTTCTTCCTCGGGCATGCGCTTGAGGCTTTCGTAGATCAGCCCCGCGAGGGTTTCTGCTTCCAGGTGGTCGAGGTCGACGCCCAGCATGCGCTCGATCTTGAACAGCGGGGTGTCGCCGCGCACCAGCAGTTTGCCCGGCTGGTAGGCGAGGATGCCGCGCTCGGCCTTGCGGTGTTCGTCCTGAATGTCGCCGACCAGCACTTCCAGCACGTCTTCCATGGTCAGGTAGCCGATGACCTTGCCGTCGGCCTCTTCGACCAGGGCAAAGTGCACGGCGCCATGGCGGAAGCGCTCCAGCAGGCTGGACAGGGCCAGGTGCTTGGACACCCGTTCAACCGGGTGCAGCAACTCCTGCAACTTGAACGCCGAGGGCAGCATTTCCAGCAGCGACAACTGCAGCAGCAGGTCCTTGATGTGCAGGATGCCGATGAAGGTGCCGGCTTCCTCGTCGTACACCGGGTAGCGGCTGTACTTGTGGCGGCGGAACAGGCTGAACACTTCGTCGAGCTTGGCGTCACTGTTGAGGAACACCAGATCCTCGCGGGAATTGGCCCAGTCGACCACTTCCAACTCGCTCAGCTCCACGGCCGATGCCAGTACACGCATGTCCTGGTCGCTGGGGTCGCTGGCGCGGCTGGAGTGAAGGATCAGTTTCAGTTCGTCGCGGCTGTAGTGATGTTCGTGGTGTGGCCCCGGCTCGCCCTGGCCGGCGAAGCGCAGGATGGCGTTGGCGCTGGCGTTGAGCAGGTAGATGGCCGGGTACATGGCCCAGTAGAACATGTACAGCGGCGCGGCCGTCCACAGTGACAGGCGCTCGGGCTGGCGAATGGCCCAGGACTTGGGCGCCAGCTCGCCAACCACGATATGCAGGTAGGAAATAATGAAAAACGCGGTGAAGAAGGCGATGCCGTGGGCTACGGCTTCCGAGTCGACGCCGACGTAGTGCAGCAGCGGCTGCAGCAGGTGGGCAAAAGCCGGT
The DNA here is from genome assembly GCA_019747075.1 of Pseudomonadaceae bacterium. Classification (GTDB taxonomy): domain Bacteria; phylum Pseudomonadota; class Gammaproteobacteria; order Pseudomonadales; family Pseudomonadaceae; genus Aquipseudomonas. The sequence continues at coordinate 1,845 of JAIERF010000040.1, forward strand.
TCACCAACCCAGCCGAGACCCAGGGAGGCCAGGGTGATGCCCAGCTGGCAGGCCGATAGGTAGGCGTCCAACTGATTGTGTACGGTGCGCAGGATATGCCCGCGCCAGCCATTCTGCTGGGCGATGGCTTCCACTTTGGTGGCGCGCAGCTTGACCATGGCGAACTCGGCGGCGACGAAGAAGCCGTTGAGCAAGACCAGAAACAGGGCGAAGAAGATAAGGCCGAAGTCGGCGAAATATGAGGCGGCGGTGTAACTAGGGGAAGGGTCCATAGGGGTGTTTCAACGGCTCCGGGTGGTCAG
>JAIERF010000257.1 GCA_019747075.1 Pseudomonadaceae bacterium
CTGGCCTGGGGCGGTTTGCCCAACTACAAGTCACTGACTCATTTCGAGCGGGAACTGCCGCTGCAGTACCACTTCCTGCAAACCCTGATTCGCTCTGGCCTCAGCAGCCTGGTGGCAACCGGAACCTGCTTTGAATACGGCATGCAATCGGGCCCCTTGAGCGAGCAGCTACCCGCAGCGCCAAACAATCCCTATGGCTTCGCCAAGGACAGCCTGCGCCAACAACTTGAGTACCTGCGCAACATCCAACCCTTTGCGCTGACCTGGGCGCGTCTGTTCTACATGTATGGCCCGGGCCAGGCCGCCAACTCGCTTTTCCCGCAACTGCAACAGGCGGTGCAACGCGGCGACCCGGTGTTCAACATGTCCGCCGGCGAACAGCTGCGTGACTACCTGCCGGTGACCCAAGTGGCCAGGCACCTGGTGGCCATAGCACTGGCCAAAAAAGACCTCGGCGTGGTCAACGTCTGCTCGGGAAAAGCCATTTCCGTGCGCCAGCAAGTGGAAAACTGGTTGGCCGAGAATGCATGGTCCATCGCTCTTAACCTCGGCTACTATCCCTACCCAGACTACGAACCGCTGGCCTTTTGGGGCACCTGCAGCAAACTGCAAAACCATCTGGAGTGACGATGAGCCATCTGCGCGAACTTTACCGAGCCGAACAATTGCCGGTGTTCCAGAACCGTATGTTTGCCACTGCAGAAGAAGCCCGCACCTGCACCAAGGGCGACATTTGCCTGGTTCAGGACATGCGTACCGGGCTGATTTTCAACCAGGCCTTCGAGCCTGAGCTGATGCAGTACGACGAGCATTACCAGAACGAGCAGGCGGTCAGTTCAATTTTCAGAGCCCACCTGCAAAACGTGGCGCAAATCATCGAACGGCATTTCGCGGCCCACAGCCTGATTGAAGTTGGCTGCGGTAAAGGCTATTTCCTCGAACACCTGCAAGCGCAGGGCTTTGACATCTCCGGCCTCGATCCGACGTACGAAGGCGACAACCCGAATATCATCCGTCAGTACTTCACCCCCGAATTGGGGCTGCATGCCGACGGCCTGATCCTTCGCCACGTTCTGGAACATGTACAAGACCCACTGGCCTTTATTGAGCATCTGCGCCAATCCAATGGTGGTAGCGGCAAGATCTATATCGAGGTGCCCTGTTTCGACTGGATCTGCGAACAGCGTGCATGGTTCGATATTTTCTACGAGCACGTGAACTACTTTCGCCTGAGCGACTTCCAACGCATCTTCGGCCACGTCTATGAGTCTGGGCACACCTTTTCCGGCCAATATTTGTATGTGGTGGCCGACTTGGCCAGCCTTCGGCACCCAAACTTCGACCCTGACGATGCGTTCGATTTCCCCGCCGACTTTCTCGCCAGCGTCGACCACTACCGCCAGCAACTGAGCACCCAACGCTCGGCACAACGCCGCTCAGCGATCTGGGGTGGCGCGTCCAAAGGGGTGATATTTGCTCTATTTATGCAACGCGCGGGGGCGGCCATTGAGTTTGTCATCGACATAAACCCAGCCAAGCAAGGCAAGTACCTGGCCGCGACCGGCCTTCAGGTGCGTGCACCCGAAGAGGTGCTCCGCGAGCTAGAGCCGGGGGCCGATATATTTGTCATGAACAGCAACTACCTGGCCGAAATCCAGAGCATGACTGCTAACGCGTGCACCCTACTGACGGTCGATCACCAGCCTGGCAACCAGGACGGCTGATTCGGGGCAGCTACAGACGGCCTGCCGAACCAATTGGTCGGCGGCCGTACCCCCAAGCGCAGCACCTGACTTACACTGCGCCCATGAGCAAAGATCAGTTAATTCCCGTTACCCCTGTCGAGACGCAAGCGGCGGTTACCTGCGCCAACTGCGCAGCCTGTTGCTGCCAGTTGGAGGTGATTCTGCTGAGTGATACCGGCGTGCCCAAGCGCTACATCGACATCGATGACTGGGGCGGCGAAGTGATGCTGCGTCTCGACGACGGCTGGTGTGTGGCCTTGGATCGCGACAGCATGCTTTGCACCATCTACGAAAACCGTCCGTGGGTCTGCCGCGAGTTCGAGATGGCCTCTCCCGAGTGCATCGAAGAGCGTCAGGGGCTGGCGACCATTTATCGCTGAGGAGCCTGCATGGCCGCTGCGAATCCACCCGGCTT
>JAIERF010000307.1 GCA_019747075.1 Pseudomonadaceae bacterium
TCCAGTATCGAGGCATCAGCATGGCCATCAAAAATTCCTTGCGCAGTCAGACCTTGGTCCTGCTCAGCGGCAGCTTGTTGCTGATGCTGTTGATTGCCTTGGGTTGCTTCAAGTTCCTCTCTGGCAATATCACCGCCTATCAAAACCTGCTGGCCCAGGAAATGCTGGCTGCCAGCGAGGTCGACCAAGCCAACCTGGAATTCAAGATCCAGGTGCAAGAGTGGAAAAACGTGCTCTTGCGCGGCAGCGACCCAGCCGCCCTGGACAAGTACTGGAACCAATTTGTCGAGCAAGAGACCAAGGTTCAGCAAAGCCTTGACGCCCTGTTGGCCGTACCGGCGCTCGAGGACGACTTCAGACAACAAGCCAGCCGCCTGAAAGACGAGCACCGCAGCCTCGGCCAGGCCTATCGCCAAGGCCGCGCCGCATTTATTGCCGCCAATGCCGACAGCAAGGCCGGCGATGCCGCAGTCAAAGGCATCGATCGTGCCGCCAGCGAGCAGATGTCGGCCCTGGTCAAACAGCTGCACGAGCATGCCCAGACTAAATCTGTGGCGATTGCCAGCAGCGCCAGCGGCACCATTCTCGGCGGTGTGCTGATCCTCGTCGGCGCCGCCATCGTGGTGGCCATCGGTAGCCTGGCGCTGGTCAATCGCAACTTGCTGGTGCCCATCGGCAAACTCACCGGCCATCTCGAACAACTCAGCCGCGGCAAGATTGGCCAGCGCCTGCTCAACCAGCGCCATGACGAACTGGGCCGTCTGACTGACTCCGCCAATGTCCTGCGCGACTTTCTCGCCGACGCCAGCCAGCAACTGCACCACAGCACTCAGGAACTGGACAGCGCCAGCGGCAACCTGAACAACATCGCCACCCTGATGACCGAAGGTGTGCGCGAGCAGTTCGACCGCACCGACCAGGTGGCCACCGCCATGCAGGAAATGTCGGCCACCTCCCAGGAGGTCGCCCGCCATGCCGCCGAGGCGGCCCACGCCGCCGACGACGCCGACAGCTCGGCGCGCCAGAGCGACAACGTGATGCAGTCCACCATTGCCACCATCACCAGCATCCGCAACGAAATCGCCAACACCGCCAGCGTGATTCGCACCCTGGAAACCGACAGCGAACGCATCGGCAAGGTCCTGGAAGTGATTCGCGGCATCGCCGAGCAAACCAACCTGCTGGCCCTCAACGCCGCCATTGAAGCGGCCCGCGCCGGGGATGCCGGCCGTGGTTTTGCCGTGGTGGCCGATGAAGTGCGCAACCTGGCGAAGAAAACCGCCGACTCCACCGCCGAGATCAACCAGATCATCAGCGATGTACAAAACGGTGCGGCCAATGCCGTGCGCGCCATCGTCAGCGGCCAGAGCCGCAGCGAAGAAGGCGTCGAGCAAGTAACCCAGGCCGGCGCCATGCTGCAACGCATCTCCGGCGCCGTAGAGGCCATTCGCGACATGAACCGGCAGATTGCCACCGCCGCCGAAGAGCAGACCTCGGTGGCCGAGGACATCTCGCAAAACCTCACCGAACTCACCGCCATTGCCACGGCCAACCAGGAGCATGTCGGCCGCACGCAAACCGCCAGCCATTCCCTGCAAGACCTCTCCAGCCAACTGGGCGGCGTCAGCCAGCGCCTGCAGGCCTGAGCTCCCGCAGTACCTAGCCAAGCGATTAGGTACTGCGCCTCCCCCCTCATCCATTAGATCGAAACGGGCAACAGCCTGTTACGCCAAAGCGGCACCGTAAACTTTTGCAAAGCAGCGCTTTTGACTCTACAGGCCACGCAGGGCTAAGGTGCGAGGCTTGATAGGGTCTGCTCCCGTTTCATTCGTGGCCGCGCCGGAGCCGGTTTTTGCGCGAGGCAAGGCGCGAGGAGTGTGATTTGGTTGTTCCAAATAAACGACGAGTAACGCCGCCTCGCACAAAAACCGGCCCGACCCTTCGGGTTGCGCGAGAAATGGCCCCCGCTGTTGTTGCAGGACTTGATAAGGGAATGACCATTATCTGCGTCCTGCGCCTAACCGGGGACCATTTCTCACAGCAACGCGGCTCACGATGAAACGGGAACAGACCCTAACGCCCCTTCTGCCAAGCCAAGGATTCGGACTATGTTGCGCCGCCGCATGCTGACCATGCTGGGTGTGGTTACCCTCACGGTACTC
>JAIERF010000214.1 GCA_019747075.1 Pseudomonadaceae bacterium
GTCGGCAAGTCAGTTAGAATGCGCGCCCTGTTTTTGGAGATGCCCATGACCCTGCTCAAATTCACCGATGTGTCCCTGGCCTTTGGCGCCATGCCGTTGCTGGATAAGGTCTCGTGGCAAATTGCCAGGGGCGAGCGGGTCTGCATCATCGGCCGCAACGGGACCGGCAAGTCCAGCATGATGAAGCTGGTAAAAGGCGACCAGAAGCCCGATGACGGCTCTGTATGGCGTGCGCCGGGCCTCAAGATTGGTGAATTGCCGCAAGAATTACCGGTGGCCGACGGGCGGACCGTGTTCGACGTGGTCGCCGAAGGCCTGGATGGCGTCGGTGCCTTGCTGGCCGAGTATCATCATCTGGCGCAGAACTGCGTTACCGATGCCGACCTGGACAAGCTTATGCACGTCCAGCAAGACCTCGAAGCCCGTGACGGCTGGCGTCTGCAGCAGTTGGTGGATAGCACTCTGAGTCGCCTGCAACTGCCAGCGGACAAGACCCTCGCCGAGCTGTCCGGCGGCTGGCGTCGGCGCGTGCTGCTGGCCCAGGCGCTGGTGTCCGAACCGGACCTGCTGCTGCTGGATGAGCCGACCAACCACCTGGACATCGGCGCCATCGCCTGGCTGGAAGAAGCCCTCAAGGACTTCCAGGGTGCCGTGCTGTTTATCACCCACGACCGTGCCTTCCTGCAGAACCTGGCCACGCGCATTCTCGAGTTGGATCGTGGCGGCCTGATCGACTGGAACGGCGACTACGCCAGCTTCCTGGTGCACAAGGAAGCGGCGCTGGCGGCCGAAGAAACCGCCAACGCGCTGTTCGACAAAAAACTGGCCCAGGAAGAAGTCTGGATCCGCCAGGGGATCAAGGCGCGTCGTACCCGTAACGAAGGCCGCGTGCGTGCTCTGAAGGCCCTGCGCGTGGAGCGTAGTGAGCGTCGCGAACGTACCGGCAAGGCCAATATTCAGCTCGATACCGCCGATAAGTCGGGCAAGCAGGTCATGGTGCTGGAGAACGTCAGCTTCCATCACCCGGAGGGTCCGTTCCTGATCAAGGACTTCTCCATGGTCCTGCAGCGCGGCGACCGTATTGGTCTGCTGGGCGCCAACGGTACTGGCAAGACCACCTTGCTCAAGCTGATGCTCAATGGTCTGCAACCGACCAGCGGCACCGTGGCAGAAGGCACTCGCATCGATGTGGCCTACTTCGATCAGTTGCGCCATCAGTTGGACCTGGAAAAAACCGTGATCGACAACGTTGCCGAAGGCCGCGACTTTATCGATATCGACGGCCAGAGCCGCCACGTGTTGAGCTACCTCGGCGATTTCCTGTTCAGCCCGCAGCGTGCGCGCACGCCGGTCAAGGCACTGTCGGGTGGTGAGCGGGCGCGGCTGTTACTGGCTAAGCTGTTCAGCAAGCCGGCCAACCTGCTGGTGCTGGATGAGCCTACCAACGATCTGGATGTGGAAACCCTTGAGCTGCTGGAAGAGGTCTTGCTGACCTTCAACGGTACCGTGCTGATGGTCAGCCATGACCGGGCATTTCTCGACAACGTAGTCACCAGTACCCTGGTCTTCGAAGGCGAAGGCAAGGTGCGTGAATACGTGGGTGGCTATCAGGACTGGTTGCGCCAGGGCGGTTCGCCACGTTTGTTGGGTGTAACCGAGAGCAAGTCGGGCAAGGCCGCGCTGGAGTCAGCGGTGGTTGTCGCGCCGGTAGTGGAAGCCGTGGTTGAAGTGCCGGTGGCCAAAAAGAAACTGAGCTACAAGCTGCAGCGCGAGCTGGAGGCGATTCCGGCGCAGATCGACAGCCTGGAAACCCAGTTGGCCGCGTTGCACGAAGAAATTGCCGCCCCGACTTTTTATCAAAACACCGCAGAGCATACGGCTGCTGCGCTGGCTCGCCTGGATGCACTGCAGCTGGAGCTGGATACCTTGTTGGAACGCTGGGCCGAATTGGACGCCTGATTGTCTGCTGGAGAGCTGCATGGCTATTGATTACCGCATCACCCTCGATGATGCCCACGAGTTCAGTTACCGGATTGAGCTGGATCGTGAGTACGACGCGCAGGCGGCCAGCCTGGCGCCGAAGTGGACTCGGCTGGAATATCAGCAGTGCAGCAACTGCCCATTGAGCAAAGACAATTTCAGTCATTGCCCGGCGGCGGTGGATTTGCACCGGGTGATCGAGGATTTCCACGGCTTGCCGGCGTTCAAGAAAGTCGTGGT
>JAIERF010000285.1 GCA_019747075.1 Pseudomonadaceae bacterium
CAGGGAGTTGTCATGATCAGCACCACGCCGCCCGGTTTGCAGATTCGTCCCCGCCACCTGGACTTTGACCTGCCCAACCCATTGCCGCGCCACTGGCACGGCGGCGATGCGTTCAAGACCCACTTGTTCGATGCCATGTCGGTGCTGTTTCCCGATGGCGAGCGTTTCTTTATCGATTCGGTGCGCCTGTTTCGCGACCAGATCAGCGACCCCACCCTGAATGAGCAGATCCGCGGCTTTATCGGCCAGGAAGGCCACCACAGCCGTGAGCATCTGGAATACAGCCAGCGCCTGCGCGACCTGGGCTATGACGTTGACTACCTGGAGCGCGGCATCAAGCGCCGTCTGGCATTTGTGCGCAAGCACCTACCCGCGAAGCTCCAGCTAGCGGCCACTACTTCGGTAGAACACCTGACTGCGATCATGGCCGATGCTGTGTTGAGCAACCCGCAATGGACCGCCGGCGCCGACCCGGCGATGGCCAAGCTGTGGCGCTGGCATGCCCTGGAAGAGACTGAACACAAGGCAGTGGCCTTCGATGTATTCCAACAGGTCAGCGGCAATAAATGGCTGCTGCGCCGAGCCATGCTGCAGAGCACGTTCTTCTTCACCTTCGACACCACCAAGGGCTTGATCCATATGCTCAAGCGCGACGGCCTGCTGTGGAACTGGCGAGTCTGGCGCGACGGCCTGGTTTGGCTGTGGGGCAAAAACGGCATCTTCCGCCAGCTGGTCGGCGCCTATGCAGACTTCTACAAGACCGGCTTCCACCCTTGGCAGCACAACAACCTGCACCTGGTTGAGCAGTACCGCGGCGAGTTCGACGAAGCCACGACCAAGGCCGTAGCAGCCTAACTCTCAGCCACAAAAGCAAAGGCCCCTAACGGGGCCTTTTTGTTTTAAAGCCACGCAACACTAGGGCTGGCGACCAGCCCTACCGTTCGACTGGCAAACCGGCAATGGCCACATATGACTGCAACATTGGCTGATGTGCACCTGTGCCCGCTGCCGGCGCGGCGCCATAGTCCGGCCACGCTCACGCCACTCTCAGGGAGTCACCATGGCCAGCACTACACCGGCAGGTTTGCAAATTCGCCCTCGTCACCTGGACTTCAACCTGCCCAAGCCGCTACCGCGCCATTGGCATGGCGGCGATGCGTTCAAGACCCATCTGTTTGACTCGATGTCGGTGCTGTTCCCCGACGGCGAGCGCTTCTTCATCGACTCGGTGCGGCAGTTCCGCGACCAGATCAGTGCCCCGGTATTGAAGGAACAGATTCGTGGCTTTATCGGCCAGGAAGGCCACCACAGCCGTGAACATATGGAATACAGCAACCGCCTGCGCGATCTGGGCTACGACATCACCACCATCGAACGCCGCGCCCAGGCACGGATTCGCTTCACCCAGAAGAAGTTCTCACCGCAACGGCAACTGGCGGCCACCGCAGCACTGGAGCACATCACCGCGATCCTCGCCGACGGCTTGCTGCAAAACCCCGCCGCACTGGCCGGCGCACACCCGGCCATGGCGCGCTTGTGGCGCTGGCATGCATTAGAAGAAACCGAGCACAAAGCCGTGGCATTCGACGTTTACAACCAGGTCTGCGGCAGTCGCAAACTGCTGCGCCGGGCCATGCTGATGGGCACCTTTTTCTTCTTCCTCGACTCCACGCGCGGCCTGCTGCATATGCTCAAACGCGACGGCCTACTGTGGAACTGGCGCCTGTGGCGCGATGGCCTGCAATGGACGTGGGGCAAACAGGGGATTTTCCGCCCACTGATCGGTGCCTACCTGGACTTCTTCAAAGCCGGCTTCCACCCCTGGCAGCACAACAATCTCGAATTGCTGGAGAAGTTCAGCAGCGAATTTGAACCAGCCGCCACCGCCGCAGCCTGAGTCGACATAAAAAAAGGCCCCTCGCGGGGCCTTTTTTTGGCATGTGGTCAGCCCAGCAAAAAGCGCCGAGCATCGGCCGCGCTTTGAGCTGGTATCTCCTCCATCGGCACATGCCCAACACCCGGATAAACCTTCACCTCGATACCCGGCAGATCACGCTGCCAGAGCGGCACGTGCTTAGGTGAAATCCAGCGATCACGCTCACCCCAAAGCAACAGGGTTGGTGCCTTGATCTGCGCCACGCGCGCAGGCGTGGTATGCAGCTCGTCGCGATTGACCTGCAGCAGCACACGGAAGATCTGCATCATCGATTTGCGATTGCCGGGGCGGCGACTGAGGTCGTAATAGCGCTGGAT
>JAIERF010000215.1 GCA_019747075.1 Pseudomonadaceae bacterium
AACTCCACGGTACCGGCGTTCTCGTAGCCCACGGCCTTGGCCGCGCGCACGGCCAGGTCGCCGATATAGGCGCGCTGTTCCGGGGTCAGTTGCGGGCTGGGGGCGATCTCGATCAGCTTCTGGTTACGGCGCTGGATTGAGCAGTCGCGCTCGTACAGGTGCACGGTGTTGCCGAAGCTGTCAGCGAGAATCTGCGCCTCGATGTGCTTGGGATTGACGATGCACTTTTCCAGGAACACTTCGGCGCGACCAAAGGCCTTGGTCGCCTCGGAGATCACCCGCGGGTAGGCCTGCTCCAGCTCATCGCGGCTGTTGCAGCGGCGGATACCACGACCGCCACCACCGTTGGTGGCCTTGAGCATCACCGGGTAGCCGATGCGATCACCCTCGCGCAGGGCTTCGGCCATGTCCGCGACGTTGCCCTCGGTGCCAGGGGTGCAGGGCACGCCAGCGGCGATCATGCTGCGCCGGGCTTCGGTCTTGTCACCCATGCGGCGGATCACTTCCGCCGACGGGCCGATAAATTTGATTCCGCGCTCGGCGCAGATATCGGCCAGTTCGGCGTTTTCGGAGAGGAAGCCATAGCCTGGATGCAACGCATCGCAGCCGGTTTCCACCGCCAGATTGACCAGCTTGCGCGGGTTCAGGTAGCCCGCCAGCGGCTCTTCGCCGATGCAGTGGGCCTCGTCGGCCCGCTTCACATGCAGGGCATGGCGGTCGGCTTCGGCATACACCGCCACCGAACGAACGCCCATCTCGGCGCACGCGCGCACGATACGGACAGCAATCTCGCCACGGTTGGCGATGAGAATCTTCTTGATCACGAGTCTGTTCCTCGGCCAATAAACGGGCGGACCGGCGCAGCGGTCAGCACCTGACCGGACCTGTTGGTCCAGTCGCCCATTTACCCTAGCCGCGTAGAGAGATAAACCCAAATCAATAATTATTGGGTTAGTCATCAGAAAAAACTTATAGTCGCCGAATCGACAGGCCTCCAGCGCCTTTTCAAGCGCAGCAAAGCGAGAACCAAAGCATGCGTAAATCCTTGATGCGCCTGACCTTGCGGCAGATTCAGGTGTTCCGCGCAGTGTGCGACAACCGCTCCTACAGCCGCGCCGCCGAGGACATGGCCCTCACCCAGCCGGCCGTCAGCCTGCAAATTCGCCAGCTGGAAGAGCTGGTCGGCCAGCCGCTGTTCGAATACGTCGGCAAGAAGCTCTACCTGACCGACGCCGCCGAAGCGCTCAAGCGCGCCAGCACGGATATTTTCCAGCGCCTGGAAAGCCTCGACATGCAGCTCACCGACCTGCAAGGCTCGCTGCAGGGCCAGCTGACCCTTGCAGTGGAATCCAGCGCCAAGTACTTCGTGCCGCACCTGTTTGCCGCCTTCAAGCAGCAGCAACCGGACATTAACCTGCACCTGACGGTGGTCAACCGCGCCCAGGTGATCAAGCGCATGGCCGACAACCGCGACGACCTGGTGATCATGTCCCTGGTGCCGCCGGACATGGCCCTGGAGTTCCTGCCCTTCCTCAACTACCCGATTGTTGCCGTGGCGCCGCCGGGGCATCCGTTGGGCAAGGCCACCGCGCTGAATCTGAGAGACCTCGAACCCTACCCGCTGCTGGTCCGCGAGGCCGGCTCAGGCACGCGCAAAGCCTGTGAGGAGTACTTCCAGCAGAAGCGTGTGCACTTCCCGCAGAAATACGAGATTTCGTCCCTGGAGGCGGTGCGTGAAGGGGTGGTGGCCGGCCTCGGCCTGGCCCTGCTGCCGCGCCACAGCGTGACCCAGGAGCTGGCCAACGGCCGTTTGTTGGAACTGCCGGTCGAGGAATTGCCGCTGTACCGCAGCTGGTGCGTGGTGCACGCCCGCGGCAAACGCCTGTCACCGGTGGCCCAGGCGTTTCTCGAATACATCCGCAGCGAGCGCACCCAGATCAGCGCCCTCGGCCAGACGTTTAGCGGTTATTGCCCAACGGCCCACTGAACAGGCCGTTGATAAACCACTGATTAGCTGCGTTGATGCAGGGCAGAGACCAACAGGTAGTTGGCGGCGATCAGGTCGGGATAATCGAGGATTTCCAGCTGCAAGCGCCGGCGTTCGGAAAACTCTTCAATGGCCCGGCGGTACTGCATGCGCTTGCGATCTTCCTGATCACGACGCTTGCGGGCGGGGCTGACTGACACGACTTCTTCGGCAATCCGGGACATTTCATCTCTCCCATGGCTGAGGCGGGGAGCACCAGCATCGGCGG
>JAIERF010000141.1 GCA_019747075.1 Pseudomonadaceae bacterium
CAACTACTACCAGGCCGCCCCGCAAGCCATGAAGGCCATGCTCGGCCTCGAGAAGGCCGCCGCCGAATCGGTGCTGCCGCGTTTCCTGCGTGAACTGGTGCGGATTCGCGCTTCGCAGATCAACGGATGCGCCTACTGCGTCGACATGCACACCAACGATGCGGCCAAGGAAGGCGAAAGCCTCCGCCGCCTGATGGCAGTGAGTACCTGGAAGGAAACGCCGTTCTTCGACGAGCGCGAACGCGCCGCCCTACTGTGGACCGAGACGCTGACCCTGGTCGCCACTCGCCATGCGCCGGATGAGATCTACGAGCAAGTGGCCGCTGTTTTCTCCACACAGGAACTGGCCGAACTGACCTTCGTCATCGCCGCAATCAACGCCTGGAACCGCTTCGGCGTCGGCTTTGCGATGCAGCCGGAGTAAGTGCCATGAACCTGCTCGCCAAGACCATCGGAATTGCCTTCATGGCGTTGCTCAGTACCGTCGCCCAGGCCCACGGGAGCGGCGGTGCCGGAGAAGAAGTCGTCACACCGGTCGCGCAGACCACACTGCCGCCCCAGCTATACAGGACGGCCACCGCGCTTCGCGTGGACTTCGCCCCTGGCGCCACCTCGACGCCCCATCGCCACCCCGGACACGTCTTCGTGGTGGTGCTGAGTGGTGAAGTGGAATCTGCCCTCGACGGCCAGGCTCCGCAGCGCTTCAAGGCAGGCGACGCGTGGTACGAAAGCCCCATGCAGTTGCACCGCATCACCCGCAATGCCAGCGCTTCGGAGCCAGCTTCATTGGTGGCCTGGCTGCTGTCCGACGGCAAAGAGGCGCTCGTCCAGCCTGTCAAGTTGAAACCCTAGTTCGCCCTGTGGCGGCAACGCGGCGTCCCGCACTCGCGCAGGACGCCACAGCCCGTTACCTGACAGCCCTGGAGGCGCAACGAGACATCAGCCACTACCTGATGCACCGCTACAACTGGATCAGGCCGCATCAGTTCAACGACGGGCTACCACCTGCGGTGGCCGAAGAAAAACTTACCCACCGTCCGGGATGGGTTGACCACTACAATTAGCATCTCGCGGCCTTCGTCGTACCCGACCTTGGCGTCCTGCAGGCGGACTTCGAAGCTGATGGATAGGCCTTTGTTTGAAAATATCTGAACTATTGTGCGCCTCGAAAAAGATCGGCGCTTCAACGGTTGCGCCCTCGTTCAGGGAGGCGCACCTTTTGTACTGACGGACTTCATCCAGTCACGAGGATTCAAGCCGGTTTTGCGCCGGAAGGCACGAGCCAGGGCAGAGGGGCTTTCATATCCCACCTGATCGGAAATCAAGGCCATGGAGAGGCCTTCTCGCAACAGCTTCTGAGCAAGACTGATCCGCCAGCTCAACAGATACTCGGCAGGGGTCTGCCCTACGACATCCTTGAAATGCGCTGCATAGCTGGCCCGCGACATATTCGACTCGCCGGCCAGTTCCGAGAGCGACCATGGATGGTGCGGTTCTTCGTGAATTCTTACCAGCGAACGGGCCAGACGAACATCCGCCAGCCCCGCCATCATCCCGGATTTGAGTTGCTGATGATCGAGCAGGTGCCGCAACAATTGGATGACTGTAAGCTCGAACAATCGATCCAGCGTCGCGTGGCGACCGCAATGATCACTGGCAGCCTCGGCGAACAACCATTTAACCGTGTCTGAAAGCATTGGGAGTTCGGTCAGAGGCTGCACGATCATATCAGGCAGCGACGCCGCCAACGGATTGTTCGCGCCGCCTGCGAACTCCAGAGATGCACATTGCAGGCGAGCACCACCGGACTCGGTGCCGACCAACTGGTGCTGGCTCGGCCGGGGAAAGAAAATCAGGCTCGGCTCGGTCAGAAGTGCCTGCGGCCGACCCGCGATTGCCAACCCCAGCTCGCCCTCCTGCAGCAGATGTATGTACCCTCTCCGATTCGCTCCGTCGAATGAGCTCACCCCGCAAAGCCCGCCACTGTAAAACAGGTCCGCGCGGACACCGAATAGCGTCAATAGCTTGGATAAACGATCCATGCCTCACCTCAATATGGACGATCTGCAGCATATCATGGACTGACTGCGTCCAAAGCGATTGCTTTCCGTTGCACTATGGCACCGTACTCAACGCGCAATGCGCATCGTCACTGGAGGACAACAGTGCTACGTAAACCTGCACTTGCTTTGAAAAAGTCGCTCAATGCATCCGTCAAACGATGCAGCAGCGGGAGCCAAGAAAACATCAGGGCTCACGCTTTTACTGATGTTTTATAA
>JAIERF010000133.1 GCA_019747075.1 Pseudomonadaceae bacterium
GGCCTGTGGTACGGCCAGAACCTCAAGATTGGTGACCTCGACCAAGGCGCGCCTGAGCTGCGTCCTGACTCGCGCTACAACAACGACAACGCTTTCATCATCAGCAACTACTCGACCAGTTCTGATGTGCTGGTGGTCATGGTCAAAACTTCGGCTGAAGGTTGCTCGACCCATGACACCATGGCGCCGATCGATGAGCTGATGTGGACCATGGAGAACACGCCAGGCGTGCAGTCGGCCATCTCGCTGGTCACCGTGTCCAAGCAGGTGATCAAGGGCATGAACGAGGGCAACCTGAAGTGGGAAACCCTGTCGCGTAACCAGGACGTGTTGAACAACTCCATCTCCCGTGCCGATGGTCTGTACAACACCGATTGTTCCCTAGCGCCGGTGTTGGTGTTCCTCAACGATCACAAAGCGGAGACCCTCGACAGTGCGGTGAAGGCGGTGCAGCAGTTTGCCAAGGAGCACGATACTGAAGATCGTAAGTTCCTACTGGCGGCTGGTAACGCCGGTATCGAAGCGGCCACCAACGAAGTGATCAAACACTCCGAGCTGACCGTGCTGATTCTGGTGTACATCTGCGTGGCCACCATGTGCATGATTACCTTCCGCTCGTTTGCCGCGACCCTGTGTATCGTGCTGCCGCTGGTACTGACCTCGGTGCTGGGTAACGCACTGATGGCGTTCCTCGGCATCGGCGTCAAGGTGGCGACCTTGCCAGTGATCGCCTTGGGTGTGGGTATCGGGGTGGATTACGGTATCTATATCTACAGCCGTCTGGAGAGCTTCCTGCGTGCCGGCCTGACCTTGCAAGAAGCCTACTACGAGACCCTCAAGTCCACGGGTAAGGCGGTCTTGTTCACCGGTCTGTGCCTGGCGATTGGTGTCGCTACCTGGATCTTCTCGGCCATCAAGTTCCAGGCCGACATGGGCCTGATGCTGACCTTCATGTTGCTGTGGAACATGTTCGGTGCCTTGTGGCTGCTGCCAGCCCTGGCGCGTTTCCTGATCAAGCCTGAGAAACTGGCAGGCAAGGTAGGCAACTCGCTGTTCGCTCACTAATCCGAGCGCGTCATTAAAAACCGCAGCCTAGGCTGCGGTTTTTTTATACCCGGGATTTTTCTCGGAGAGTCTGTGCTAATGGGTTCATCAGGCACAGTGCGTCCGTTTGGCGCTGCAGGTGCAGGCGTCGGTTTAGAGGGGCGATGTGGGGCGGTGGCCAGTTGTCTGGCCGGCGCCTTAGGCTTAACGGCCGGTCAGGGCGTTGAGCCTAAGGGCTAGAGGCGGGGCGGCGAGAAGGGCGCGCGGCTAGTCGCCGCGGTATTCGCAACCGCTGGTGCAGGTTTCGTGAATGCGGATGCGTGACAGCTCTGGCAGCAGCGGCTTGAGCTCTTGCCAGATCCACTTGGCGAGGTTTTCGCTGGTGGGGTTGTCGAGCCCTGGCAGGTCGTTCAGGTAGTTGTGGTCGAGGCGCTCGTAGAGCGGCTTGAAGATGGCCTTGATCTCGGAGAAATCGCGAATCCAGCCGGTATACGGATCGACATCGCCTTCGATATAGATGGCGACGCGGAACGAATGGCCATGCAGGCGCCCGCACTTGTGGCCTTCCGGTACGTGGGGGAGACGATGTGCGGATTCGAAGGTGAATTCTTTGAACAGTTCCAAGGTGTTGCTCTCTGCAAGAGTTAGACGGCCAACGGCGGGCAGTTTATCAGCTCTGTGCAGGTTTGGCCCCACAGCGCCCGCAAGCAGGCGCGTAGGGTCTGCGCCTTTGACTAGGCGGCGGGGCGTTGTTGCTTCTGGTAGAGGAACTCCAGCACGGCGGCGCGGTACTCGTGGTAGCGGGCGTCGTTGGCCAGGGCCAGGCGCTCCCGCGGGCGCGCCAGATCGACCTGAAGAATATCGCCGATGGTGGCGGCCGGGCCGTTGCTCATCATCACAATGCGGTCGGAGAGCAGCACGGCCTCGTCGACGTCGTGGGTGATCATGATCACCGTGTTGCCCAGTTCCTGATGGATGGCCATCAAGGAGTCTTGCAGGTGGGCGCGGGTGAGGGCGTCGAGGGCGCCGAAGGGTTCATCCATCAGCAGGACCTTGGGTTGCATGGCCAGCGCACGGGCGATGCCGATACGCTGTTTCATGCCGCCGGAGATCTCGCTGGGGCGCTTGTCTTTGGCGTGCATCATGTTGACCAGATTGAGATTGTGCTCAATCCACTCGCGCATTTCCGGCCGCGATTTGCTGTGTTTGAACACCTGGCGCACCGCCAGTTCGACGTT
>JAIERF010000044.1 GCA_019747075.1 Pseudomonadaceae bacterium
CTGACGTTGCTGGCCGTGCTCGACGTGCAGGCCGCTAATGGTCGCTACCTGACCTGGGTGGATGATCACGGGCGGGTGCACAACACCTTTGTCGACAGCAGCTATGGCTCCCAGCAACGGGCGGCGACACAACGCATCAACCAGGCCGATCAGGCGCGCCTGGCCGATGGCACGCGCAGTACCTGGCCGGGGGCGCAGAGCGGGGCGGAAAACAAACGCCGCTACTTCACCTGGGTGGATGCCACGGGCAACCTGCAGAGCAGCTTTTATGCCGGTGCCCAGCAAATGGACGGTCAGCAAGGGCTGACCTTGCCCAACGGCCAGCATTCCAGTGACTACATCGATGCTGAGGCCTTTGAAGGCAAAGGCTTCGTGCGCAGCGAGAACGGCAACCCCTATTACACCTGGGTGGATGAAAACGGGCGCATGCACAACTCGCCGGTGACGGCCGAGCAGCGGGCGGCGGGTATGCGCAGTGGCGCCCAGGCCAGTCGGGAGATTCAGTACAGCGAGGGCCGCCAGGTGCTGTTCAGTAAGCGGCCAGCCGAATTGCCAGGGCTGAATGGTCAGCCGAATGAGGCGATGAAGTCCTTGCTGGAAGGCAGTGAGGAAAAAGCCGAGGGCTTGTATCAAGGCTTGCAGGACCAGTGCTGCGGTCATCTGGCGGAAGGCGCCTTTACCGAGCTGTCGGCGGACGAGCCGCGGTATCAGGAGCTCAACGGTTTCTCCCCGAGCTTCGACTTTCCCATGGGCCGCAGTTATTACGCCGCTCTGAAACTGCCGACTTCGCAGCACACTTATGGTCTTCGGGTGCGCAGCTTTGCCAACAAACAGGTGGTTTACCCTTCGTTGCTGTTTCTCGATGAGCGCAAGCAGCCAACCCGCCTGGTCAGTGATGCGGTGTACCAGCTGCACGGCGAAACCTGGTATCGCTATGCCTTTATCGAGGGCACGGTGCCCGTCAATGCCCGTCAGGGTGAGCGCTATGTATTGCTGCTGACCACCGACGAAGACCGCAAGGTGCAAACCCTGGACAACAAGCCGTTCAAGCGGCCGCTGCAGGCGTTGCCGGTGAATGAGTCGGGCATGCAGGTGCATCAACATGCCGAAGTCGGCGCGTTTGAGGTGGCTATTGTGCGCTGACTAACGCGTGAGTTCCGAGCACAAAAAAGCCCAGCATCAAGCTGGGCTTTTTTGTGGCCGTGGGCCTGTCAGATTTCGGCAGGTTGTACGTGGCCGAACAGCTCCTGGGCAAAGCGCACGCGCTCTTCCGGGGTCTCGCTGATGCCTTGTTTCTTCAGATCGGCCAGGCGTGCTTCCACCGCGTGGGCGCGATGGGTCAGGCCGCAGTCGTTGGCGATCTGGATGTTGAGGCCAGGGCGGGCGTTGAGTTCGAGAATCAGCGGGCCCTTGTCTACGTCCAGCACCATGTCGACACCGATATAGCCCAGGCCACACAGCTCGTAGCAACCGGCGGCCAGCTTCATAAAGCCGTCCCAGTCGGGTAGCTGCACGCCGTCCACGGCGTTGGTGGTGTCTGGGTGCTTGCTGATCTTGTTGTTCAGCCAGGTGCCGCGCAGAGTCAAACCGGTGGCCAGGTCGACACCGACGCCGATGGCGCCCTGGTGCAGGTTGGCCTTGCCGCCGGATTGACGGGTTGGCAGGCGCAGCATGGCCATCACCGGATAACCCATCAGCACGATGATGCGAATGTCCGGCACGCCTTCATAGCTGATGCTTTTGAAGATCGGGTCCGGGGTCACGCGGTATTCGATCAGTGCACGGTCACGGTGGCCACCGAGGGAGTAGAGGCCGGTGAGAATGCTGGAGATCTGATACTCGATCTCCTCGTGGCTGACGATCTTGCCGGAGACCGTGCGATAACGGCCCTCGAAACGGTCGGCAATCACCAGGATGCCGTCACCGCCAGCACCCTGTGCCGGCTTGATAACGAAGTCGGTACGCCCGCCGATGATCTCGTCGAGCTTCTCGATTTCCTTCTCGGTGGAAATGATCCCGTACATTTCCGGCACATTGATGCCGGCTTCGATCGCACGCATCTTGGTGATGATCTTGTCATCCACAATCGGGTACAGGCTGCGCTTGTTGTACTTGAGTACGTAGTCAGCGTTGCGCCGGTTGATGCCCATGATGCCGCGGGCTTCCAGGGCTTTCCATCTCTTCCACAGACCGATCATGGTTCAATCCTTCAGGAAGGCTTTGAAGCGAAAGAGTTCGGTCAGGCGGTAGCCGCGATAGCGACCCATCGCCAGCATGAAACCCAC
>JAIERF010000234.1 GCA_019747075.1 Pseudomonadaceae bacterium
GTGATCAGCAGGTCCTTGGAGCGCCCGGACTGGGAGATGCAAATCGCCACGTCGGTGGGCTTGAGGGTCACCGCCGACATCGCCTGCATGTGCGGGTCGGAGTACGCCGCCGCCGTCAGCAGCAGGCGGAAGAACTTGTGCTGGGCATCCGCCGCCACCGCCCCGGAGGCGCCAAAGCCATAGAACTCCACACGCTGGGCGTGGGCCATGGCATTGATGGCGGCTTGCAGGGCAACGGGATCGAGGCGCTCGCGCACCTCCATCAAGGTGTGCAAGGTGGTGTCGAAAATCTTCAGGCTGAAGTCAGCCACCGAATCGGTCTCGGTGATCGAGAACTGGCCGAAGCTGGCACCGGCGGCCAGGCTCTGGGCCAGGCGCAATTTCAGGTCCTGAAAGCCGGTGCAGCCGATGGCGCGACAGAAGCGCACGATGGTCGGCTCGCTGATGCCGACGTCATGGGCGAGGTCAGCCATAGAGCTGTGCATCACCGCGGCCGGGTCGAGCAGCACGTGATCGGCCACCTTGAGTTCCGACTTACGCAACAGGTGACGGGATTGGGCGATGTGCTGCAAAAGGTTCACAGGGCTGGACTCGGTTATGATCGGCAAATACTGGGCTGTAGTGTTCTTGTAGTTATACTACATGCCCCTGTTTTCCGCACAGGCAAAGCACGCCGGAGTATCCCGTGAATATCCCCTGCGACATGCTGGTTTTTGGTGGCACTGGCGATCTGGCCCTGCACAAGTTGCTGCCTGCGCTCTACCACCTGCACCGCGACGGTCGCCTGCCGGCCGACATGCGCATCCTCGCGCTGGCGCGCAACAACCTCAATCGCAGCAGTTACTGCGCCATGGCGGAAAAACACTGTCGTGTGCAAGTCGCCCGCGCTGACTTCGACCTGACGACCTGGCAGAGCTTTGCCGAACGCCTCGACTACTTCGCCATGGACCTGTCGCAGAGCGCCGAATTCGGCCGCCTGAGCAAAAACCTCGGCGACGCCTGCCAGCGCGGACGCATCTACTACATGGCCACCGCCCCGGATTTGTTTGCCGGGATCAGTGCCAACCTGGCAATTGCCGGGCTGACCGACAGCAACACGCGGATCGTAGTGGAGAAACCCATCGGCCACTCGCTGGAGTCGGCCAAAGAGATCAACGCCGCAATCGGCAGCGTGTTCAGCGAACCGCAGGTGTTTCGCATCGATCACTACCTGGGCAAAGAGACAGTGCAGAACCTCATGGCCCTGCGCTTTGCCAACGCCCTGTTCGAGCCAGTGTGGCGCGCCGGACACATCGACCATGTGCAGATCACCGTGAGCGAAACCCTCGGCGTGGAAAACCGCGGCGCCTACTACGACCACTCCGGCGCCATGCGCGACATGCTGCAAAATCACTTGCTGCAGCTGCTCTGCCTGGTGGCGATGGAGGCGCCGGTGCGCTTCGACGCCGAAGCGGTGCGCAACGAGAAGGTGAAGATTCTCGAGGCGCTAAAACCAATCAGCGGCCTCGACGTACAAGACAAGACCGTGCGCGGCCAATACGCCGCCGGCAAAATCGGCGGTCAGGAAGTGCCGGCCTATTACTTCGAAAAAAATGTCGATAACGACAGCGACACCGAAACCTTCGTCGCCGTGCAGGCCGAGATCGACAACTGGCGCTGGGCCGGCGTGCCCTTCTACCTGCGCACCGGCAAACGCATGGCGAAGAAGTGCTCGGAGATCGTCATTCAGTTCAAACCGGTGCCGCACCGCCTGTTCGAAGGCAGCCAGGCCAACCGCCTGCTGATCCGCCTGCAACCGGAAGAGCGTATCAGCCTGCAACTGATGGGCAAGAGCCCCGGCAAGGGCATGCGCCTGACGCCGATCGAGCTGGACCTCAACCTGGCCCAGGTGTTCCCGCAGAACCGCCGCTGGGATGCCTACGAGCGCCTGCTGCTGGACGTGATCGAGGGCGACTCGACGCTGTTTATGCGCCGCGACGAAGTGGAAGCCGCCTGGAGCTGGATCGACCCAATCATCAAGGGCTGGCACGAGTCCTACCAGACCCCGCGCCCCTACCCGGCCGGCAGCAACGGCCCGGAACAGGCGCAGAGCCTGCTGGAGCTGGCCGGACGCGAATGGCATGACTGATTGCCGCATGCGAGGCCGCCGATGAGCCCAGGTCTGCCGCTCAGGCACCTGCTGCTGGCCCTGGCCGTGGTGGCCGTGTGGGGCACCAACTTTGTGGTGATCAAACTGGCCCTCGGCCACCTGCCGCCGCTGCTGTTCGCCGCCTTGCGCTTCACCCTGGCCGCCCTGCCGGCGGT
>JAIERF010000394.1 GCA_019747075.1 Pseudomonadaceae bacterium
TGCGCAAGGTCACCATCAAGGCCATCGAAACTGCTTTCCGGCAACTCCAGATCGCTATCGAGCGACTCATCAGCCTGCTCGCTGAGGCTGTTCTGCAGCTCGGTCTCTTTCAGCGCATTGCGCCGCGACAGCACCATCAAACCCACCAGCAGGGCCAGCAAGGCACCACCACCGGCCACACCTAGCGCCAAAGGATTGGCCAGCAGGTCACTGATAAAGCTATCCGCTTCTGGCTCAACCACCGGCGCAGCTGCCGGGGCGACCTGAACCGGCTGAACAGGCTTGACCGCTACAGGGGCTGGCTTTTTCACCTCAACAACCGGAGCCGGTTCGGCAACCACAGGTTTGGCGGGTTCTTCGCTGTAGTTGAAATCAGTGGCCGGAGCCGGTGCAGCTGTCGCCGGCACAGCAGGAGCCGCATCCTTAGCTGGCGCAACAGCCACTGGCGCAGCCGGTGCAACAGCTACAGCCGGCGCAGAAGCTGCAGGAGCAGCGGTAACCGGGGCTGCCGCAGCTTTACCTTTGGCCGCCAGATCAGCCTGCAACTTGGCCAACTGGTCATCTTTAAGCTGAATCAGGCGCTGCAGTTTATCCAGCTGGCTTTGCAGATCGGTCATGCGACCTTTCAGCTCGGTATTCTCGCGACGGGTAGAGTCGAGACTTTCCTTGGTAACGGCCAGTTTTTCATCCAGCGCCTTGGTATCGCCCTTGCCACCCTTATCGCTACCGGCTTGAGCCTTGCCGGCATCGCCGGCCACCAGTTGCAGATTGTCCTTGGTCTCAGCCTGTGCGGGTGCAGCACCCGCGACGCTACGCTTGGTGGCATCCAGCTGACGGCTGCCAGTGGCAGCAATGCTGCGACCTTCGCGCCACGCGGCATTCTGCTCGGCAACCTGGGCAATAGCCTCGCTTGGTGAACGACTGGTGATCTGCTGCTCATTAGGCAGACGCAGAACCTGGCCACTTTTCAGGCGATTGATGTTGCCACCGATAAACGCCTGCGGGTTCAGCTCCTGAATGGCCAGCATGGTTTGATGCACCGAACCACCTGGCACCCGACGGGCAATTTCCCACAAGGTATCGCTGGAGGTGGTTTTGTATTCGTTGCTATCGAGCTTGGCCGGGGCGGCAGCTACCGCAGCCGGACGACTGACTGGCGCAACAGCAGGTTGCGGAGCACGTACTGGGGCCGCCAAGGGACGCGGCGCAGGAGCAGCAACCGGCATCTGCGGTGCAGCGGCGGCCGTGGTTTGCGGCGAGTAAAGAGGTGGATCAAGCAGCAGCGTGTATTCACGCAGCAAACGGCCGCTCGGCCAGAGCACTTCCACCAGGAAATTCAGGTAAGGCTCGCGCACCGGCTTGCTTGAGGTTACGCGGATCACGCTCTTGCCATTAGGCTTGAGCACGGGCGTGAACTTGAGGTCGGAGAGGAAATACTGCCGTTCAACGCCGGCTTTGGTGAAGTCTTCCGGCGTGGCCAGACTCGGGATCAGCTCACCGGATGCCAGGTCGCGCACTTCCAGCAACTCAATTTCCGCCACCAAGGGCTGGTTCAGCGCGGACTTCAGAGAAACCTCTCCGAGCCCCAGCGCATGCGCCATACCGGAGGACAGCGCCGAAGCAGCTGCAATTGCCAGCACCAGTTTGCGAACCCGAACCATAGCGTAATCCCTTGTTTTATCTTTTTTTCTCGAAATTCGAGATGGGTCTTGAATCACTGCCTGCATGCGCCTTGCGGCGATTCCCCAACAGCGACCAGCCAAGCCAGTATTGCCAAGCTAGAATGATTCTTCAAATCTAATGGTAAGTATCTTTTACAGATAGTGTTTTATCAACAACTCGGCTATTTGCACAGCGTTCAGTGCGGCGCCTTTTCGCACATTATCAGACGCAATCGACAAAATGACTTCACTCGGGTCATCCAGCCCACAACGCAGCCGCCCAACGTAGACTTCATCCTGACCGATAGCATCGGCCGTCACCGTTGGATAGTCGCCCCGCTCAACCATTTCAACGCCTGCGGCCGCCTCAAGCGCGGCGTTGAGCGCAGGCAGATCCACGTTGCTCGCTGTTTGCAGGGACACGCTCAAGCTGTCGCCAAAAAACACCGGCGCCAGCATGCAGGTAGCCGACACTTTCAAGTCCGGCTGATCCAGTACCTGCTTAAGCTCTTCGACGATGCGCCGCTCGTGCAACACATGCCCAGCATCATCAGCAGCGCCCACCTGCGGGAACAGATTGAAGGCGATCTGCCGGTCAAAGAACTGCGGCTCCAGCGGACGTACGTTGAGCAACTCAGCCGTCTGCCG
>JAIERF010000112.1 GCA_019747075.1 Pseudomonadaceae bacterium
TGAGCTGGTAAACTCCCGCCCCCTATTTCGAGGCCTCGCGCATGTCCACTCTGAATCAGGCGCTGCGCGCCGCCCTCGCCAGCCGCGACGCCCTGCTGGCCGAACTGCACCGCCAGGGCACCGACTGTTACCGCCTGTTCCATGGCAGCCAGGAAGGTGCTGGCGGTCTGACCATCGACCGCTACGGCCCGCAGTTGCTGGTGCAAACCTTTCACCAGCAACTCAGTCGCGATGAACTACTGGGCGCCCATGAGCTGATCTGCGCACACCTCAATCAGCCCTTGCTGCTGGTTTACAACGACCGCAGCCAGGGCAATTCGCGCATCGACCGCAGCGACCCGATCTACCCGGCCGAACCCGCGGCACTGGACGACCTGATCGGCCATGAATGGGGCCTCAACTACCGGGTACGCGGCCGTCATCCCGGCCAGGACCCGCTGCTGTTTCTCGACCTGCGCAACGCCCGCGGCTGGGTCAAACAGCACAGCGCCGGCAAGTCGGTGCTCAACCTGTTCGCCTACACCTGCGGCGTCGGCCTGGCCGCGGCAGCCGGTGGTGCCAGCGCGGTGTGCAACCTGGACTTTGCCGAAGGCAACCTAGCCGTCGGCCAAGAAAACGGCCTGCTCAACCCTGAGTTACCGGTCATGGAATTTATCCAGTCCGACTATTTCCCAGCCATTCGCCAACTGGCCGGCCTGCCGATTGCCCAGCGCCGTGGGCAGAAGCTGCCGAGCTATCCGCGCCTGCAACAACGTCAGTTCGACCTGGTGCTGCTCGATCCGCCGGCCTGGGCCAAGAGCGCCTTTGGTACCGTCGACCTGCTGCGCGACTACCAGAGCCTGCTTAAGCCGGCGCTGCTGGCCACCGCCGAAGACGGCGTGCTGATCTGCTGCAACAACCTGGCGAAGGTGGCCATGGCCGACTGGCGCGAGCAGGTGCTGCGCTGCGCCAGCAAACTCGGCCGCCCGGTGCGCGATTGCCAGGTGCTGGCGCCGGCCGCCGACTTCCCTTCACTGGACGGCCAACCACCGCTGAAAACCCTGATTCTGCAGTTGTAGATCAAGGCAAAATTCAACGCCTGCGTGCCATACTCAGACCCATCTACAGCCGACATAGATGCGCCTGCCATGCACAAAGGATTGAAACGCGCCCTGGGCGCCATGCTGATCGCCGTAACCCTCTACAGCCTGCTGGGCTTCCTGATCCTCCCCGGCATCGCCCTGCGCGTCATCAACCAGCAGCTGAGCCAGCTCAGCACCGTGCCGGCACGCCTGGAGCGCGTGCAGCTCAATCCATTTAGCCTGGAGCTGAGCCTGTGGGGCCTGCACCTGGGTGAGGCCGACAAGGCACAATTAGGCTTTGCTCAGCTGTATGCCGACCTGCAACTGGACAGCCTGTGGACCGGCGCACTGCACCTGGCCAAGATCGAACTCAACGGGGCCAAGGTCGAACTGCTGTTCAGCAAAGACGGCCAGCTCAACCTGGCCCAGCTGTTCAAGTTACCCGAGCGCCCTGCTACGCCTGAGCCCGCAGAGCCCAGCGAGCCCTTCCCGCTGCGCATCGAGCGCATCGTCCTGGCCGCCGGCGCCGTGCACTTCGAAGACCTGCGCCCCAGCGAGCCGATCGAATTCGTCTACGACAGCCTCGACCTCAGCCTCAGCAACCTCAGCACCCTGCCCGACGACAATGCCGAACTGAGCCTGCAGGCCACCGGCCCCAATGGCGGCAAGGTCGAATGGCAAGGCACCCTGAGCCTCAGCCCGATCAGCTCCAGCGGCCATCTGCAACTGAGTGATGGCAAGCTCAAAGGCATCTGGCCCTACGTGCGCGACGCCCTGCCCCTGGACTTGCAGGAAGGCATCCTCAACCTGGCCACCGACTATCAACTGAGCCTGGCCGGCGGCACCCAGCTGCAACTGAGCAACCTCAGCCTTGCCCTCGCGCCCTTTGCCATCAAGGCACCCGACGGCCGCCCGCTGGTCAAACTGGCCGAGCTGAACGTCAGCGAGACCAGCCTCGACCTGGTCAAGCAACAGGTGGTGGTCGGCAAGATCCGCAGCCAAGGCCTGGAAACCTGGGCCGCCCGCGAGGCCGACGGCCAACTCGACTGGCAAACCCTATTCGCCAAGCCAGAAGCGCCCGCACCGGCCGCCAGCCAGACAGCGGACGCCAGCGCGAACAACGCCAGCAGCGAGCCCGCCAAACCCTGGCAAGTGCTGCTCAAGGATGTGCAACTGCGCGGTTATCAACTGCACCTGGCCGACCGCGGCGTCAGCCCGGAAGTGAAGGTTGAAGTCGGCCCACTGAACCT
>JAIERF010000119.1 GCA_019747075.1 Pseudomonadaceae bacterium
CCCACCGGGATGTTCACCTGGGCGATTTCCAGGGCGCCGATGGCCTGGGTTGCCGCCGGGGCGGCGAGGCCTAGCAGGGTGCCGGCAATAATGCAGAGAAACACCCAGAGGCTCAGGTAGCGTTCAAAGAAACCCAGAGGGCTGGCTTGGCTCGACATTGGAAGGCTCCACGGTCATCAGGCTGCAATATTCGGTTTACAGAATATGCTTTGTTAAATATATTCGGCAAACCATATTTGTTGTCGTGAGCCTGCCATCATGTCGCGCCCCCTGCGAGTCCTGTTCCTCTGTGTCGCCAACTCGGCCCGTTCGTTGATGGCCGAGGCCTTGCTGCGCCATGCCGGAGGCGAGGCCTATGCGGTGTTCAGTGCCGGCAGCCAGCCCAGTCAGCCTGATCCGCGCGCCCTGGCGGCGTTGGAGCAGGTCGGCGTGGCGGTGGCCGGGTTGCGCAGCAAGGCGGTCGATGAGTTTGCCGATGAGCATTTCGACTACGTGATTACCTTGTGCGACAAGAGTGCGCTGGAATGTGCAGCGCTGCCGCAGGCCGACGAAACCCTGGCCTGGCACTTTGAAGACCCGGCCGACAGCCACCAGCCGACGGCCTACCGACAGACGCTGCAAGCCATTCACGAGCGGATCAAGTTGTTCGTGCTGATCAACCGCAAGGAGCAGGCGGCGCTTGCCGACAGCCTGACGCCTGTCAACCTGTTCAAGTGCCTGGCTGACGAAACCCGAGCGCGCATGAGCCTGCTGATTGCCACCGAGGGTGAGCTGTGTGTCTGCGAGCTGACCTGCGCCCTCAACGAAAGCCAACCGAAAACCTCCCGCCACTTGGCGTTATTGCGCAGCAGCGGCTTGCTCGCGGACCGTCGCCAGGGCCAGTGGGTTTACTACCGCCTGCATCCGCAGCTGCCGGCCTGGGCGCGGCAACTGCTGGATAACGTGGCACAGGCCAACGGTGATTGGCTGCAGGCGGATGTCGCCAGGCTGCAGGCCATGGCCGATCGACCGCTGCGCCAAGCGCTGTGTTGCTGAATCAGGGAGCCACTTTGCCAGGACTGTTTATGACCGATGATCACTTGCCGCACCTCGACCTTGAGCTGTTTGACCGGCCCAGTGCCGATAAGCTCGCCAGCGTACCGACGGTGGCCCATCCGCCGCGCATCCTGCTGCTGTACGGCTCCAACCGCGAGCGTTCATTCAGCCGCCTGCTGACCTTTGAGGCGGCGCGCTTGCTGCAGGCCATGGGCGCGGAAACGCGGATCTTTAATCCCAGCGGTCTGCCGCAGGTGGACGACGCGCCGGACAGTCACCCCAAGGTGCAGGAGCTGCGCGAGTTGGTGTTGTGGTCGGAAGGCCAGGTGTGGTGCTCGCCGGAACGCCACGGGGCGATGACCGGGGTGTTCAAGTCACAGATCGACTGGATTCCGCTGAGCATGGGCGCCGTACGTCCGAGCCAGGGCAAGACCCTGGCGCTGATGCAGGTGTCGGGCGGTTCGCAATCGTTCAACGCGTTGAACCAGATGCGCGTGCTCGGGCGCTGGATGCGCATGTTCACCATCCCCAACCAGTCGTCGGTGGCCAAGGCGTTTCTCGAGTTCGACGACGCCGGGCGAATGAAACCCTCGGCCTATTACGACCGGGTGGTGGACGTGATGGAGGAGTTGGTCAAGTTCACCCTGTTGCTTCGCGGACAGGCGGACTACCTGGTGGACCGTTACTCCGAGCGCAAGGAGTCGGCCGAGCAGCTGTCGAAACGGGTTAATCAATCTTCCATTTAAGGAGCAGTGTATGACCATCAAAGTGGGTATCAACGGTTTCGGCCGCATCGGTCGCCTGGCCTTGCGCGCGGCCTGGGGCTGGCCAGAGCTGGAGTTCGTGCAGGTCAACGACCCGGCTGGCGATGCGGCGACCCACGCCCATCTGCTCAATTTCGACTCGGTGCATGGCCGTTGGCAACATGAGGCCAGCCATGCTGGCGAGTGCATTGTGATCGGCGGCAAGTCGATCAAGGTCACGGCCAATAAGGCCATCGCTGACACCGACTGGTCGGGCTGCGACCTGGTGATTGAGGCCAGCGGCAAGATGAAGACGGTGGCGGTGCTGCAGGGCTATCTCGATCAGGGTGTGAAGCGCGTAGTGGTCAGCGCCCCGGTGAAAGAGGCCGGTGCGTTGAACGTGGTGATGGGGGTTAATCAGGACCTGTTCGACCCAGCGGTGCACCGCATCGTCACCGCCGCCTCGTGCACCACCAACTGCCTGGCACCGGTGGTCAAAGTGATCCACGAACACCTGGGCATTCGCCACGGGTCGATCACCACCAT
>JAIERF010000386.1 GCA_019747075.1 Pseudomonadaceae bacterium
CGACGCCACCCTGGCCGACATCCTGCGCCCCGAGAACATGATCGCGCCGCGTCTGGTGCCGCTCAAAGCCTGATTCACCTGACTCATCAGGAGGGGCGCCTGCCCCTCATCCTTCAAGGATGGCTTCGGCCATCCTTTTTTTTGCGCGGCATCTGTCAGACGCCGCAGCCGTAGGATGGGTTGAGCCTGCGATACCCATCATGGCCGCGCATTCGACTGACTGCTCGATGGGTATCGCTGCGCTCAACCCATCCTACCCGTTACAGACTCCAGGCCTTACGCAATGCCTGCACGGCCGCGTCGATCTGCGCCTCGGGCACGGCGGCAAAGCCCAACACCAGGCCGGCGCGCTGATCAGCAGGCGTAGCGCTGTCGGCTAGCCAGTAACCGCTCAGGGCCGTGACTTCGACCCCCGCTGCCAGGGCCGCCGCCACCAGCTCGGCCTCGCGCTGCAGCGTCTCGACCCGCACGCACAGGTGCAGCCCCGCCTCCACTACCGGCAACGGCGCACAGCCGGGAATGTGCGCAGGCCAGGCGGCCAGCAAGGCATCGCGACGGCTGCGGGCGGCCACGCGCATACGTCTGATATGCCGCTGGAAATGCCCGCCGGCGATAAAGTCGGCCATCACCACCTGGGTGCCGATTTCCGAGTTGCGCATGTCCAGGGCGCGGCGCTGGGCAAACAGCGGCGCCAGGGCCGGTGGCAATACCAGATAGCCCAGGCGCAGGGCCGGAAAGGCGATCTTGCAGAAGGTGCCGACGTAGATCACCCGCCCCTGCCGATCCAATGCGGCCAAAGGCGCCAGCGGCGTGCCGCTGTAGCGGTACTCGCCATCGTAATCGTCCTCGATGATCCAGCCGTCCTGACGCTCAGCCCACTCCAGCAACGCCAGGCGCCGCGCCAGCGACAGGGTCACTCCGGTCGGGTACTGGTGCGAGGGCGTGATATAGGCCAACCGGCAATCCTGCACCTGCTCCAGCGCGGCCACATCCAGGCCGTCGCGATCCACCGCCACGCCGCACAACTCGGCCCCCGCCGCGGCAAAGGCATGGCCGGCGGCGCGATAACCGGGGTTCTCGATGGCCACCCGGTCGCCGGGGTCGACCAGCAACTGCGCGCACAAACTGATCGCCTGCTGCGCACCGCAGGTGATGACGATCTGCTCAGGATCGCAGTGCAGCCCACGGCTGTTACGCAGATACGCCGCCACCAACTCCCGCAACTGCGCATCACCAGCTGGATCGCCATAGCCCAATCGCGCAGGCGACGGCTTGCGCCAGAAGCGCGCCTGCAGCCGCGCCCAGGTCTCGAACGGAAACAGGTCAAAGGCCGGCACGCCGACCCGAAACGCCCGTGGCGCGCCACTCGGCGGCAC
The DNA here is from genome assembly GCA_019747075.1 of Pseudomonadaceae bacterium. Taxonomy (GTDB): domain Bacteria; phylum Pseudomonadota; class Gammaproteobacteria; order Pseudomonadales; family Pseudomonadaceae; genus Aquipseudomonas. The sequence goes on from JAIERF010000386.1 coordinate 1,377, forward strand.
CCGCAACTGCTGCGCCTGCACCCGCTGCAAGGCCGCACTCGGCGCCGGGCTGCTGGCCACGCGGTTGGCCGGTTCGCTGTGCAGGGCCAGCGGCGCCACGTAGGTGCCGTCACCCACGCGCGCCTGCACATAGCCCTCGGCATACAACTGGTCGACCGCGCGCCCCACCGTGTTGCGCGACACGCCCAGCAGCTCGGCCAGCTCGCGACCCGCCGGCAGGCGCGTACCGCTGCGCAGGCGGCCATCGAGAATGCGCTCACGCAGGGCCTGATACAGCTGACGCGCCAGGCCGCGGCGCGGGTCGAGCTGGATACCGGCAAGGTCGAAAGGCAGCGGCGCGGGAAAGGTCATGGCAAATTGGCCCTATCAAACTCACTATAAATGGCTCTTACAAGAGGCCAATGGCTTGCCTAGGATGATGCCATCACCACCGGAGTTCGCCCATGTATATCCCCGCTCACTTCCGCCAGGATGACCTCAGCCAACTGCACGCACAGATGCGCCAGGCCCCATTAGCGACGCTGGTCAGCCACAGCAGCGCCGGTTTGCAGGCCAGTCATTTGCCGCTGTTGTTGGTGGCCGAAGAAGGCGAGTACGGCACCCTGTATGGCCACTTCGCCCGCGCCAACCCGCAGTGGCAAGTGTTTGCCGAACAGCCCGAGGCGCTGGCGATTTTCAGCGGCGCCGACGCCTACGTCAGCCCGAGCGCCTATCCGTCCAAGGCCGAACACGGCAAGGCGGTACCGACCTGGAACTACATCAGCGTGCACGCCTATGGTCAGCTGGACGTGTTTGATGACCCCGAGCGTCTGCGCCAATTACTGGCGCACATGACCGCCGTCCACGAAGGCAACCAGCCTAAGCCCTGGGCCATGGACGATGCACCGCGTGACTATATCGACAGCATGCTGCGCGCCATCGTCGGCTTTGCCCTGCCGATCCAGCGCCTGCAGGGCCAATG
>JAIERF010000126.1 GCA_019747075.1 Pseudomonadaceae bacterium
GCTTGGAGATGGCCAGATCCACGCCGGCGGCAACGAAGATATGCAGCGGCTGCTCACCCTCGAAACCCTCCATCGGGATGGCGCGCTCGCGGTAGTCCTCGTGCAGTGGCCCGAGGGCATTGGTGTAGTTCTGGTCCAGGTACACCTGCAAGTCGCGGCCGTCGCCGTCCTCATAACCCTCTGGCGGTGTGTAGACGGCCATGATCTCGTCCTTACGCAGCACGCGGGCCGCCTCGATCTCCGCATCGATGTCCGCACTACCACGCGCATGGGTGAGCAGGTGCACCGCGCAGCCGCCGAAGACGAAGACTTTGAGCGAGCCTGGCGGATTGCCATCCAGTAGCGGCAAGGCCCGGGCGAACAGATTACCAATGGCCTGGCCCAGTGGCGTAGTCAAACGGACAGGTTCCGCAGCCCCCTCATTGGTAGTCTCAAGTAGTGTCATCTTCACCTCCGCTCAGCGCATAGGCTCAGTGTGCCGGTTCATGTGCTACATGCGCCATCGCTGTTCGCAAGCGGTGCCCCGAGTAGCTTCAGCTGTGTAGTGGCTTCGACCAAGCGCTTCTGCAGGCCCTGCGTCTGCTGCGCCTGAAGCGCGGAGGCTTCGCTCAGCCGGGACACCTCCTCCTGCAATGTGCGACAACGCTGATCAAGGGCTTCATTCGTGCGTTCGGAGCCGGCCAGCGTGCTCTGCAGAGCCTCCAGGGCCTGAGTTTTCTGCGCCACTAGCTGTTGCTGTGCATGTCGCTCTTTTTGCAACTGCCGCGCCTCGGTGAGCAAGCGTGCATTGTCGCGGTTCAGTTGCGTCAGCTCGTCCTGCTTGATTATCAAGGTCTGCTGCAGTTGCCGCAGTTCTAGTTGCAGTTGTTGTACCTGCGACTCGTGTCGGCGTTGTTCCTGCTCACGCTGTTCCTTGCTGGCCTGTCGGTAGTGCTCCAGGGTGTCGCGCGCATGTCGGTGTTTTTCCTCCAGCGAGTGGATCTGTGCGTCGCGATCCTTGTGCCGCTCCTCGAGGTCACGATTAGCCTGCTGTAGGCGGGCGTTCTCGATCTCGGCCTGTTGCCGTTGCTCGCGTGCCTGCTGCAACTCGTGATGAGTGGTCTGAAGCCGTTCCGCGTCGAGCGCGGTCTGGCCTTCCAGTTGTTGGATGCGGCTTTCGGCCTGTCGAAACCGATGCTGGTAATCGAGCCGTTCGCGGGTCAGTTGTTCGCGCTCCAGGGCCACCGCGGCCTGCGCCTCCTCCTCTAGCTGATCTGCCAGTTGGCTGACCAGATTGGCCAGCTGTTCGCTGAGCGGGATCGAAGCCGCATCCCGGCCGCGCTCGGCGTCTTCGAGCTCTTTCAGGTAGCGGTGAATGGTGGTCTTTGAACCGGTGTTGCCCAGCTCGATGCGCACCGCATCAATACTGGGGTGGGCGCCGCGGGCGAGGAGGGCATGCCTGGCTTTCTGCACGACAGCTTTGTTGATTCCACCACGGGCCATGACGGAGCCTCCTAACGATTTCGTTCTGTGGTACATACCATGTAGATACATAGCACTTTATCAAGAATTTCCCTTATTTTCTACCAATAATCTAGAATTGGGTAATCATGAATTATTTAATCAGATGGGCAAAAACGGTCGCTTAACAACCGTTTTCCAGTACACAAAGGGCAATCTCGGGCGATGAAGGATGTCGGTCGCTATCTGCAAGCCGGTACGCGGGAAAACACTCGCCGCAGTTACCAATCGGCCATCGAGCACTTCGAAGTGACTTGGTGCGGCTTCCTGCCCGCCACCAGCGACAGCATCGTGCGCTACCTGGTGGACTACGCCGACACCCTAAGCCTTAGCACGCTCAAACAGCGCCTGGCCGCCCTGGCCCAGTGGCATATCGCCCAGGGCTTTCCTGATCCGACCAAGACGCCCACGGTGCGACAGGTGCTCAAAGGCATCCGCACATTGCATCCGGCGCAAACGAAGCAGGCTGCACCGTTGCAGTTGCAACACCTGGAGCAGGCGGTTCACTGGCTGAATCAGGAAGCCGAACGGGCTCGGCAGTCCGGAAACTTGACAAGCCTGCTGCGCAGTCGGCGCGATGCGGCGCTGCTGCTGATCGGCTTCTGGCGCGGCTTTCGCAGCGACGAACTCTGTCGACTGCAGGTCGAGCATATCCAGGCCGAGGCCGGTGCTGGCATGAGCCTGTTCCTGCCGCAGAGCAAGGGTGACCGGGAAAACCTCGGTACGACCCATTACGCACCGGCCCTGAAACGCCTCTGCCCGGTACAGGGGGATGTAAGCCGGAACCCCAGAAATTTCCGTCACCCTAGTTGGGTGGGCTCAACACTCGTGTCACCAGCTACCT
>JAIERF010000312.1 GCA_019747075.1 Pseudomonadaceae bacterium
TGGTCGATCATGGTCAGGGCGTAGATATCGTCGCAGCTCATGCCGGAACGGAACGCATCAGCCACATACCAGATGCGCTCTGCACCCGGCACGGTCAGCTCGCGCTTGATGATGCTGGCAGCTTCCGGGTTGCTCAGCTCGACCTTCGGATCGAAGCCGTTAACGCCCACTTCCAGACCGCGCAGGGCTTTCTGCAAGGACTCCTGGAAGGTGCGGCCGATGGCCATCACTTCACCCACAGATTTCATCTGGGTGGTCAGGCGCGCATCAGCCTTGGGGAATTTCTCAAAGGCAAAACGCGGCAGCTTGGTCACCACGTAATCGATGGCCGGCTCGAAGGACGCTGGCGTACGGCCGCCAGTGATGTCGTTCTGCAGCTCGTCGAGGGTGTAACCCACGGCCAGCTTGGCGGCGATCTTGGCGATTGGGAAGCCGGTAGCCTTGGAGGCCAGTGCCGAGGAACGCGACACGCGCGGGTTCATCTCGATCACGACCATGCGGCCGGTTTCCGGGCAGATACCAAACTGCACGTTGGAGCCGCCGGTTTCCACGCCGATCTCGCGCAATACCGCCAGGGAGGCGTTACGCAGGATCTGGTATTCCTTGTCGGTCAGGGTTTGCGCAGGAGCCACGGTGATCGAGTCACCGGTGTGCACGCCCATCGGGTCGAAGTTTTCGATGGCGCAAACGATGATGCAGTTGTCGTTCTTGTCTCGAACGACCTCCATCTCGTATTCCTTCCAGCCGATCAGGGATTCGTCGATCAGCAGCTCATTGGTCGGCGACAGGTCCAGACCGCGGGCGCAGATTTCTTCGAACTCTTCACGGTTGTAGGCGATACCGCCGCCGGTGCCGCCCATGGTGAAGGACGGACGAATGATGCACGGGAAGCCGACTTTTTCGAGTACGCCGTAGGCTTCTTCCATGTCGTGGGCGATGCCGGAAACCGGGCACGCCAGACCGATGTCTTTCATCGCCTTGTCGAAGCGCGAGCGATCTTCAGCCTTGTCGATGGTATCGGCGTTGGCGCCGATCATTTCCACACCGAACTTTTCCAGAATGCCGTGGCGCTCGAGATCTAGTGCGCAGTTCAGCGCGGTCTGGCCGCCCATGGTCGGCAGCAGTGCGTCCGGGCGCTCTTTCTCGATGATCTTGGCCACGGTGGACCACTTGATCGGCTCGATGTAGGTGGCGTCCGCCATGGCCGGGTCGGTCATGATGGTGGCCGGGTTGGAGTTCACCAGAATGACCCGGTAACCCTCTTCGCGCAGGGCTTTACAAGCCTGGGCGCCGGAGTAGTCGAATTCGCAGGCCTGGCCGATAACGATGGGGCCGGCGCCGAGGATCAGGATACTTTTAATGTCTGTACGTTTTGGCATGTGCTTACTCTCGAATCCTTTGGTCAGTCGGCGGGCTTAACGGCGCTTGGCCATGGCTTCGATAAAACGATCGAACAGCGGCGCGACATCCATCGGCCCCGGGCTGGCTTCCGGGTGACCCTGGAAGCTGAACGCGTCCTTATCGGTGCGTTCGATACCCTGCAGGGTGCCGTCGAACAGCGACTTGTGGGTGGCGCGCAGGTTGGCCGGCAGGCTGCTTTCTTCCACGGCGAAACCGTGGTTCTGGCTGGTGATCATCACCACACTGGTTTTCAGGTCTTGCACCGGGTGGTTGGCCCCGTGGTGACCATGACCCATTTTCACGGTTTTGGCGCCGGAGGCCAGGGCCAGCAACTGGTGACCGAGGCAGATACCAAATACCGGAATATCGGTTTCCAGCACATCCTTGATCGCCTGAATGGCGTAGTCGCACGGCTCAGGGTCGCCAGGACCGTTGGACAGGAACACACCATCCGGCTTCAGCGCCAGCACTTCACTGGCAGGGGTTTGCGCTGGCACCACGGTCAGGCGGCAGCCGCGCTCGACCAACATACGCAGGATGTTCAACTTGACGCCGAAATCGTAAGCCACCACGTGGTGTGGCAGTTCGCTGTCGGCAATTTCCGGGTGACTGTCGGTCTGCAGGTTCCAGACACTAGAGCGCCACTCGTAGCGTTCAGTGGAGCTAACAACTTTGGCCAGGTCCATGCCCTTCAGGCCAGGGAAGCTGCGCGCCAGCTCCAGGGCCTTCTCTTCAGTGGCATCCGCACCGACCAGAATGCAGCCATTCTGTGCGCCTTTCTCACGCAGGATGCGGGTCAGGCGACGGGTATCTAGACCAGCGATCGCCACAGTACCGTGCTCTTTCAGGTACTCGTCCAGTGGCTGCTTGTTACGCCAGTTGCTGGCAATCAGCGGCAGATCACGAATGATCAGGCCGGCGGCCCAGACGCGATTGGACTCGGC
>JAIERF010000240.1 GCA_019747075.1 Pseudomonadaceae bacterium
CGCCCACCGAAGCGTTGCCGGACGCCATTGTTGAGGACCCGCAGCCATGAAGCGCATTTTGCTGCTGACCCTGTTGGCGCTGCTGGTGCTGGCGGCGGGCGCCTATGCTCTGGTGCAGATTGAACAGCCTGGCTACGTGCTGGTGGCTTACAAAAGCTTCCGTTACGAGTCGAGTTTGTGGGGCACCCTGGTATTGCTGGCCAGCCTGTGGCTGCTGCTGTTCAGCTTGCGTCTGCTGTTTCGCCTGCTCACCGCGTCTGGGCGGGTGGTCAACCCTTGGTCGCGGCGCAACCGTACGCGCCGGGTGCAGCTGTCTGCCGAACAAGGTCTGCTGGACCTGACCGAAGGCCGTTGGGAGCGTGCGCTGCGGCATTTGCGCCGCGCCGCCGAAGGTGATGCTCAGCCCTTGATGCATTACCTCGGTGCCGCTCGCGCCGCCCAGGAGCTGGGCCGCTACGAGGAAAGCGACAGTTTGCTGGAGCAAGCCTTGCGCCGTCAGCCGCAGGCGGAACTGGCGATTGCCCTGGCCCATGCTGAGTTGCAGGTGGGTCGTGGCGAGCCTGCGGCCGCCCTGGAAACCCTGCAGGTGATGCGGGAGCGCCATCCGCGCCACCGCCAGGTGTTGCGTCAGTTGCAGGCCCTGTATGAGCAGCAGGGCAATTGGTCGGCGCTGCTGGGTTTGTTGCCCGAGCTGCGCAAGAACAAGGCATTGAGTGACGCTGCGCTGCTGGGGCTGGAACAGCGTGCCTGGCGTGGGCGCCTGGCCGACGCCGGTCGCAGTGGCTTGAATGCTGGCGAAGCGGCGTTGCAACCGCTGACGCAGGCCTGGCAGCAACTGACCAGTGCCCAGCGCCACGACCCGCAGCTGTTGCTGGCCTACGCTGAGCAGTTGCGCACGCTGGGGGCTGAGTCCGAAGCCGAGGAGGTACTGGGCAAGGCGCTCAAGCGTCAGTACGACGCCCGCCTGGTGGCACTGTATGGCGAGCTGGCCGGCGCCGATCCGGCGCGCCAGTTGCAGACCGCCGAAGGCTGGCTCAAGCAGCAGCCGGCGGATGCCGAACTGTTGCTGGCGCTGGGTCGCTTGTGCCTGCGCAATCGTCTGTGGGACAAGGCGCGAGAGTATTTCGATGCTAGCCTGGGCCTGACGCGCAGTGCGGCAACCTGCGCCGAGTTGGCACGCCTGCTGGCCCATCAAGGCGAGGTAGCGCGCAGCAATGAGTTGTTTCAGGAGGCCCTGGGCCTGCAGCAGCAACGCTTGCCGAATCTGCCTTTGCCTGCCTGATGGGCGACGCTATGGCCATCGGACGATCGGTGGCGTAGCGCAGATAACGACCTTGTTCTGGGCAGGCTTACGCCTTGCCCGGCGCGGGTGCTTTCCTCTACCGTAGCCGCCTCTTAACTTTTCCACGGAACCGTCATGTCTCCGGCCAGCCCGCGTTCGTTATTCCTGTTTGCCTTCCTCGCCTGCGTTGCCATCATGGGCGGCGCGCTCTATCTGGAGCATGTGCTCGGTCAGCAGCCGTGTCCGTTGTGCATCATCCAGCGGGTCTGCGTGATCGTTTTTGGTGTGGTCTGCTTGCTGGCTGCAGTACATGCGCCGGGTCGTGGCGGTCAGCGTGGTTATGCCGGGCTGGCTGGGCTGGCAGCACTGATTGGCGCCGGCACGGCCGGTCGGCAGGTGTGGCTGCAGAACATCCCCGCGGACGAATTGCCGGCCTGCCTGCCGAGCTTCGATTACATGCTGGAGGCCCTGCCGTTCCAGGAAATCTTCCGCCTGGTGCTGCAAGGCTCGGCCGATTGCGCCGAGGTCAACTGGACCCTGCTGGGCATGAGCATTCCCGAGTGGAGCCTGCTGGCGTTTGCCGGCATGTTGTTGTTCGCTGGCTACCAGTTGTTGCGTCGCGCTTGATCTGGCGCAGCTCAGGTGCCGTGCTTCTGCGGCCCTGGCGGCGTATGCTGGAGCTTCTGCGAGGCGCCTTGGCCGTGCGGTCAGGGATTAAACGCACGTATGAAAGTTTCTCTGGAGGGTGCCTTGCTGGCACTGCGAGGCGAGCATAATCTGGCTCGCATATGCCGCCGGAAAACTGCCGTTTGGGTGGCGTCTTCCCAGGTTCGGCGCAGGAACGACAAAAGCTCGTCTCGCCGCTGTCCCTAGAACAGAAAATCAAATAACGGGAAGTGAGGTTGTCATGCTTGAAAGCTGTCAGAACGCCCAAGAGCGCTGGGGTGGGGTCCACCTGCTGATCGATCGCTGGTTGCAGGAGCGCCATGAACTGGTCAAGGCCTTCGCCGTCCTCAACGAAACCACGCAAGCACCGGCGGTGAACGCGGCCGACGTGCAACGCTTCTGCGAAATCCT
>JAIERF010000298.1 GCA_019747075.1 Pseudomonadaceae bacterium
GTCCGCTGGCAGCCTAGTCGTAGACTGTTGCGTTACGGTGAAAGTCACAGCCTTTGCGTACGCGTGTACGCTCAATGTGCCGGATTGTGTCCAGTCGCCCTATAGGCGCGCATTGTCCTGGAACAAGTTTCCGGCACTCTAGCACTGTTGACCAGCCTCCGAAGGTCGGGGTGGCAGCCAGCGTTGCAGGATTCGTTGCAGATCGGCGCGTTTGAACGGCTTTGCCAGATAATCATCCATACCAGCCGCCAGGCAGGCTTCACGGTCACCCTGCAGGGCGTTGGCGGTCAGGGCGATGATTGGGATCTGACCTTTGCTCTCGAGCATGCGGATCTGTCGGGTGGCTTCATAGCCGTCCATGATCGGCAGGCGGCAGTCCATCAAAATGGCCGAATACTCGAAGTGCTCGGCATTGTGCAGGGCTTGCGCGCCGTCACCGACCAGGCAGACCTGGTAGCCGAGGCTGCGCAGCATGGCCTCGATCACGGTCTGGTTGACCGGGTTGTCTTCCACCAGCAGGACCAAGTGACCGTTGTCATCGCCAGTGGCTTCACGTTCCAGCAAGACGGGGCGGGCATTTTGCTGGCGAAATGGCAGTGGAATCTCCAGGGTAAAGAGTGACCCCTGGCCGGCCTCGCTCTTGGCGCTCAAGGTGCCGCCCATGCGTTCGGCCAGAGTGCGGGCAATCGGCAAACCCAGGCCGGTGCCGCCATAGCGGCGAGAAATCGAGGTGTCGGCCTGCTGGAAGGCATCGAACATATGCTCCAGCCGATCAGGGGAAATACCGATGCCGCTGTCCTGCACCGAGCAGGTCAGCCACAGCACCTGATCATCCAGGGGTTGCCAGCGGGTTTGCACGCGGATGCTGCCTTCCTCGGTGAACTTCAGTGCGTTGCCGAGCAGGTTGACCAGGATCTGCCGAATGCGCGTCGGGTCGCCCTGAACCTCAATCTGTTCCAGCCCTGGCTGAGTCTCCAGTTGCAGTTGCAGGCCGCGCTGCTGGGCGCTGTGCTGGAACACCTGGGCAGAGCTCTGGAGCAGCTCCAGAAGATTGAACGGAATGCACTCCAGCTCCAGGGCGTCGCGCTCAATCCGGGAGAAGTCGAGAATGTCGTTGATGACCTTTAACAGGTGCTCCGTGGACTCGGTGGCCAGGGCCGTGTATTCGGCCTGCTCATGGCTCATCTCGGTGGTTTCCAGCAGCTGCAGCATGCCCAGCACGCCGTTCATGGGGGTACGCAGTTCATGGCTCATCATGGCCAGGAAGTCCGACTTGGCCCGGTTGGCTTGCTCGGCCTCTTCGCGGGTTTTGATCAGCTGATTGATCGCTTGCTGTTGTTCTATCTGGGCTTGCTGCAGGCCGCTGGCCAGGTTGTTGATATGCCGTGCCAGCTCAACCAGTTCGGTATTGCCATGTTCAGGCACCGCGGCTTGAAAGTTGCCGGCCTGAATTGCCTTTACCGCCTCCGCCATGGTGCTGATGGGCTGTGACAGGCGACTGGCCAGGCGTCGGGCCAATAAAAAGGTCAACAGTAGGGCGCCCAGCGCCAGGGTTGAGGCCTTGAGCAGAATCAGTTGCTGCTGGCTGTTGAAGGCATCGTTGGAAACACCGACCACCACGCGCCCGAGGTAGCCAGGGTCGCTGGCTGGGCTTAGTGCCCGGGTGGTGGCAGATTGCATCTGGATGGAGGCATTGAACAGCTCAACCTGGGAGCCTTCCTGTACGGCAGTTTTGTTTTGCTCGACATACACCAGAATATTTTCATGGGGGTCGCGCACTTCCAGAAAACGGACTTGCGGTGTTTCCAGGGTGGCCTGCAGCAGGTTCTTCAAGACTTGCGGATTGCCCGTCAACACGCCGTATTCAGTGGCTGTGGCCAGTTGATTGGCGATCAGCTGGCCGGTGTTGATGCTTTCTTCACGCAAGTCCTGCAGTCTTGAATAGGTGAAGAAACTGGTCAGCAAGACGGTCAGCAGCAGAGCCGGGCCCAGGCTGATCAGCAATGTATGGGTGCGGATGTTCCAGCCATGTCCGCTGCTCATCGGCGGCAACTCCGTGCGCTGCAGCGGGCCTGCTCAACGGGAGGTGTGGCATGCCCAGGGCAGGCAAGGCGGGTGAGCAGGCGGGGCGGGATGGCAGATGTGTACACGGAACGACCTTGTTCGCAGGAGCTTGTCTAGGCATGTTAACCGAGCTGCGGCGCTTTGCCAGTCACTGAAGCCCATCCCAGCCCTGATAGGCACTGCTGGTTCGTTGGCGCGCGGGCCGTATAATGGCGAAAATTGCCACAACGCTGGCGCTTACCTGAGCCGCAGGCTCATACAGGGATAGGTTATGACTGAACAGCAACCCGTTGCCGT
>JAIERF010000392.1 GCA_019747075.1 Pseudomonadaceae bacterium
AACTACAGGTTTTTCAGTTGCGGGCAGTTCCCCAACTGTCATCCACTGGACCACAATCACCAGGACGCTTTATCAGCATGGAGCTCGACCGCGTGCCAGCAGCACAGGTTGCCGCATTGGCCCAGGCTTACCGGTAAGGAGTAACACGGATGCAACGCAGCAAAGGTTTCACCCTGATCGAGCTGGTGGTGGTGATTGCCATCCTCGGCATTCTCGCCGCCGTGGCGCTGCCGCGCTTTATGAGCGCCACCCGCGATGCGCACCGCTCGGCCCTGAATGGCGCCGCCGGAGGCTTGGCGGCTGCCGTGGCGCTGGTGCGCGCCCAGGTCGAAGTCAATCGTGGCGGCGGCCTGAATGGCTGTGCCAGCAACAACTGCTATATCAACGTGGCCGGCTTTGGCGACGGCACGGTCGACGTCAATGCCAACTTCTGGCCCATGGGCACTGACGGCGCCGGCAATCCGCCAGCCGTCGCCACCCCCAGTGCGGACGAATGCCAGAACATCTGGCAGGGCGTGCTGCAAGGCACCGCGCCGACCCTGACCGGCAGCGACCCGGATTACATCGCTACCGCAGCACCGAGCAACAGCTGCACCTACACCTATCAGCGTGACGGTGGCGACGACAGCATCGTTTACGACACCAGCACGGGTGTTGTAACGCGTACCTTTAACTAAGCAAAACCAACCTGGAAGCAGTGAAAATGAAAAGACAACAAGGTGGCTTTACCCTGATCGAGCTGATCATGGTTATCGTGATTCTGGGGATTTTGGCGGCGTTTGCGTTGCCGAAGTTTGCAGATTTGAGCAGTGATGCGAAGAAGGCATCTCTAAGTGGTCTGGCTGGTTCCTTGAAGTCTGCCGCCGCAATTGCTCGTTCTTCCCAGCTGGCGGCTAGTGCGTCATTGGGCACTTCGGTCACTCTGGATGGAACATCTGTGGCTATGGTTAATGGCTACCCGCAGGCTCTAGCGACTGATGGTATCAGTGCTGCCGTTGGCATTGTTGATACTAGCGACTACACCGCAACCGGTGGTGCTGCAGCAGGTGGTAGCACGGTTACCTACCAACTGACCGGTAAAACTAGTGCTACCTGCCAGGTAACCTACAAGGCAGCTACAGCTGGTACCGACAACACTGCACCCATCACTGCAGCACCGGTGGTTGTCATTACTAATAGTGGTTGCTGATGACGCATGAGGCCGGTTGAGCGCGGCTTCACCATGGTCGAATTGATTGTGGTGATCGTCATCGCCGGCATCCTCGCCGCCGTGGTGGGGCCGCGTTTCTTCGATAGGCAGGTATTCGATGAGCGCCTGTTTTTCGAGGAAAGTCTGAGTGCGGCGCGTTATGCGCAGAAGCTGGCGGTGGCCAGCGGTTGCCCGATCCGCACTCAGGTCAGCGATACAGGTTACGCACTGTTCTACGCAACTGCCTGTGGCGGCATCGCTGCAGGTAGTCCGGTGGCCAACCCTGCCGGTGGCACTTACTCGGCGGGCAATCCGCAGGCTGTGGCGGTCAGTAGCCCCGGTTTGAATGTCACCTTCGATTCTCTCGGTAGCGCGAGCGGTGCCAATACCGTCCGCTTCGGCGCTAACGCCTTTTCCTTCACAGTGCATCTCTCCAGCGGTTTTATCGAGACCACGCCATGAGTCGGGTGCAGCGTGTTATTGCTCGTGTTGCTTCCCGTGGTCCGTTGGCTTCGGCCCATGCACAACGGGGTATGACCCTGATCGAGCTGGTCATGACCATCGTCATCCTCGGCATTGCCGCCGCCGCGCTGTTCTCGGCCATGGCCGCGATCACCGGCCGCTCCGCCGACCCGATGTTGCGCCAGCAGAGCCTGGCGATTGCCGAGGCGTATCTGGAGGAAATCACCCTGCAAGCGTTTCCGGCCAGCACCACCTGCGCCGCCAGCAATAACGGCGCGGGTCGCAGCAGTTTTGATGACGTGTGTGATTACAACGGTTTGACGTACGCGGGCGCCCAGCCTTTCGCTCCGCGCAGCGCCCTTTCGATCACGCCTTTGGCGGGGCTGGAGGCTTATCAGGTCAAGGTTGATGTGCGCTCGCAGGCCTTGAACGGCGTGGCGGCCATACGCGTCACCGTCACCGTCACCGATATCATCGGCCAGGCGCTGACCCTCGACGGTTATCGGGCCAACTACTGATGACTCGTCCAGCCAAGACCGTCGCCTGCCAACACGGCTTTACCCTGGTCGAACTGGTGATGGTTATCGCCATTGCCGGACTGGTCGCGGTGTTGATCAGTACGGTGATGTCGAACCCGCTGCAAAGCTTTGTCGATCAGAGCCGCCGCGCCGAACTGGTGGATAAAGCCAGCATGGCGCTTAACCGCATGGC
>JAIERF010000136.1 GCA_019747075.1 Pseudomonadaceae bacterium
TTGCAGGCAACCGTGACCGATCGAGGCTGGTATGGCGTGGCGCGTCGTCCGGGTTGACGCGCAGGGGTTCAGGGTTGCTGCACCTGACTGACCGGCGCCGCGTCCTGGCGCTCCCACAAGCTCTGGGTGTAGCCGGTGGTGACCACCCCCAGACCAAAGACAATAACCAATACCCACAGTAAATCTGGCTTGCGTTTCATCGATTGCCCCCCCTTAAACTTGGCAAACTTCGCACGATGACCGGCGTTATTATTATTTTTCGCCGCAGAACGCAGCATAAACAAGACTATCGTCCGACAACGTGAAGGCCTGCGCAAGTTCTGGCGTCACTCAACCGTCGGTCTGTCACATTTTTATTGCAGAGAGCATCCACCGTGGCCCATTGGCTGATGAAATCGGAACCCGACGAACTGTCTATCCATGACCTGCAACGCCTTGGCCGTGCGCGCTGGGATGGAGTGCGCAACTATCAGGCGCGTAACTTCTTGCGCAGCATGCAAGTCGGCGAACTGTTCTTCTTCTATCACTCCAGCTGCCCGCAACCGGGAATTGCCGGCATTGGTCGGATTGCTGCCAGCGCCTATCCCGACCCCACCGCCCTCGAACCCGGTAGCCATTACTTCGACGCCAAGGCCAGCGCCGAGAAGAACCCCTGGAGCGCGATCAATGTCGAGTTCGTGGCCGCATTCCCAGGCGTTCTCAGCCTGGGAATGCTGCGCAGCCAACTGGCGTTGAGCGACATGGCTCTGCTGCAAAAGGGCAGTCGCCTGTCAGTGATGCCAGTGAGCGCCGAACAGTGGCAGGCCATTCTCGCCCTGAGCTCCGAGGGGCGTTGATAAGTATCAACACAACTTTTTGCCAAAACCGGCAGACTGCAGGTACTTGCTGCAGAAGGAACTCACATGTCTAGCTCGCACCGTCCCTCGCGTTTATTGGTGATCCCCCTGGTTCTGCTACTGGTCGCCGTCGCGGCCTTTGGTTACTGGCGCTCCGTCAGCAGCCGCCTACCAGAGGGCCTGAGCATGGCCAACGGCCGCCTCGAAGCCACCGAAGTACAGATCGCCAGTAAAACCCCTGGGCGTCTGGCCGAAGTGTTGGTCAACGAGGGCGACCGGGTGAGTAAGGATCAGCTACTCGCACGCCTCGATACCCGCACCCTGGAAGCCAGTCGCACCCAGGCCGAAGCCGAGGTGCTACGAGCCAAACAGACGCTGGCGGCAGCCGAAGCCAATGTGCAACTGCGCCTCAGCGAACATCACCTTGCCGCCCAAGAACTCAAGCGCACCACGGAACTGTTCCGCCGTAACTACGCCAGCCGGCAGTTGCTCGACCAGCAGCAATCGCGCCTGGAAACCAGCGATGCGGCCGTCAACGCGGCCCAAGCCCAGGTCGGCGCCTTGCAAGCAGCGATAGGCGCGGCCGAAGCACAGGTGGCTCAGCTCACCAGCGAAATCGATGACAGCAGCCTGCTGGCGCCCATCGACGGCATCGTTCAGCTGCGCCTCGCCGAGCCCGGCGAAGTGCTCGGCGCAGGCGGTCGTGTGCTGCTGATGATCGACGCCAACGACCAGTACATGAACCTCTACCTGCCCGCCGCCCAGGCCGGCGCCCTGGCGGTTGGCGATGAGGCGCGGGTGCTGCTCGACGCCCTGCCCGAGCGCCCACTGCCGGCCAAAATCACCTTTGTTGCAGCCAAATCGCAGTTCACCCCGAAAGAGGTGGAGACCCGTGACGAGCGGCAAAAACTGGTATTTCGCGTCAAGTTGCGCCTGACGGATCCCGCCGCCGTACCCCAAGCCAAGCCTGGCATGCCCGGCGCCGGCTATGTGCGTACTCAGGCAATGGATTGGCCGGCCAACCTGCAATGAGCGAACTTGCGGTTAAGGCCAGCGGTCTGGGCCACCGGTATGGGAAACAAACGGCGCTGGAAGCCATCGATTTCAGTATCGAAGCTGGCACCCGCTGCGCCCTGATCGGCCCGGATGGCGCGGGCAAATCCAGCCTGCTGGGTTTGATCGCCGGGGTGAAAATCCTCCAGCAGGGCGAGCTGGCAGTACTCGGCGGCAACATCAGCGAGCGCCGCCACCGCACCAGCTTGTATCCGCGCATCGCCTATATGCCGCAAGGGTTGGGACAGAACCTCTATCCGGAACTGTCGATCCGCGAAAACATCCAGTTTTTTGCCACCCTGTTCGGTCTCAGCAAAGCCGACTTCGAGCAGCGCCTGCCCCAACTGCTCAGCGCCACCGACCTCACCCGCTTTACCGAGCGCCTGGCCGGCAAACTCTCCGGCGGCATGAAGCAGAAGCTCGGCCTGTGTTGCGCGCTGATCCACGATCCCGACCTGCTGATCCTCGATGAGCCCACCACCGG
>JAIERF010000154.1 GCA_019747075.1 Pseudomonadaceae bacterium
TTTGGCGAAAACACCGACAAGGGCCGGGAGAAGTTTCAGGAAGACCTGGAAACCACCCATGAGCTGTTCAAGGGTTTTGTCGCCCGCTACCGCCCGCAGTTGAGCATTGATGAGGTGGCCACCGGCGAAGTCTGGCTGGGCATGGCGGCGCTGGACAAACTGCTGGTGGATGATTTGCAGACCAGCGACGAATACCTCGGCAACCGCGCCCGTGAGGCCGAGTTGTTCCATTTGCATTACGCTGAGAAAAAGAGCCTGCAGGAACGCTTTGGCATCGCCACCAGTGTGGCACTCGATCGAGTTTTGCTGACCTGGTGGAGCCGGCTCAATCAACAACGTTTCTGGCAGTAAGGTTTGCCGGTAGAGGAGAGCAGGATGAGCAAATTTCAGGCATTGCTGGTCAGCGAAGACAGCCCTGGGCATTTCCGCCCCGAGGTGGTGGCGCGTGATATCGCCGAGTTGCCCGCTGGCGAGGTGCTGATTCGGGTGCGCTATTCGTCACTCAACTACAAGGACGCCCTGTCGGCCAGTGGTAACCGCGGGGTGACGCGTCAGTACCCGCATACGCCGGGGATCGACGCCGCCGGTGTGGTGGAGCAGTCCACCGTGAGTGAGTTCGCCCCTGGCGATGAGGTGATCGTCACCGGCTATGACTTGGGGATGAACACCGCTGGCGGTTTTGGCCAGTACATCCGTGTGCCCTCGGCCTGGCTGCTCAAACGCCCCAAAGGGCTGGCGCTGCGCGAGGCGATGATGCTCGGCACCGCCGGCCTGACCGCCGCGCTCTGCGTGGCCAAACTGGAGCAGGCTGGCCTGACGACCGAGGCCGGTACTGTGCTGGTCACTGGGGCCACCGGTGGCGTTGGCAGTATTGCCGTGGCGCTGCTGGCCAGCCTGGGCTATCGCGTGGCCGCGGCCACTGGTAAGACCGGGCAGGAAGAGTTTCTGCGCGGCCTGGGCGCCAGTCAGGTGGTCAGCCGTGAGGAACTGCAGGCCGGTACGGCCAAACCCATGCTTAAAGAGCAGTGGGCGGCGGCGGTGGACACCGTGGGCGGCGATATTCTCTTCAACGTGGTCAAGTCGCTGCAGTACGGCGGCAGTGTGGCCTGTTGCGGGCTGACCGCTGGGGTCAACTTCCAGGCCAGTGTGCTGCCGTTCATTCTGCGCGGGGTCAACCTGCTGGGTGTCGACTCGGTGGAGCTGCCCTTGGTGGTCAAGGCGTCGATGTGGGACAAGCTTTCCCTGCAGTGGAAAATCGCCAATCTGGCGGCTTTGACCCACGAAGTGAACCTGAGCGAACTGCCAGCGGCCATTGAGCAAATTTTGGCCGGCAAGCTGGTGGGCCGGGTGTTGGTCAAGCTCGATTAGAATTCTGCGGTAGAAAACAAAAAGCCCTGCATGTGCAGGGCTTTTTGTTTGCAGCGCAAAACTTAGGCGCGGCGGCGGAACAGCGGCTGCGGCTCGTCAGCAGACGCCTGGTAGACCTCGGCGAATTCGTCGAAGGCTTTCAGGGCGTCGACCGGGTCCTTGTCCGCACGCAGGGCGAAGGCATCGAAGCCGACGCGCTGGTAGGAGAACAGCTGGTCGCGCAGCACGTCACCAATCGCTCGCACTTCGCCGGTGTAGCCATAGCGAGTGCGCAGCAGGTAGGCGGTGGAGCAGTGGCGCCCGTCGGTGAAGGCCGGGAAGTTCAGGGCGATCACCTGGAAGTTATCCAGTTGGTCGGCGATTTCTTCGATCTCTTCACCGGCTTCCAGCCATACGCCCAGGCCGCCATCGCGGGCCTTGAGGGCGCTGCTGTGTTCGACCCACAGGGCCAAGGGCACGATGTAGTCGTCGCAGTTGCTCAGCGAGTCGAGCGTCGCGTCCTTGGGCAGCAGGTGCCAGGTCTCGTCGATGATCTGACCGTTCTTAATGATTCGCTGCATATACACGCTCCTTGAACGGGTCGACGCCAACGCGGCGGAAGGTGTCGAGGAAGCTTTCTTCATCGGTGCGCTTTTCCACGTAGACCTTGATGATCTTGTCGATCACGTCGGCCATGTCCGCTTCGGCGAAGGATGGGCCGAGGATCTGCGCCAGGCTGGCATCACGGCCGGCGCTACCGCCGAGGGAAACCTGGTAGAACTCCTGGCCTTTCTTGTCCACGCCGAGGATGCCGATGTGGCCGACGTGGTGGTGGCCGCAGGCGTTCATGCAACCGGAGATGTTCAGGTCGATATTGCCGATGTCGAACAGGTAATCAAGGTCATCGAAGCGGCGCTGGATGGCTTCGGCGATCGGGATCGACTTGGCGTTGGCCAGCGAGCAGAAGTCGCCGCCTGGGCAGCAGATGATATCGGTCAGCAGGCCGACGTTCGGCGTAGCGAAACCGTTCTC
>JAIERF010000045.1 GCA_019747075.1 Pseudomonadaceae bacterium
GCTGCGCTTGAGCTGACCCAGTTGCGCGGGCGGGACGGCGCGGCGTTCACCGGCGGCGCTGGCTTCAGTGTCACGCAGGGCCTGCACGGCCATATGGCCCTGACTGGCGGCGCTCAGCTGGTCGATTTCTGCGCGCAGGCCGCTGGGGCTGAGTTGTTGAAAGTGCTCGGCGAGTTCCACCAAGGCATCAGCGCCCGACAACTGACGGCCGTGCAGCAGCCAGGCCAGGGCGCTGCTGTGCAGGCCGCTGTCGCTCATGCTGCCGTCCTTTTTCGGCTTGCAGTCCACTGGCCCCCAGTGCAGCCACAGGCGGTCGCGGGCACGGGTCAGGGCCACATAGGTCAGGCGCAGTTTTTCGGCGAAGCGCTCATGGCGGGCGCGCTCGCGGTGCTCATCAAACTGTTCGCCGCCCAGATCGAGCAGCGGGGTGCCGTCGTCGGCGTGGCAGGTGATGTCTTCATGCTGGCGCAGCAGCGCGCCGTCCCACAGGTAAGGGCAGAACACCAGCGGGTACTCCAGACCCTTGGAGGTGTGGATGGTGACGATCTGCACCCGTTCGGCATCGCTTTCCAGGCGCAGCAGGGCATCTTCGCCATGGGCCTCGGCGCTACGCTGGGCGTTGAACCAACTGAGCAATTGCTCCAGGCCCGCGCGTTGCAGGCTCTCGGTTTGCAGCAGCTCAGCCAGGTGCAACAGGTTGGTCAGCCGCCGCTCGCCATCCACCAGCGCCAGCAAGCGCGGCGCCACCTGTTGCTCGTCCAGCCAGGCACGGAAGGCGCGCATAAAGCCCTGCTGCTGCCAGAGCTGGTGATAGCGTTCGGCAGCCTCGCGCTCCTCATCCCAGGCGCGGGCATCTTCCTGGCAGGCGGCCAGATCGGCTGCGCTACGCCCGAGCAAACGACTGGCCAGGGCATAGCGCAGAGCGCCTTCGCGGCCAGGCTCAGCATAGGCAGCCAGCACCGCGGCCAGCTCACCAGCCTCTTCGCTGTGCCAGACGTTTTCCTTACCGCGACGCACGCTGGGTACGCCGCGCGCGGCCAGCTCGGCGGCCACGTCGCTGGCTTGCCGGTGACTGGCGACCAGCACGGCAATATCACCGCCTTTAAGTGCCGTGCGTTCACCGCTGGCGTCGAAATACGCCTCGCCCACCGCACTGGCCGCCAGCAGGGCGGCGATGCGCCGGGCTGTGTCACGGGCCACCAAGGTGCCGGCCGCACCTTTGCCCAGATAGTCATCGTCCAGCCAGACCAAGCTAAGCGGCGCGTCCGCTTCATCCTCGACGACCGGCAACACCAGCTGCGCGCGAACCTTGTCGCTGGCGCCGACCGGCGGATAACTCAGCCCCGGTTCGGCGAACGGCATGGGCCGGTCGAACAACTGATTAAGCGCGGCGATCAGCTCCGGTGTGGAGCGATGGTTGGTGGCCAGGCTGTACTGGCGGGCCGCCTCGTCGCGGGCCTTGAGGTAGGTGGCCAAGTCGGCGCCGCGAAACGCATAGATGGCCTGTTTAGGGTCACCAACAAAACACAGGTCACCTTGCTCGGCGTAGATGCGATGAAACACCTGGTACTGCACCGGGTCGGTGTCCTGGAATTCGTCGATCAGCGCCACCGGGTACTGCGCGCGCAGGGTGCTGGCCAGGTGCTCGCCGCCCTCACCGTATAGGCCCTGTTGCAGCTGGTTGAGCAGGTCGTCGAAGGCCAGCAGGCGTTGCGCCGCCTTGCGTTGCGGCAGCTGCTCATTGAGCTGGCCGATCAGGCGCACCTGCAGGTCGATCAGCCGTTGTTCGGCCTCCGGCTGCGCGGCAGCCAGGGCGTCACACAGGTCCTGTAACGCTGCTGCCAATGGGCTCTCGGGCACGCTGGCGCCCTTCTTGCTGGCCTTAAGCAAGCCTTCACGGGACAGGCGCTGGTGCGCCTCAGTCTTGCTGAACAGCGCCGCGGAATCGCTGAAATAACCGTCCAGTTCCAGCTGCCATACGCCCAGTTTGGCGGCGTTGCACATATTGCTCTTAAAGCCGTCGCAAGCCTTGAGCTGCGCCAGCCAGGCCGCGCTCTCGATCTGCCAGCTGTCGCGGGCGCGCTGCCAGGCGCTGCGCAGGCCGCTCATTTCGCTGCTGGCCACCGGCCGCGGTTCGATGCGCAGGTAGGGCTTGCCCAAGTGATTACGCAACTGCTGACGCAGGCTCTGCGGGGTGACTTTCTGCTGCACCAGAAACGCCGCCCACTCCGGTTCGGCCGCCGCCAGCTCATGGCGCCAGAGGTCGGCAAGCAGGGCGTCGAGCAGTTCGCGGTCGTCGTGGGTCAACTCGTTATCGAAGTCGCCACCGGCCTCGAACGCCGCATCCTGCAAGGCGCGCTGGCAGAAGCCGTGGATGGTGAAGA
>JAIERF010000204.1 GCA_019747075.1 Pseudomonadaceae bacterium
GTGCTCATGGGCGGATAGACATTGGCGTCGGAGCCGGTCACCCGGTGGCCCAACTCCTTGGCCAGCACCGCCAGCGAGCCCATGAAGGTGCCACAGATACCGAGAATATGGATGTGCATGCTTGACCTCAAAAGCGGCCATGAATGCGCCCTCAACAGAGGTCGACACGGCCCGCGGAAACAGGCCGGCAGGTTACCGCAGGCGCCGCAGGGCGACCAGCGCGACGGTTAGCCGAGCAGCGCCTAGGCTATGGTCTGCACAGCGGCGGCCAGCAGCGCGCCAGCTACATAACGTTGCATAAAGCCTACAAATCAAACGCTTGCTTGGATTGCGCTTTCTACCTAGATTCGGCAGCATCAGAAACGTTTGTGGCATAGCGCCTGCATATGCCTTTAGCCCTACTCCACTGAAAAGAGGCTCACCATGCGCATAGTCCAAGCCACACCGGAGCACCTGGACCTGCTGACTCCGCTGTTTGTGAAATACCGTGAGTTCTATGACGCGATGCCCTACCCGGAAACCTCGCGCAGCTTTCTGGAGAAGCGCCTGACCCGCAAAGAGTCGGTGATCTACCTGGCCTTGGCCGATGACGAAGACAAGCTCATGGGCTTCTGCCAGCTGTACCCGAGCTTCTCCTCGCTGTCGCTCAAGCGCGTGTGGATTCTCAACGACATCTTTGTGGCCGAAGACGCCCGTCGCCAGTTGGTCGCCGACCGCCTGATCCAGCAAGCCAAGAAGCTGGCCAAGGAAACCAACGCCGTGCGCCTGCGCGTGTCCACCAGCATCCACAACGAAGTGGCGCAGAAGGTCTACGAGTCGATTGGCTTTCGCGAAGACAGCAAGTTCAAGAACTACACCCTCGAACTGGATGACTGACTAGCCGCCTCCCGTGTGGTCGTTCAAGGCCTGGCGCCAGCGCCGCCTGCTGGCCCGCCACCCGGTCGCCGATAGCGCCTGGGCTGCAGTCCATGCGCAACTGCCGATCCTCGACGGCCTGGATGCCGTCGAAGACCAGCGCCTGCGCCAGCGCGCCGTGCTGTTTCTGCACGCCAAACACCTCAGCGCCCTGCCCGGCGTCAGCCTCAGCGATCACGACCGCCTGTGCCTGGCAGCCCTCGCCGAACTGCCGCTGCTGCACCTGGCCGACCTCGACTGGTACCAGGGCTTTCACGAACTGGTGCTCTACCCCGACGATTTTCGCAGCCCCCAGCAACACCGCGACGCCAGCGGCGTAGTCCACGAATGGGACGCCGAGCACAGCGGCGAAGCCTGGCTGCAAGGCCCGGTGATCCTCGCCTGGCCCGGCGTGCAGCAGAGCGGTCAGTGGGATGGCTACAACCTGGTGATCCACGAGCTGGCGCACAAGCTGGACATGCTCAACGGCGACGCCAACGGCCTGCCGCCCCTGCACCGCGATATGCGCCAGAGCGACTGGGCCGACGTCATGCAGAGCGCCTACGACCACCTCAACCAGCAACTCGACCAGCATCCGCACCGCGAGCCACCCATCGATGCCTACGCCGGCGAAAACCCCGCCGAGTTCTTTGCCGTGTGCAGCGAATATTTTTTCAGCGCCCCCGACCTGCTGGTGGCTGCCTACCCACAGGTTTACGAGCAGCTGCACGCCTTCTACCGCCAGGATCCACTGGCCCGCCTGCAGCGACTGCACGGTCACCCCCATGCGCCACATACACGACCAATGGCGTAGGTTCTCGGCATAGCAACGGCGCGCGAATATGCCTATAATCGCGCCACTTTTTTGGCCCATCCTTGGGAGTCACCCTATGAGCTACAGCAAGATTCCAGCCGGCAAAGACGTGCCGAACGACATCTACGTCGCCATCGAGATCCCGGCCAACCACGCGCCGATCAAATATGAAATCGACAAGGACAGCGACTGCCTGTTCGTTGACCGTTTCATGGCCACGCCGATGTTCTACCCGGCCAACTACGGCTACATCCCCAACACCCTGGCTGACGATGGCGATGCCCTCGACGTGCTGGTCGTGACCCCGTACCCGGTTGCTCCAGGCTCGGTCATCCGCGCCCGCCCGGTCGGCGTTCTGCACATGACCGACGAAGCCGGCGGCGACGCCAAGCTGTTGGCCGTACCGCACGAAAAACTGTCGCAGCTGTACAACGACGTTAAGGAATACACCGACCTGCCAGCCCTGCTGCTGGAACAGATCAAGCACTTCTTCGAGAACTACAAAGATCTCGAAAAAGGCAAATGGGTCAAGGTTGAAGGCTGGGGCAACGCTGACGCGGCCCGCGCCGAGATTTTAAAGGCGGTTGCGGCTTACCAAAAATAAGCCAAACCCTCCCCCTAAGAGCCGGCCACAAGCCGGCTTTTTTATGCCTGTAAATTAACCACACGACCTATGTGCTATTCCCGACAGCGGTGGCATTGGCTA
>JAIERF010000067.1 GCA_019747075.1 Pseudomonadaceae bacterium
ATCGCTTTTATCGGCCTTGGCCATATGGGCCTGCCCATGGCCCGCAACCTGCTCAACGCCGGCCACACCCTCAGCGTGTTCGACCTGGTGGCCAGCACTGTTAATGAGCTGGCCGCGCAGGGCGCCCGCGCCGCCAGCAGCGCCGCAGATGCCGTCAGCGCTGCCGAGGTGGTGATCAGCATGCTGCCGGCCAGTCGCCATGTAGAAGGGTTGTACCTGGGTGATGCCGGCCTGCTCAGCGTCATAGCGCCCGGCAGCCTGGTGCTGGAATGCTCGACCATCGCCCCGGAGGCGGCGCGCAAGGTGCATCAGGCGGCCGCCGCGCACGGCATTGCCCTGCTCGATGCGCCTGTATCCGGCGGCACCGCCGGCGCGGCGGCCGGCACCCTAACCTTTATGGTCGGCGGCGATGCCGCCACCCTCGAGCGTGCGCGACCGATCCTCGCCAACATGGGCAAGAACATCTTCCATGCCGGCCCCGCAGGCGCCGGGCAAGTGGCCAAGGTGTGCAACAACCAGCTGCTGGCCGTGCACATGATCGGCACCGCTGAAGCCATGGCCCTAGGCGTCGCCAACGGCCTGGACCCGGCGACCCTGGCGGAGATCATGCGCCAGAGCTCGGGCGGCAACTGGTCACTGGAGAAGTACAACCCCTGGCCCGGCGTAATGCCCAACGCCCCAGCCTCGAAAGACTACCGCGATGGCTTTGCCGCCGAGTTGATGACCAAGGACCTCGGCCTGGCCCAGGAAGCCGCGCAAGCCACCGCCAGCAGCACGCCCATGGGCGCCCTGGCCTTGCAGCTGTATCGCCTGCTGCTGAAACAGGGCCAAGGCAAGCTGGACTTCTCGGCGGTGCAGAAGCTGTTTATCGAGTAGCCCGCAAGCCCCCCAGTCGCAGCCATAGGCTGAACCCAGAGCGCAAAAAGCCACAGACGACTGCGGCTTTTTGGTAAATACGGCCTGCAGACACTAGCGCCACCCCATATCCCCAATGGCGACAACTAATGCTCGATGCAACACAGGTCCTGCTGCAAAACATCAATCAATAGACGCTACCTCCGGAGCCACGGATAAGTGGTGATTTCAATACGACATCCAAATGCCGTATTTTTACACTCAACCAACTTGGCCACTCTCCTGGCTTGCACAGCAAGCAATGGCTCAGTCGACAAAACCCCGCACAGAAGACGTTGAGGTATGAGCAGCATGGAAGCGATCATCAAGAGCGTTATTGGCCAAGTGTTTGCCATATCTGCAGACGGGGTTAAGCGCCAGGTTTTCGAAGGTGATCGCATTTTCCAGGGCGAACAGCTGCTGACTGGCGAACTGAGTGCCGTCACCTTGCAAACGCCGGATGAAGAAACTATCGAGCTGGGCAATAACCAGCAGTGGCCGTCGCTTACACAGGAAGTTAACCAGCAGGATGCCGACACCCAGGCAGAAGCGCTGCAGCAAGCCATCGCCGCTGGCCTCGACCTTACCCAAACGCTGCCTGATACAGCCGCCGGGACGAGCCAAACAGCTGGACCCGGCAACAGCGGCGGACACAGCTTTGTGATGCTGGAGACCACCAACCAGCAAATACAAATCGAAGTCGCTGATACCATCAGCAACCCAAGCGTTACAGCCCTTACACAAGGCATTGTGCAGGAGCGCCGTGAAACTAGCCTGACGCCTCAGCAACTGGACCCAGTCGCCCCTAGCGTGATCATTACTGCTGACACCGCCTCGCTGCAGGTTGGCGAAACAACCCAGGTGCGATTCGGCTTCAGCGAGGCCGTTCGGGGTTTCAGTGCCAGCACCATCACCACCAACGGCGGCACCATCAGTGCACTGACACAAGTTGACGCCACCACCTGGACCGCCATATTCACTCGCACCCCTAGCGGAGCCCCTGGTATCGGCCTAGCGGCAGGCAGTTATACCGATCAGGTCGGCAATCCCGGCCGGGCGGCCAGCCTGACCATCAATGGTGCCCCCCAGGCCAACGATATCAGCGTTAGCGCTGACGAAAACCTCCGCCTGGATGGCAACGTGCCGGCAGCCAACGATCCGGATGGCAGTGTCGTCCGCTATACGCTGATCTCGGACACCAGTGCCGGTAGCCTGACGTTTAATTCAAATGGCAGTTACAGCTTCAACCCCGGTAGTGATTTCGATGACCTGGCAGTAGGCACCACTCGCCAAGTGACTTTCAGCTACAACGCCACCGACGACAATGACGCCGTCAGCGCACCGGCCACAGTGACCATTACGATCACTGGCAGGAACGATGCACCCGTCAGCAGCAATCTGGCTCTGACGACCGATGAAGATGTTTCGGTAAGCGGCGCCATCAGCGCCAACGACCCCGATGGCGACACCCTGTCTTACATCGTCACGGGCAACCCGGCCAATGGCACCGTGGTCTTGAACCCGGCAACGGGCA
>JAIERF010000011.1 GCA_019747075.1 Pseudomonadaceae bacterium
CTGGCCCTGGCCCTGATTGCCTGGGACAAGCCCAACCTGTTGCTGCTCGACGAACCGACCAACCACCTCGACCTGGAAATGCGCCTGGCCCTGACCATGGCCTTGCAGGATTTCGCCGGTGCGGTACTGGTGGTTTCCCACGACCGTCATCTGTTGAAAAGCACCACTGACGAGTTTCTGCTGGTGGCCGATGGCCGCGTGCAGGAGTTCGATGGCGACCTGGAAGACTACGCCCGCTGGCTGATCGACTTCCGTCTGCGTCAGCAGCCGGGCAGCAGTAGCGAACCCGCCGCCGACAAAACCGACAAGCGCGCCCAGCGTCAGGCCGCCGCGGCCTTGCGTCAGCAACTGGCACCGCACAAGCGTGAAGCCGAGAAGCTGGAAAAGGCCCTCGGTCAACTGCACGAGCAGCTCGCCAGCGTCGAAGCCAAGCTCGGCGATGGGGCCATCTACGAGGCCGCGCGCAAGGACGAGCTACGCGATGCCCTGGCCGAGCAAGCTAAGCTGAAGAGTCGCGAGGGCGAGCTGGAAGAGGCCTGGATGGCAGCGTTGGAACAACTTGAAACACTTGAACAACAATTAGCGCAAGCCGATTGAGGTGCGCTGTAGTTCAATGCGCGGCTTTTTTAACTTCACCTATCGAGGCACTGACACATGGAATGGCTGACTAACCCGGAAATCTGGGTTGCCTTTCTCACCCTGACGGCCCTGGAAATCGTTCTGGGTATCGACAACATCATCTTCATTTCGATTTTGGTGAGTCGTCTACCCAAGCATCAGCAGGCCAAAGGCCGTTTCTTCGGTCTGGCGTTGGCCATGGGTACGCGGATTTTGCTGTTGTTGTCGATTACCTGGGTCATGCAGCTTACCAACGACCTGTTTACGGTCTTTGGGCAGGGCATCTCCGGCCGCGATCTGATCCTGTTCTTCGGTGGCTTGTTCCTGATCTTCAAGAGCAGCACGGAAATCTTCACCAGCCTTGAGGGTGAAGAGCACGCCGTTGAGACGGGCGGCAAGGCTCGTGGCTTTATGGCCGTGATCCTGCAGATTGCGATCATCGACATCATCTTCTCCCTCGACTCGGTGATCACCGCTGTGGGCATGGTTTCGCATGTGCCAGTGATGGTCGCAGCGATCATTATCTCGGTGTTGGTGATGATGTTGGCCGCTGGCACGATCAGCGACTTTATCGAGAAGCACCCGTCGATGAAGATCCTTGCGCTGTCGTTCCTGATCATGGTCGGCACCTTGCTGGTGGCCGAGGCGTGTGATGTGCATATGCCGAAGGGTTATCTGTACTTCGCTATGGCGTTCTCGCTGGCGGTGGAAGCGATCAACATTCGCATCCGCACTTCGCGTGGCAAAAAGGCCAACCCGGTCGAGCTACACAAAGACCTGCCGGACTAAGCCCGGCAATGTCCAGGCGACTGGGCGCGTGTCACCACAAAGGGTAGGCTTACGAGCCTGCCCTTTGTTTTTTCTGCGAGTGTAATTATGGTTTTCGAGACCTGGCTGGCCTTCTTCGTGGCGTGTTGGCTGATCAGCCTGTCGCCGGGTGCCGGGGCGATCGCCTCGATGTCGTGTGGCCTGCAGTACGGCTTCCGTCGCGGCTACTGGAATGCCATCGGCCTGCAGCTGGCGCTGGTGCTGCAGATCGCCATTGTCGCCGCCGGTGTCGGAGCGCTGCTGGCGACCTCGGCCATGGCCTTCGGCCTGATCAAGTGGTTTGGTGTGGTCTATCTGCTCTGGCTGGCGCTGGCGCAGTGGCGGGCCTTGCCCGGCAATCTGGCGGACGAATCCGCGCCGCGACCCTTGGGCCGGCCGCTGACCTTGGTGCTGCGTGGCTTTCTGGTGAATGCCAGCAATCCCAAGGCAGTGGTGTTTATCCTCGCCGTGTTGCCGCAGTTTCTGCAGCCCGAGGCGCCGTTAGTGCCGCAATATCTGAGCATGACGGCGACCATGGTTGGCGTCGACCTGATCGTCATGGCCGGCTACACCGGCCTGGCGGCCAAGGTCCTGCGTGCCTTGCGCTCGCCACGTCAGCAGCGGCTGCTCAATCGCAGTTTTGCCCTGATGTTTGTCGCCGCCGCGGGGTTGCTGGCGACCATTCACCGGGGTTCAAACTAACGGGCAGACGCTGTGACATCCGGTCACAAGCCGTCAGGCTTGAGTGGTCAGGCTGAGAGGCGGATAATAAATCAATCCGATTCTCATTTGGCTTTGCTTATGTCTGCCCGTCTGGTTCGTTGTGTTGTGTTTTCTCTGCTGGCCTTCATGAGTGCGCCGTTATGGGCCGCCAGCGCCGAGCCTGCCGCGCGGGCCCTGCACCTGCTGGGTTACTTGGGCGCCGATTACCCCGCCACCGTGGCCAATGGCGAGGTGGTCGATGCCAGCGAGTACCGCGAGCAGCTGGAGTTTCTCGGGGTGTTGCAGGAGCTGTTG
>JAIERF010000220.1 GCA_019747075.1 Pseudomonadaceae bacterium
GGCGTTCGCCCTGCTCGGCTCGATGTTTATGATGGTGATCTTCGGCTATGGCATCTCCCTGGACGTGGAGAACCTGCCCTTCGCCGCCTTCGACCAGGACAACTCAGCACAGAGCCGCAGTTATCTGGAAGCCTTCCGTGGTTCGCGCTACTTCGAGGAGCACGCCACCGTCAGCTCGCCACAAGAGCTGCACCAGCGCCTGCAACGCTCGGAGGTAAAGATCGTTCTGGAAATCCCGCCCGGCTTCGGCCGCGACCTGTATTCCGGACGTCAGCCACAGGTGGCGGTGTGGCTGGATGGCAGCATGCCGTTCCGCGCGGAAACCAGCCGTAACTACATCGAAGCCGTGCACTTGGAAAACCTCAGGGCGCTGGCCGCCAACAGCAGCACGGCCAGCGCGCCGGCGGCCAGTGCCGGACTGGAAACGCGCTTTCGCTACAACCAAGATGTGGTCAGCGTGAACGCCATCGGCCCCGGCGTGATGGCGCTGATTCTGGTGTTTATCCCGGCCATGCTCACCGCCCTCGGCGTGGTGCGTGAGAAGGAGCTGGGCTCGATCAGCAACTTCTACTCCACCCCGCTCAGCCGCCTGGAGTTTCTGTTCGGCAAACAGCTGCCCTATATCGCCGTCAGCCTGCTCAACCTGGCGTTGCTGGTGGCCATCAACCGCTGGCTGTTTGGCGTACCACTCAAGGGCAGCGTGCTGACCCTGGCCTTCGGCGGCTTTTTGTATGTGCTGGCGACCACCAGCCTCGGCCTGCTGATCTCGGCGTTCACCAAGACCCAGATCGCGGCAATCCTCGGCACCATGATTCTTACTAGCCTGCCGACCATCCAGTTTTCCGGGCTGATCGTGCCGCGCTCGTCCTTAGCCGGAGGCGCAGCACTGATGGGCGATCTGTTTCCGGCCGGTTACTTTCTCGACGTCGCCGTCGGCACCTTCACCAAGGCCCTCGATATACGCCAACTGTGGCCCCAGTGCCTGGCCCTGTTCGGCTTCTTCGTGGTGTTCACCGGCCTCAGCGTGGCCTTGCTGAAAAAGCAGGAGGCTTGAGATGAAACGTCTGGCGCACATCTACCGCCTCGGCCTGAAAGAACTCACCAGCCTGCGCCACGACAGCGTGCTGCTGGTCTTCCTGCTGTATGCCTTCAGCGTGGCCATCTACATGCCGGCCAAGGGCTCGATCATGGGCGTGCACAACGCCAGCGTGGCGATCGTCGACGAGGACCGCAGCGCCCTCTCGCGCAAGCTCGCCGACGCCCTGCTGCCACCGGAATTCCAGGCGCCCGTGCCGCTGGCCTACGACAAGATGGACAGCGCCCTGGACAACGCCGACTTCACCTTCGTCCTCAACGTGCCACCCAACTTCCAGAGCGACCTGCTGGCCGGCCGCCAGCCGCAGGTGCAACTCAACGTCGACGCCACCGCCATGAGCCAGGCCTTTATGGGCGCCGGTTACCTGGGGCGGATTTTTCAGCGCGAGTTGCTGGAGTACAGCCAGCAGACGACGCCCAGCCCGATCGGCATGACCACCCGCGCGCTGTTCAACCCCAACCTGGAGGGCGGCTGGTTCCTGGCGGTGATTCAGATCGTCAACAACATCACCATCCTCGCCATCATCCTCACCGGCACCGCGCTGCTGCGCGAGCGCGAGCACGGCACCCTCGATCACCTGCTGGTGCTGCCGCTGACGGCGCTGGAGATCATGCTGGCGAAGATTCTCAGCAACGCCCTGGTGGTGGTGCTGTGCACCTGGGTGTCACTGGAGTTGGTAGTGAAAGGCTTGATTGGCGTGCCGCTGGCCGGGCCGCAGCCGATGTTTCTCGCGGTGACCGCGCTGTACCTGTTTGCCAGCACGGCACTGGGGATTTTCCTCGCCACCCTGGCGCGCTCGATCCCGCAGTTCGGCCTGCTGAGCATCCCGGTGATTATCCCGATGCTGCTGCTCTCGGGCGGCACCACACCGCTGGACAGCATGCCGACCTGGTTGCAGTGGGTGATGCAGGTGTCGCCCTCGACCCACTTTGTCAGCCTGTCCCAGGCGATCCTGTTCCGCCATGCCAGCCTGGAGCTGATCTGGCCGGAGCTGCTGGCCCTGACCAGCATCGGCTTGGTGTTCTTCGCCATCGCCCTGGGGCGCTTCCGCAAGAGTTTGGCGGCCTAAAAGCGCGGTGATGGTATTGCCCCGGATTGCATCCGAGCTACTGGTCTGCCCAAGAGTTTGACAGTCTGACGACGGAGAAAGCGTAGCGAGCGAAGGTTAACCAAGGCGGCGGAGCTGGGAAAAAGCGGAGTTGGCTGGTGCCAATGAGCATTTTTCCCAGCTCCGCCAACGCCGCATAACCGAGCGCAGTAGCTTCCTTATTGCAGGATCAGGTTGTTGAACAGCAGATCTTCAACATAGGGCTTGCCCTCTTCCTGCTCCAGCACCTGCTGCACTTG
>JAIERF010000362.1 GCA_019747075.1 Pseudomonadaceae bacterium
GCACGTTCGGCGGCGAGTTTCTGCTGGCGGGCCTGTTCGGCTTTGGCCGCCGCTTGTTTGGCCGCGGCCTGTTTTGCCTCCAGTTGCGCTTGCTCGGCGGCGGCCAGTTCGGCGGCACGGGCTTCGGCAATCGCGTTGTCCAGGCCGCTGGTCAGAGCCGGGGCTTGTGGCAGCAGGCCGCGAGCCTTGCCGAGGGATGCGCTGGCACCATTCAGATCGCCGTTTTGCAGGGCGGTTTGGCCCTGTTGCAGGTGGTTTTCCGCCAGTTGTCGCTGGTATTGCTCCAGGCGAGTGTCGCCGGCGGCGCGTTGGCGCAGGTTGGCCAACTGGCTTTCTGCTTGCTGCAACTGGCCACGGCTGATGCTCTGGTCGAGGTTGCGAAAGGCACTGACCAGATCGTCGACCGGCAACTCGTCATCGGTGGCGTGGGCAACGTTGAAGGCGGTGCTGGTCAAAAGGGAAACCAGCAGCAGGGGCAGGCAACGGGAGATGAACGACTTCATAACTGCGCGTCTCTGATTGTGCAAAAAACGCGCAAGTCTACACGGCCGGCCGCACACCACCAAACTTGCCCACTATCCCGACCTATTCCTGCGCTTTAGCCGCCAGTTCACGCGGTTCGCCGCGGCAGGGCGAGGCTGAGGAGGAACAGGCTGGCGGCGCAGACGACAATGGACGGGCCGGCCGGGGTGTCTTCGAACCACGACAGGCTGAGGCCACCGCAGACCGCCAGCATGCCCAGCATACTGGCGCCGATGGCCATCTGTTCCGGGGTGCGTGAGTGACGCTGGGCGGCGGCGGCGGGAATGATCAGTAGCGAGGTGATCAGCAGCACGCCGACGATCTTCATCGCCACGGCAATCACCAGGGCGATCAGCAGCACCAGGGCCAGGCGCAGACCGGCCACCGGCAGGCCTTCGACCTGGGCCAGTTCTTCATGCACGGTGACTGCCAGCAGCTGCCGCCACAGGGCCAGCAGGCAGGCCAGCACCAGGGCGCTGCCGGCGACGATCCACAGCAGGTCGCTGGGGCCGACGGCCAGCAGGTCGCCAAATAGGTAGCCGAGCAGGTCGATGCGCACTTCGCGGTTGAAGCTCAGCACCACCAGGCCCAGCGACAGGGTGCTGGGTGCGAGAATCCCCAGCAAGGTGTCGGCCGCCAGGGGTTGGCGCTGTTGCAGGGTGACCAGCAGCACCGCCAGCAGCACGCAGCCGACGGTCACCGCCAGGGTCGGGCTGACGTCGAGCAACAGGCCAACCGCCACCCCAAGCAAGGCGGCATGGGCCAGGGTGTCGCCGAAATAGGCCATCCGCCGCCAGACCACGAAGGAGCCCAGTGGGCCTGCCACCAGAGCCAGGGCCAAGCCGGCAAGCAGCGCGTTAAGGAGAAAATCGGGCATCAGTGTTTGCACCCTGGACCGTGAATATGGGCTTGGCCGTGAATCGTCAGGCCGGGTTGGCTGACCACCGCGCCGTGCAGGTCGTGGGCGTGGTCGTGGCGGTGGTGATAGATGGCCAGGCTCTTGGCGTCCTCGCCGAACATCTCGACGAACACCGGGTCGTTGCTGACCTGCTCCGGGTGACCGGAGCAGCACACATGGCGGTTCAGGCAGATCACCTGGTCGGTAGTGCTCATCACCAGGTGCAGGTCGTGGGAGACCATCAGCACGCCGCAACCATAGCGGTCGCGCAGGCGGGTGATCAGGCTGTACAGCTCGGCCTGGCCGGCGACGTCGACACCTTGCACCGGCTCATCGAGCACCAGCAGTTGTGGTTCGCGCAGCAGCGCACGGGCCAGCAGCACGCGCTGTAACTCGCCGCCAGAAATGCTTTGCAGTGGGCTGTCGAGCACCTGCGGTGCGCCAACCTCTTCCAGCGCCGCTAGGGCGCGCGGGCGGTCGACACCGGGCACCAGGCGCAGAAAGCGCAGCACCGAGAGCGGCAGGGTGGCATCCACCTGAAGCTTCTGCGGCATATAGCCGATGCGCAGTTTCGGCGTACGCCACACGGTGCCGCTGTCGGGCTTCAGCAAGCCGAGCACGGCGCGCACCAGGGTGGTTTTACCGGCGCCATTGGGGCCGATCAGGGTGACGATTTCGCCGGGCTTCACGCTCAACTGCACATCCTGCAGCACCGCTTGGCCGCCGAAGCCGACGCGAATGTCCTGCAGGCGAATCAGCGCGTTGCTCATGCCGCCACCTGGCAGCTGGCGCACAGGCCGACGATTTCCACGGTCTGGCTTTCGACGCTAAACCCGACGCTGGCGGCGCTGTGCACAATGGCGGTGCTGATGTCGTCCTGATCCAGCTCAATGGCCGCGTGGCACTGCCGGCAGATGAGGAACTGGCCCTGGTGTGGCTGCTCCGGATGGCTGCAACCGACAAAGGCGTTGAGTGAGGCGATGCGATGCACCAGGCCGTTTTCGAGGAGAAAATCCAGCGCCCG
>JAIERF010000365.1 GCA_019747075.1 Pseudomonadaceae bacterium
AAAATCACCGGCAACATCAAGAACGCCAACTGCCTGGTGATCTTCATCAACCAGATCCGCATGAAGATCGGCGTGATGTTCGGCAGCCCGGAAACCACCACCGGCGGTAACGCCCTGAAGTTCTACGCCTCGGTGCGTCTGGACATCCGCCGTACCGGCGCGGTGAAGGAAGGCGACGAAGTGGTCGGCAGCGAAACCCGCGTCAAAGTGGTGAAAAACAAGGTGGCGCCGCCGTTCCGTCAGGCCGAATTTCAGATTCTCTACGGCAAGGGCATCTACCGTAACGGCGAGATCATCGACCTCGGTGTGCAACTGGGCCTGCTGGAGAAATCCGGTGCCTGGTACAGCTACCAGGGCAGCAAGATCGGTCAGGGCAAGGCCAACTCGGCCAAGTACCTGGAAGACAACCCGGAAGTGGCGCGCACCGTCGAGCAGCTGATTCGCGACAAGCTGCTGGTGGCGTCGACGCCGGCCAAAGCGGCCAGCACGGTCGATGACCTGGCTGACGCCGACGTCTGATCTGCGCCATGGCGATGTTGCTGGATAACCCCGCTGCCGTGCGGCGGGTGGCCATGGACCTGCTGGCTCGGCGTGAACATGGACGGGTGGAGCTGACACGCAAGTTGCGTCAGCGTGGGGCGACGGACGAGTTGATCGACGCCGCCCTGGATCGTCTGGCCGAGCAGGGCCTGCTGTCCGAAGCGCGCTACCTGCACAGCTTTGTCGCCAGCCGCGCCCGCGGCGGCCACGGCCCCTTGAGAATTCGTGAAGAGCTGGCCCAGCGCGGTTTACCCCGCGACGCCATCGAGCAGGCACTGAACGAAGCCGAAATCGACTGGAACGAACAATTGCGCGCCGTCTGGCAACGTAAGTTCGGCCAGTTGCCAGTAGATGCCCGCGAGCGGGCCCAGCAGGGTCGTTTTCTCGCCTACCGCGGCTACCCGCTGGACCTGATCGGCCGACTCCTGCGTGGCCTGGATGATTAACCTAACTGCCGACGATGCTTGGTACGGCTAACGCGGGTTTTGGTTGTTAAAAGCTTCGCGGTCAAGACCGCTCCCACGAATCTTGCTGATACCTTGATCCCCGGTGTGTTCAGGCATTCTGCGCCCAGTTCTGCGGCAGGTTGATAAAGTCCAGCAGTTCACGCAAGCGGCCGTGGTCGCGGGCGTTGAAGACGAATGCCAGGCGGATCAGGTGGCAGAATTCCGGCTCATCGCTTTCCGAGGCGCACATCGGCTGCTGCTGGAAATCACCGTGGATGCACAGGTCGCGAAACTCTTTGTCGAGGGTTAGCAAGGCCGCTTCGTTGAGCGGGTGGTTCATGCGAATCACGTACTTTTCTTTGAGCCAGCGGCTGGAGTGGTAGTTACGGTAGAAGCGCGAAATCTCCTGTACGGCTTCTTCGGCACTGTGCACCAAGCGCATCAAATGCAGGTCGCTGGGCATGATGTAGTGATGCTCTTGCAGCTGCTCGCGCATGAACCGCAGAGCACCTTCCCAGTAGTGGCCGTCGGGCTGATCGAGCAAGACGATGGGCACCAGTGGGCTCTTGCCGGTCTGGATCAGGGTCAGCACCTCCAGCGCCTCATCCAGGGTGCCAAAGCCGCCAGGGCAGAGCACCAGCGCATCGGCTTCTTTGACGAAGAACAGTTTGCGCAGGAAGAAGAAGTGGAAGGTCAGCAGGTTGTTGCTGCCTTGTACCGTGGCATTGGCACCTTGCTCGAAGGGCAGGGTGATGTTGAAGCCTAGGCTGTTGTCGCGCCCGGCGCCCTCATGGGCGGCGGCCATGATGCCGCCACCGGCGCCGGTGATCACCATCAGGTCGTAGCGCGCCAGGGCGGCACCCAGTTCGAGGGCCATGGCATACAGCGGATGGTCAGGTTGGGTGCGGGCCGAACCGAATACGGTCACTTTGCGCCGGCGTTTGAATTGCTCCAGACGGCTGAAGGCGTCCTCCATTTCCCGCAGGGTCTGCAGCATGATCTTGGCGTCCCAGCGGTTGCGGTCAGCCTGAGCCATGCGCGCCACGGTCATGAGCATTTCTCGGTAGAGCGGCAGGTTGGGGCTGGAGGGCGGAACGGCGAGCTGGGTCAGTTCATCGATTTTGTCTTTCAGGTCGATGCCGCTGGCCTGAAAGTGGCGGGCTAGATAATCATCGGGTTCAAATGGCATGTAACTGCTCCTTGTGCGCTGGCGCTGCGGCGGTACGGGTCATCCGTACGGGCCGCAGCGTCAACCAATGGCACGCTGTCAGAGTGCAATCTGTTCGCCGGGTTCCGCAATGCTGGCAGGCCAGTGCAGTTGTTGCTGCAGTACCTGCTGCAACGCCTGCATTTTTTCCAGCTCGCCATGCACCAGATACAGCTCTGGGTGATGGTCGAAGTGTTTAACCCAGTCTAGCAACTGGCTTTGCCCTGCGTGGGCGGAGAAGCCGCCGAGGGTGTG
>JAIERF010000156.1 GCA_019747075.1 Pseudomonadaceae bacterium
CTCGCTGGGGAACACGCTCATGCCGTTGACCTTGAGCATCTCCTTGCGCCGGCCGAGGTAGCGGATAAAGCCTTGCTCGGTGATCTGGCCGAGGTCGCCGGTGTGCAGCCAGCCGTCCTTGAGCGCGGCGGCGGATTCCTCCGGACGCTGCCAGTAGCCCTGCATCAGCGCCGGGCTGCGCACGCACAGCTCGCCTTCGCTGCCCAGTGGCAGCAGCGCGCCGCAGGCAAAGTCGCAGACCTTGAACTGGGTGCCGGGCACCGGCAGGCCGACAAAAGTGGGCGCGCTGGTGAGGTCGAAGTCGTCGTCCTGCAGGCCCCAGGTGAAGGTGTCGCAGGTGTGGGTTTCGGTCATGCCGAAGCTGAACTCGAACAGCCTGCAGCCGCTCAGCGCCTGCCAACGTGCGCGGTAGTCGCGGGTCAGTTTCTTGATAAAGGAGATGCTGCCGGTGCGCTGCAGCGAGCGCAGGTCGTAGTCACCCACGTGGGGGTGGTCCAGCACCTCGGCGGCGCTGTCGACCAGCAGGCCGCAGTGGCTGACCTGGTAATGCTGCACGGCGGCCATAAAGGCCAGGGCATCCCAGCGCGCCAGCAGCACCAGACGGCAACCGGCGAAGACCGGGAACAGCAGGCCGGCGTTTTCCCCGGCAATCCAGAACTCGGGCAGGAAGTTCAGCAGCACGCTGTCGCGGTCCAGGCCCAGGGCCGTCGGCACGAAGCTGGCGCAGGTGTAGAGCATGTCGCGGTGGCTGTGCATGCAGCCCTTGGGCAGGCCGGTGGTGCCGCCGGTGTAGTTCAGCGCGGCAAGGTCATCCAGTTGCGGGCGATGACTTGGCACTGCGGCCGTGCAGGCGGCCAGGGCTGGGTAGAAATCGAGGAAATCGTCACCGCTGATTTTCGGCGCCAGCAGCAGGTCGGCCACCGGGATGCTCGGCGCCGCTGGGCGCAACTCCGACAGGCTGCTGGCCAGCACATGGCGCAGCCCACAGTCGTCGCGCACCGCGCGTACCACCGGCAGCAACTGGTCAAAACAGAGGAGCACCTGGGCGCCGCTGTCCTTGAGTTGGTAGCTCAGTTCCAGGGCCTTGCTCAGCGGGCTGACCGGCGCATACACCGCGCCGCACTTGAGGATGGCGTAGAAGGTGATATGCAGCTGCGGGCAATTGGGCATAAACACCGCCACCCGATCGCCAGGACGCACGCCCAGTTCGGCCAGCAGCGCGGCGCAGCGGTCGGACTGCTGGTCCAGCTCGGCGTAGCTCAGGCTGTGGCCGTAGAAATCCAGCGCCACGCTGTCCGGTTGCAGGCGTGCCCAGGCCCGCAGGTATTCGCTCAGGGGCTGCTGGCCGTGGGGGTAGGTGGCGCTGCGCGGGACGGCGGCGGGCCAGGCTGCCGCTTGCAGGGCGGCCAACTGGTCGAGGTAGGCGACTGGGTTCATGGCGATGACTCTGTTGTTTTTATCAGGCGAGCATCTTAGGTAGCCGCTGGCTGCGGCAGAACTGATGCTTATGCATCGGCATGCATGAATCCTATGCATGCTTCGCCGGCGGGTTGGCCCTGTTAGGCTGGCTGTCTCCAAGAATGTTGGGTGGCAGGCATGAATGACGCACATGAGTGGCCGGCGCTAAAGCGCCTGGACCTGAACCTGTTCCGGGTTTTCGAGGTGGTCTACCGCGAGCGCAACCTGACTCGGGCGGCGGCGCTGCTGCACCTCAGCCAGTCGGCGGTCAGTCATGCCCTGGCACGTCTGCGCGAGCAATTGGGTGATCCGCTGTTCGTGCGCGAGGGCCGTGGGGTGGCGCCGACGCCGCTGGCCGAGCAGCTGGCGCCGGGGATTCTCGATGCCCTGGCCGGTTTGCAGCGCAGCGTGACGCGGGTGGCGGCGTTCGACCCGCTGCACGACCGGCGCAGCTTCAGCCTGAACATGCCGGAGCAGATGGAGCCGCTGTTGCTGCCGGCGATTTGCGCCCACTTGCAGCAGCATGCACCGCAAGTGCAGGTACGCAGCACCAGCCTGCACTGGGCCGAACTGCGCCGCGAACTGGCCCTGGGGCGAGTCGATCTGGCGGTGGAGATCGCTCGCCCCACCGATGCGCAACTGCGTCAGCAGGTGCTGCTGCAAGACCCCTTGTGCGTGATGGTTGGCCCAGGTTTTAGCGGTGAGCTGACGGCCGAGCGCTACCTGGCCTGCGAGCATGTGGCGGTGACCTCGCGGCGCCGCGGCATCTGTGTCGAGGACCTGGCGCTGGGCCATCTGGGCCTGGCCCGCCAGGTGCGGCAGCGCTGTCAGCATTACCTCTCGGCGGCCTTGCTGGTGGCCCATACGCCGCTGCTGCTGAGCCTGCCGCGACGCTATGCCGAACTGCTGAATCCCGGGCTGGGCAATCGCCTGCTGGACATGCCGCTGGCCCTGCCGCCGGTGACCCTGAACCTGTACTGGTCGGTGCAGGCCGAAGCTGA
>JAIERF010000179.1 GCA_019747075.1 Pseudomonadaceae bacterium
GTGACCATCGAGGACGTGCTGGAGCAGATCGTCGGCGAGATCGAAGACGAGCACGACATCGAGGAAGACAGCTATATAAAGCCACTGCCCAGCGGCGACTTCCTGATCAAGGCCCTGACACCGGTGGAGAACTTCAACGAGTTCTTCGACAGCAACTTCTCCGACGACGAGTTCGATACCGTCGGCGGACTGGTGATGAATGCCTTCGGCCACCTGCCCAAGCGCAATGAAGTGATCGCCATCGGCGACTTCCGCTTCCGCGTGCTGAGCGCCGACAGCCGACGCATCCACCTGCTGCGCCTGACCACCGAAACCGGCTGAGTAACGCCGCTGCCCGCTGCGCCACCCTCGGGTCGGCGCGGCGCGCCTGGCGTCCTGCTCAGCCCTGGTTTAGCCATCCTGCATTTGCCCGACTGACCCGCCGCGACTGCCGCTCGCCGACAAGGAACGCCCCATGAACTGGATCACTCGCCCCGGCTGGCCGGGCAACCTGCTGGCACTGTTCGCCGGCGCCCTGACTCCACTGATGCTCGCCCCGTTCGACATCTGGCCCCTGGCCCTGCTGTCGCTGGGCCTGTTCTACCTCTGCCTGCGCGACCTGACGCCCAAGGCGGCGCTATGGCGCGGCTGGTGCTACGGCCTGGCCCTGTTCGTCGCCGGCACCGGCTGGATCTACGTCAGCATCCACGACCACGGCGGCGCCTCGGCCCTGCTGGCGGCCGGCCTGACCCTGGGATTCTGCGCCGCCATCGCCTTCTTCTTCGGCCTCGCGGCCTGGCTGTGGGCACGCTGGTTACGCCGCAGCGAAGCGCCCCTGGCCGACGCCCTGGCCTTCGCCGCCCTGTGGCTGGTGCTGGAAGCCTTCCGCGGCTGGTTCCTCACCGGCTTCCCCTGGCTGTATGCCGGTTACAGCCAGCTCAACGGCCCCCTCAGCGGCCTGGCGCCTGTGGGCGGCATGTGGCTGATCTCCTTCGTCCTGGCCCTGAGCGCCGCCTTGCTGATCAACTTGCCGCGCCTGCGCGCGCGCCCGGCCTTTCTGGCGACGGCCCTGGCATTGCTGGTCGGCCCTTGGCTGGCCGGCCTGGCGCTTGGCGGCCACGCCTGGACCCAACCTGCCGGCAAGCCACTGAGCGTGGCCCTGATGCAGGGCAATATCGCCCAGAACCTGAAGTGGGACCCGGCCCAACTGCGCGCGCAACTGAATCTGTACCGCGACCTGAGCCACACCGCCAAGCCGGCGGATTTGCTGGTCTGGCCGGAAACCGCTGTGCCGGTACTCAAGGAATACGCCGACGACTACCTGGCCGACATGGGCGCCTTCGCCAGCAGCCGCAACAGCGCGCTGATTACTGGCGTACCGGTGCGCCAGCTGAACGAGCGCGGCGAAAAGCGCTTCTACAACGCCATCACCGCCGTCGGCAAGGGCCAGGGCACCTACCTCAAGCAAAAGCTGGTGCCCTTTGGTGAATACGTACCGCTGCAGGACCTGCTGCGCGGCCTGATCGCCTTCTTCAACCTGCCGATGTCGGACTTCGCCCGCGGCCCGGCCGAGCAGCCATTGCTGCAAGCCAAGGGCTACAGCATCGCCAGTTATATCTGCTACGAAGTGGTGTACCCGGAGTTTGCCGCCAGCCTTGCGGCGCGCAGCAATATCCTCCTGACGGTCAGCAACGACGCCTGGTTCGGCAGTTCCATCGGCCCCCTGCAGCACCTGCAAATGGCCCAGATGCGCGCCCTCGAAGCCGGCCGCTGGATGATCCGCGCCACCAACAACGGCATGACCGTGCTGATCGACCCGCAAGGCCAGATCACCGCCCAACTGCCGCAATTCGAGCAGGGCGTGCTGTACGGTGATGTGGTGCCGATGCAGCAGCTGACGCCCTACCTGCGCTGGCGCGGCTGGCCCATGGCGATTCTCTGCGGCCTGCTATTGGGCTGGGCCCTGCTCGCCAGCCGGATGGCCAAAACCCTGTAACACCGCACGAGCTGCCGTAGCCCGGATGTTATCCGGGCTACGCCGCGGGGCTAGCGGTATAGTAGCGGATAAAGCAACCGCCCCAGCGCCTCGTTGAGCAGCAAGCCGCTCTGCCACACGGCCTTGCTTTCCGGCAGCCAGCCGCCGAAAGGCCGCGCATTAGGCACGCCGAGAAAGCCCACCGGCGCCATCACTACGCTGAAACCCGCTCGCTCGAAGCACCAGCGCGCCCGCAGCATGTGCGACGCCTGGGTCACCAGCACCACCCGCTTGATCCCACTTGGGGCCAGCAGGCGAGCACTGTCCTGGGCATTTTCCCAGGTGGTGCGGCTAGCCTCTTCACGCCAACGCACGGCCAGGCCATGGTCGCGCTGCAGGCTGTCCGCCATGATCGCCGCCTCACTGGGCGGCAGGCCGTAATGCAGACCGCCACTGGTCAACAGCGGCAAGCCGCTGGCCCGCGCCAGGCGCGCGGCATAGCGCACCCGCTCACTGCCCAGCAGGCTCGGTACGTCCTCACCCCAGGCCGGATCG
>JAIERF010000343.1 GCA_019747075.1 Pseudomonadaceae bacterium
CCGTCGATGGCCTTGTCATCCATTTTGCACAGCGGTCGGTAGGCGCCTTCGACCAGCACCATCCAGCGGGTCAGGCCGGCGGCTGGGCAGCGGCTGTCGAGGAACGCCAGCCAGGCGCGGCCATTCAGGGTGTGGCTGTGGTTTTCCGGGTAATGGCTGCGGCACAGGCGCTTGAGCAGGGCATTGAGCTGCTGCAGCCAGGGGCCGGCCGGTTGGTCGTAGGGTTTGGCCAAGGCCGCCAGCTCCGCCAGGGCGGCTTGGCGCAGCGGGTCCAGGGGCAGGTTGTCGCGGCCCTGCTGGCGTTTTTTCGGCAATTTGCGCAACAGGCGCCAGAGGCCCCAGGCCAGCAATGGGCAAAGGAGCGCCAGCAACCACCAGCCAGGGGCTGGTGGCCACCAGTGGATGGCGGGTGGGGGAATCAGTGGTTGCAACTGGTCGAGCGGGTTCATCGGGTCTTTCTCGGGCGCTGTGCCTGCAGGTGTTCGCGCAGCTGGTCCTGCACGCTGGCGGCGGTGTGCAGGGGCATCAGCGGTACGCCGAGTTTTTGCGCCAGGCGCTGCCAGCGCGCGCGCCGGGCCTCGGCCTGGTTGGCATAGGCCTGGAGCAGTTCGAGGTTGTGAGTGTCCAGTTCCAATTGCGCGTCGCGCTCGGCAAAGCGCAGCAGGCCGGCGGTGGGCAAGGCATGGTCGAGTGCGTCGGCCACTGGCAGCAATAGCAGGTCGGTGTGCCGGGCCAGCAGGCTGAGCTGCTGCTCGGCGCCGTCGGACAGGGCGCGCTCATCGCACAGCACCACTGCCAGGCTACCGGGGCGCAGCACCTCGCGGGCGCGGCGCAGGGCCAGGCCGAAGGCGTCGCGCTCACCTTGTGCGTCAACCTTGAGGTCGGCATGCAGGGCTTGGTTGGCGCGCGCCAGGCGATTGAGCAATTGCAGCAGGCTTTGCTTGCTGCGCC
This sequence comes from Pseudomonadaceae bacterium, assembly GCA_019747075.1. Taxonomy (GTDB): domain Bacteria; phylum Pseudomonadota; class Gammaproteobacteria; order Pseudomonadales; family Pseudomonadaceae; genus Aquipseudomonas. The sequence continues at coordinate 952 of JAIERF010000343.1, forward strand.
GTGGCTTGATTTCGTGGTGCTCCTGATCGCCGAACACCAGGCCGCCGATGCGGTCGTTATGGCCCAGGGCGGCCCAGCCGATCAGGCTGGCGGCTTGGGCGGCGAGCACTGACTTGAACATCAGGCCACTGCCGAAAAACAGCCGCCGGCTTTGCTCGACCATGATGAAGATCGGCCGTTCGCGCTCCTCATGGAACAGCTTGGTGTGTGGCTCCTGGGTGCGCGCAGTGACGCGCCAGTCGATGGTGCGCACGTCGTCGCCGGCCTGGTAGGCCCGCACCTGGTCGAAATCCACCCCGCGTCCGCGCAGCTTGGAGTGGTGCAGGCCGGCCAGCGGGCTGCGCTTGGCCTGGGTGGAGAAAAGCTGCACTTCGCGGGCGCGATGGCGCATATCGATCAGCTCGGCGAGGCTGACCTGAATGCCGGGTTGGGTAGGCTGGTTGTGCATGCTGCTAGCGCGCAGCCCGGATGCAATCCGGGAATCGTGCGTGAAGATTTCCGGCTTGCATCCGGGCTACCCAGCGACGTCGCATCACGCCACCGCCACCACGTCGAGGATGCGCTGGATGACCCGGTCCTGATCGATGCCGGCGGCTTCCGCCTCGAACGACAGGATGATGCGGTGACGCAGCACGTCGAACAGCACGGCCTGGATATCTTCCGGGCTGACGAAATCGCGTCCGGCCAACCAGGCATGGGCGCGGGCGCAGCGGTCGAGGGCGATGGAACCGCGCGGGCTGGCACCGTAGGTGAGCCATTCGGCCAGCTCCGGGTCGAACTTGGCGGGGGTGCGGGTGGCCATCACCAGCTGCACCAGGTATTCCTCCACCGCTTCGGCCATGTACAAGCCGAGGATCTCGCTGCGGGCGGCAAAGATCGCCGCCTGGCTGACCTTGTGCTCGGGTTTGGTTTCGCCGTTCAGCGCTTCACCGCGGGCCTGCTGCAGGATCTTGCGTTCCACTGCGGCGTCCGGGAAGCCGATTTTCACGTGCATCAGGAAGCGGTCGAGCTGGGCTTCCGGCAGCGGGTAGGTGCCTTCCTGCTCAATCGGGTTCTGCGTGGCCATCACCAGAAACAGCGGCGACAGCGCGTAGGTGGTGCGCCCGACGCTGACCTGGCGTTCGGCCATGGCTTCCAGCAGGGCCGATTGCACCTTGGCCGGCGCGCGGTTGATTTCATCGGCCAGCACCAGGTTGTGGAAGATCGGCCCTTGCTGGAACACGAAGCTGCCGGTTTCCGGGCGATAGATTTCCGTGCCGGTGATATCAGCCGGTAACAAATCAGGGGTGAACTGAATGCGGTGGAATTCTGCCTCGATGCCTTCGGCCAGTTCCTTGATGGCCTTGGTCTTGGCCAGGCCCGGAGCGCCCTCGACCAGCATGTGGCCGTCGGCCAGCAAGGCAATCAGCAGCCTTTCGATGAGTTTTTCCTGGCCGAGGATCTGGGTTGAAAGAAAATGTCGCAGCGCGACAAGCGCCTCACGGTGTTCCATCGGTAAGCTCTTCTGGCAAATGTGACTGGTTGGTCGAGGAATTCATCAGCTCTGCAAGGCGCCACTTTAAAG
>JAIERF010000284.1 GCA_019747075.1 Pseudomonadaceae bacterium
AGCGAGTTGGAAGACGCGTTCGACAAGCGCCTGAACAGCGCCATCTCGCGCCTTGGTGTACCGAGCCGCAATGAAGTCAAAGACCTGCACAGCAAGGTTGAAAGCCTGACCAAGCAGATCGAGAAACTCACCGGTATTTCCGCTTCGTCGGTTAAGCCAGCGCTGAAAGCTGCGGCCAAGCCGGCAGTGAAAAAGCCAGCGGTTAAACCTGCGGTCAAAGCTGCAGCCAAACCAGCCGCGGCTAAACCAGCAGCAGCTAAACCCGCTGTGGCCAAGCCGGCTGCGGTGAAAAAGCCTGCGGTGAAAAAGGCGCCAGTCGCCAAGCCGGCAGCTCCGGTTGCCGCTGTTGCTCCGGCCGTAGCGCCTGCTGCCCCGGCGAGTCCTGTTACACCGTCCTGAGTTCTTCAGGAATGAAAAAGCCCGGCCTAGTGCCGGGCTTTTCCGTTTAGGCCTGCAGGTAACGCTGGGCCAGTTGTTCGGCGGTGTGTCGGGGAGCGGGCGTTAGGTGCGGGGCTACCAGCATCATGACCTGATAAACCACCAGGCGGATCTCGCCGCTGCTACCGATGATGCGTTGGTAGTCGAGGGAGAACAGCAGGGTCAGGGTGATCTGCTCAACCAGTTGACCCAGGGCCTGGGTGTCGCTGCTCAGCAGGCCTTGCGCCTTGAGGCTGGCCAGCAGGGAGGCGAGGGTGCGCTTCAGGGTATTGAGCCAGGCGCGGATGCCGCGGGCCAGTTTCGGCAGGCGCCCGGCCAGGTTGGACAGGTCCTGGAACAGGAAGCGGAACAGCGCCAGGCGTTCGACGATCAGGTGCAGGAACAGCCAGTAATCTTCCGCCTCCAGTTGCGCCTCGGCGGGCGGGTTCAGCAGTGGCGCCATTTCATGCTGGAAGCGCTCGAACAGCTCCAGTACCAGCGGCTCCTTGCCGTGGAAGTGGTAGTACAGGTTGCCAGGGCTGATGCCCAGTTCATTGGCGATCTCCAGGGTGGAGACATTGGGTTCGCCCTCCTGGTTGAACAGCGCCAGGGCACACTCAAGGATACGGTCGCGGGTTTTCATCCAGTCTTCTTATTTCAGGTCGGCGAGTAAGGGTGCGCTCAGCGCATGTGCACGTAGGTGCCGGGCGCTTTCTCCTGTGGCGGATAGTGCTGATTGCCCAGGGTGCTGAGGGTTGGGCGTTGCTCACCGGAGCGTTTTTGCACCCATTCCAGCCAGGTCGGCCACCAGCTGCCGTGCAGATTATTGGCGTCGGCGTGCCATTCGTTGGCGTTGCCATTCAGGTGGCTGCCTTCGTAATAGTTGGCCTTGGGGTTGCTGGGCGGGTTGAGAATGCTCTGGATATGCCCGCTGTTGGACAGCAGGAAGCGCTTGTGCCCGCCGAGCAGTTGGGTCGAGCGATACACCGCTGCCCAGGGCGTGATGTGATCGTTGACGCCGGCCACATTGAAACTGTCGACCGTGACCTTCTGCAGGTTCACCGGTGTGCCGCAAATCTCCAGGCCGCCGGCATGTTTGAGTGGGTTGAGTTTGAAAAAGTCGAGAATGTCGCCGTGCAGCGCTGCCGGCAGACGGGTGTTGTCGTTGTTCCAGTAGAGAATGTCGAACGCCGGCGGCTGTTTTCCGAGCAGGTAATTGTTGATCCAGTAGTTCCACACCAGATCGTTGGGGCGCATCCAGGCAAACACCTTGGCCATATCGCGGCCGTCGAGTACGCCCTGCTGGTAAGAGCGGCGCTTGGCCGCCTCCAGGGTTTTTTCGTCGGCAAACAGCATGGGTGTGCTGTCGACCTGGCTGTCCAGCAGGCTGACCAGATAGGTGGCGCTGCTGACTTTGCGCAATTGCCGCTTGGCTTGCAGATGACCTTGCAGGGCGGCGTTGGTGAGGCCGCCGGCGCAGGCGCCGAGCAGGTTGACCGAGCGACTGCCGGTGATTTCCCGGCACACATCCATGGCCTGTTCCAGGGCTTCGACATAGGTCGACAAGCCCCACTCGCGGTGCCGCGCATCGGGATTGCGCCAGCTGATGACAAACACCTGCAGACCATTTTTCAAGGCGTACTGGACGAAGCTTTTATCCGCACTGAGATCGAAGATGTAGTACTTGTTGATTTGCGGCGGCACGATCAGCAGTGGCCGTTCGTACTGCTTTTCGCTCATCGACTTGTACTGGATCAGCTCCAGCAGCTCGTTGCGATACACCACGGCACCGGCGGTGGTGGCCAGGTTGCGGCCCACTTCGAAGGCCAGCTTGTTGACCTGACGGGGCATGCCGCCGTTGTTGACGACGTCGTCGAGCAACTGGCGCAGCCCCTTGACCAGGCTGTTGCCGCCGGTATTGAACAGCTCCTTGAGCGCCAGCGGATTGAGCGGGCTGTTGGAGGGGGCAATGGCGTCGGTGAGCATGGCCAGAATAAAGCGCGCGCGGGCGCGGTCATCTTCCGGCAGATTGCTGTGCTCGACCCACTGCTGCAGCTGGTGTTGCCAGGCCAGGTAGGCCTGCAGGCTGCGGCGGTAGAACGGGTTCAGGCG
>JAIERF010000391.1 GCA_019747075.1 Pseudomonadaceae bacterium
TGTGGCACCGTCAGGGTGATGAGTTCATCCATATCAACGCCGTGCAGCCCAATGGCGTGCTGCTCGGGGTCACGCGCTACCAGTTCGATGCCCAGCGCAACCTACTGTCGGCTAGCTTCGCCCGTCGCGCGCTGTTTCAAAGTGATCACTGGCAGCTGGAAGATGTGGTCACGACTCAGCTGCAGGAGCAATCCACCGCCGTGGTCAACAGCCCGAGCCAGCGCTGGGACGTGCAGTTGAACCCGCAGTTGCTCGGCACAGTGGTGTTGGAACCTGAGGCGTTGTCAGTGACTGGCTTGTGGCGCTACATCCATTACCTGGCCGATCAGGGCCTGGCCAATGGGCGTTACTGGCTAGCGTTCTGGACCAAAATCCTGCAACCCCTGGTGACGGCGGCGCTGGTGTTGATGGCCATCTCCTTTATCTTCGGCCCGTTGCGCTCGGTGACTCTTGGTCAGCGGGTGTTTACCGGCGTGCTGGTGGGCTTTGTGTTCAAGATCGGCCAGGACTTGCTGGGGCCTTCCAGTCTGGTGTTCGGCTTCCCACCGCTGTTGGCGGTGTTGATCCCGGCCGCCATTTGCGCCCTGGCTGGGCTGGTGATGCTGCGCCGCGCCGGATAACCCGGCGGGTGGTGCGCAAATAAAAAAACCGGCAGTGATTGCCGGTTTTTTTATCGCTGGGCGTTACTGCTTTTTCGGCAGCTGCACGATCATGCTTTCCGAGTAACGGTCGTGCCAGCTGAGCTTTTTCTTGTCCCAGAGCATCCACCAGAAGCCCAGGCCACAGCAGAGCCAGGAGATGATAGCGATCAGGAAGCGCAGCAGCGCTTGCCATAGGTCGATGGCGCTGCCGTTAGCGTTCTGCACGCGGATGCCCCACACCTGCATGCCCAGGGTCTGGCCGTTGTGGGTCCAGAACTTGGCAAAAAAGCCAAACAGGCTCAGCAGCAACAGGGTCGACAGCAAGGGATCGCCGTCCAGGGCGCCGGAATCGGAGAGTTGCTTGAGTTGCTCGCTGCCATAAAAACCGCTGAGAGCCAGGCGGTAGAGCGAGGCAATCACCAACAGCAAGGCTACGCAGAGCAAAAAGTCATAGAACATGGCCGCCAGGCGGCGGGGCAGGCCGGCAACGGGGAAGTCCCCCTGGGGGCGCAGTTGATGGGTCGGCATGGCAGGCTCGCGGCAAACGGAAAGGCGCGATTCTACGGGCTGGGGTCGACAAAATCATGCGCAAAAAAAAGCCCCGCGCTAGCGAGGCTCAAAGGTGGCGCTCGGTTTGCACCGTGCGCCAGGGGTTGGTTTCCGGATTAAACCAGTTTCATCAAGGCTTCGCGGCTGAACGGCAGGATGTCCTCTTGGTGGCCATCGCGGACCTTCACCGCCCACTCCGGATCGACCAGCAAGGCGCGGCCGACGGCCACCAAATCAAACTCCTGATTGTTCAGGCGGGTCAGCAGGGCGCCGAGATCGGCAGGCTTGGCGACCTTGTCGGTGTTGACCATAAATTGCAGGAACTCGCCGTCTAGGCCGACGCTGCCCACGGTGATGGTCGGCTTGCCAGTGAGCTTGCGGGTCCAGCCGGCCAGGTTGAGGTCGGAGTCGTCGAACTCCGGCTCCCAGAAGCGACGAGTCGAGCAGTGGAAGATGTCCACGCCGGCGTCCGACAGCGGTTGCAGGAATTCACCCAGGGCTTCCGGGGTCAGCACCAGGCGTGCCGAGTAGTCCTGCTGCTTCCACTGGGAGAAGCGCAGGATGATCGGGAAGTCCGGGCCGACGGCGGCGCGTACGGCCTTGATCAGTTCAATGGCAAAGCGTGAACGGTTGGCCAGGCTGCCGCCGTAGCCGTCGGTGCGCTGGTTGCTACCTTCCCAGAAGAACTGGTCGACCAGATAGCCGTGGGCGCCGTGGATTTCCACGCCGTCCATGCCGATGGACTGGGCGTCACGGGCGGCTTGGGCGAAGGCGGCGATGACGTTGTCGATATCGGCCTGGGTCATGCCATGCACGACTTCCTTGCCATCCTTGAGTTTTTCCATCGGGCCGTAGCCGGGTACGTCGCCATCCGGCTCGGTGCCGAGCTTGCGCACATTGCCGACGTGCCAGAGTTGCGGGACGATGCGGCCGCCTTCGGCGTGCACGGCGTCGACCACTTTCTTCCAGCCGGCCAGGGCGTCTTCACCATAGAAACGCGGCACGTTGGGGAAGCCGTTGGCGGCCGGGTGGTTGACCGTGGTGCCTTCGGTGATGATCAGACCCACGCCGGCCGCGGCGCGGCGACGGTAGTACTCAATGACCTTGCTGTTGGGCACGCCGCCTGGCGAGAAGGAGCGGGTCATGGGGGCCATGACCACGCGGGTCGGCAGTTCCAGGTTGCCCAGGCGGAAGGGTTCAAACAGGGCTTTTACGGGGGCGGTCATGGATGCTCCTCTGCCGGCCAGGTGACCGGTCGTCTCATTAATCAGGGAAAAAAATCAGGCCTTGAGCAAGCGCTCAAGGCGTTGGACAAACTCTTCCACGGGCTGGGTCTGGCTGCCGACTTT
>JAIERF010000347.1 GCA_019747075.1 Pseudomonadaceae bacterium
ACGCGGTCGCTGGTCGCCGGGACCCGGCCCAAGAGCAGCATGATCATGCCGGACACGGTGTGAAAGCGTCCTTTGTCTTCCTCGGGAACGGTCTTGAGCGTCAGGCGATCCTTCATCTCGGGGATCGGGATGGCGCCATCGAGCAGCCAGGAGCCATCGTGGCGCTGTACCGCCCAGGCGTCATCCGCATTGTGGGTTGTGAACTCGCCGGTTACGGCTTCGAGAACGTCCTGCAGGGTAACGATGCCCTCTACTTCGCCGTATTCATCGATCACGAAGGCCATCTGCATGCTGCTGGCGCGGAACTGTTCCAGTAGCTCCATGCCGGTGAGGGTTTCTGGCACGTACACGCAGGGGTGCAATTGCTCGGTGAAGTCGGGTTTTTCCCCCTTGGCCAGGCACGCAAAAGCCTGTTTGGCGTGAACCACGCCGAGCAAGTTGTTCAGCCCACCGTCGCAGACCGGGAACCTAGAGTGTTCCGACTCGATCATCATCTGGATGTTTTCTTCCGGCGTTTTGCGCACGTCGACGTACACAAGGGCCGAGCGCGGGATCATCAGCGAGCCAAGCTGGCGGTCGTCCAGGCGGAACACGTTGCGCACCATCTCGTGCTGATGCTGCTCGATAACACCGGACTCCGAGCCCTCTTCGAGCATGGCGTGGATCTCTTCCTCGGTAACCCCGGAGTTGTTGACCAAACGCACACCCATGATGCGCAGGATCGCGTGGGTCGACCACGACAGCAGCAATACAAACGGGCGGGTCAGGAAGGCCAGGGTCACCATCGGGCGCGCCACCAGGCGGGCAATGGCTTCGGGGTTGAGTTGGCCGATGCGTTTGGGCACCAGTTCGCCGATCACAATGGAAACGTAGGTGATCACGATCACGACGCCGGCAGTGGCGCCGATGCTGGCTGTGCTGCTGGCCACGCCAAAGGTTTGTAGCCAGGTGGCCAGCGGCGCGGCGAGCACGGCCTCACCGACGATACCGTTGAGGATGCCGATGGAGGTGATACCGATCTGGATGGTCGAGAGGAACTTGGTCGGGTCCTCGCCAAGTTTCAATGCCACGGCGGCGGCTGAGTCGCCGTCGGCGGCGAGTTTCATCAGTCGAGCCTTTCTGGCGGCGACCAGGGCAATTTCCGACATGGCTAACAGGCCATTGAGGATGATCAGAAATGCCAATGCAAAAAGTTCCACGCGTGTTCTCCTGGTGCTTTTTCGGCGCACCACACCTGTGTGTGTTCGTATCGATTAAGGCGTTAAGCGCCTTTAGGCCGCAATGGTTTGTAGCGCTACTGGGCAGGCTCTTGCTTCGAGCTTAGCCATGAAGCCTGGGTGAACGCTCGGGGCTTGATCTGGAGGCGGCCTTACAGCGAGTACTGCAGGCTTTCGCGGGTGATAAACACCAATGGCAGCGCTCTTGCGATCGCACACAGCGCCTGGATCTGCAGGCTTTGTGAGTGTATCGCCCATGCGGTCGTAGACACTGGTTAGGTCAATACGATCGAGATGGCCGCGTGGGCTGGTGATCGCCGATGGTTGATCGGCCAGGAGGTGCACTGAACGGTCAGAGCAATCTATCGGGGGGACGCTTCGACTGGGAGGTTCCGGCGAGGAGGGCATTTGGATACGCAAAAAAATGAGGGAACCAAGCATAACGTCGATTGTCGCGAGCGCGGCTGGCCGATGTTTTACAAACTGTGTGTTTGCAGCGGTTGCTGCGTTCACGCTCAGTCGTGCTGCATGCCCGCGCGTTTGAGCAGTTGTTTGCAGCGTTCAGACAAGTGCAGCACGCGCAGGTGTTTACCGGCTTTGCTGTAGCGTTCACGCAGGGTTTTCAGCGCGGCGATGGCCGAGTAGTCGACGAAGCTCAGGTGGCGGCAGTCGAGGGTGACTTGGGCCGGGTCGTTGGCGGGGTCGAACTGGTTGAGAAACGGCGTGGTTGAGGCGAAGAACAGGGTGCCATGCACGCGGTAGAGTTTGCTGCCGTCGGCCTGCAGGTCGCTGTCGGCATACAGTTCGCGGGCCTGTTGCCAGGCAAAGTTCAGCGCCGCGATGACGATGCCGCAGAGCACCGCGGTGGCCAGGTCGGTGAATACGGTGATGGTGGTCACGGCGATGATCACCACAACGTCGTTGCGCGGCACCTTGTGCAGCACCCGCAGCGAGGCCCAGGCGAAGGTTTGCTGGGCCACTACGAACATCACGCCGACCAGCGCGGCCAGTGGAATGCGCTCGATCAGGGGCGAGAGAAACAGGATAAACAGCAGGATCATCACCCCGGCCACCACGCCAGACAGTCGCCCACGGCCGCCGGAGCTGAGGTTGATCACGGTCTGGCCGATCATCGCGCAGCCGCCCATGCCGCCGAACAGGCCGGAGACCATATTGGCCGCGCCCAGGGTCACGCACTCGCGGTCTGGATAGCCACGGCTGGCGGTGATTTCGTCGGTCAGATTGAGGGTCAGCAGGGTTTCCAGAATGCCGACCAGGGCCATCAGCAGGGCATAGGGGGCGATGATGCGCAGGGTGTCCAG
>JAIERF010000197.1 GCA_019747075.1 Pseudomonadaceae bacterium
GCCTGCAACGCCAGGCCGCCTATGCCGGGATCTGGCTGGTGGGCGCCTTGATGGGCCTGATCGGCGGCCGGGTAATCCCCTTCTTTACTCAGCGCGGCCTGCGCCGGGTGCAAGGGGTTAAACCCTGGGTGTGGCTGGATAAAAGCCTGCTGGCCTGCGGCCTGTTGCTGGCCGTACTGTTTGCCACGGGCCTAGGCCTGCAACCGAGCCTGTGGCTGGCGGTGCCGCTGGCGGCTTTTGGTATCGGCCACCTGCTGCGTTTGGCACGCTGGTATGACCGCGGTATCTGGCAGGTCGACTTGCTCTGGTCGCTGCATCTGGCAATTGCCTGGTTGGCCATCGCCGCTCTCGGCCTGGCGCTCTGGCATTTGGGCCTGCTGAGCAGCCCGAGCCCGGCGCTGCACGCGCTGACGGTCGGCGCCATGGCTGGGCTGATTCTGGCCATGATTGCCCGCGTCAGTCTCGGCCACACCGGCCGTGACCTGGTGGCCCCCAAGGCCATGGCCTGGGCCTTCGCCCTACTCAATTTGGGTAGCGTGGCGCGGGTGTTCTTGCCCAGCGTCTGGCCGCTGTATTCGCTGTGGCTGGCCGCGGCCTGCTGGGCCGGCGCCTTCGGCCTGTTTGCCTGGCACTACGCGCCGATGCTGCTGAGCGCCCGCACCGACGGGCATCCGGGGTAATCGCGGTAGCGGTTGTTCGTACAGGAAAGGACTGAGTCAAGGCCCCGGATTGCATCCGGGCTACAAGCAGGCACGACAGCCGTAGGATGGGTTGAGCGCAGCGATACCCATCATGGGTTAGCGTGCCGGCAGCGACTTGATGGGTATCGCAAGCTCAACCCATCCTACCCAGCCAAAATCTGTTGGCGAAGGTAGCCGGATACCATCCGGGAAAGACCCACGCAAACACCTCAACCCCAGAAGATTCCGGGGTTGAGGTGAGCACCGCCATCAGCTGGCGCTGCGCAGCAACTGGGCTTCACCCAGTTGTTGCAGGGCGCTCCACAGCCAGGTCGGCAACTCGTCGGGGTCGAGGCTGTCGAGTAGATTTTTCACCGCCAGGCCCAGTTCGGTATCCCCTTCAATCACCAGACGACGACGGAAAAACAGGGTATCCGGGTCTTCCTTGCGGCTGGCCAGCAGCAGGAAGTCTCCCCAGTTGCCACTGATGCTGACCTGGGCCAGCGCCCGCTCGGCCACTTGCAGGCCACTGTCGGTGCGGGTCAGGTACCAGGCTAGGTTGAGATCGCGCACCTGCAGACGCAGCCAGCAGCCACGCAGGATATCGAAGGCACCATCCGCCAAGGGCTCGGCGAACAAGCGATTAAGGCTCTTTTCCAGGGCCAGGCGTTGCAGCATAAAGGGCACATGGCGGGTCAGCGGCAAGCAGCGCTCGGCACCGCGCAGGAACAAACCGGCAGGTTTCAACATACGCCCAACTCCTCGGCCCGCAGCATGCCGGGACGGCCATGCCAGTAGCCATTGCAGCCCTCCACCGCCAGCGGCGGCAAGCCACCGTTACGCACCGCATCAAAGGCGGCGATCACCTCTTCCATGCCTTGGGCTCGCGGGCTCAGGCGCAGCAGGTCGACGCCGGCCGCCGGCAGAGACGGGTAATCGGCCAGCAGGTTATGCACCTCGGCCGACATGGTCTGGATGCCGTTGAGGGTGAACAGCGGCGTGCCTTCCTGGCTGAGCATGTTCATACCCTCGGGGTATTTCTCGCAGCAGATGGCGCAATCGTCCTTGGCCAGGTTGTGCGCCCGCGCAGTGAAACAGCGTGCCGAATAGGCCAGCGGCAGATGGCCGTAGGCAAACACCTCGATCTGCGGCAACGGCGGCACATCCGCCAACTCCAGGTATTGAGCGCGGGCCAGGCGGATCAGTTCGGCCGAGCATTCCACCGGCGGCACCCAGCGCTGCAGGCCGCAGGCGGTGAACTCGGCCAGGGCGTGACCGTTGTAGATATTCAAGGCCGCGCCGCCGACAAAGCCGACGCCCTTGGCCGCGAGAAACTGCACGGCCGCCAGGTCATTGGCCTCGACCATCAGCTCGCCGTTGTCACACAGACGGCGCAGGCTCGACAGCTCGGAGGCGGCCTCCAGCAGGGTCAGCCCGCTGATCACCAGTTCCGCCGAGCAGGCTTCGCGCAGGTCGCGGGCCAGGCCCAGCCAGTCATCCAGCGACAGGGCGCGGCGCTTGCTGCACACCGTCTCGCCCAGGTAAATCACGTCCAGCGGCTGGCTGGCCATCTCGGCATAAAAATCCAGCAATTGCTGGCGCTGCCAACCAAACAGAACCGGACCAAGTGTCAGTTGCATGTGCATTCCCCTTATTGCCAGGCGCGGTGGTAAGCGCCCAGGGTGGTCTGGCTGCCTTCGGACAACGCCGCCAGCGCGCTGCGCCAGTCCGGCGCCACGCTGTAGCTGTGCGGGGCCTTGGTGTAGGCGTCCAGCGCCGCGCGCCAGACCTTGGTGACCTGCTCGACATAGGCCGGGCTGCGTTGCCGCCCTTCGATCTTCACCGCCGCCACGCCCATGCTCACCAGTTC
>JAIERF010000095.1 GCA_019747075.1 Pseudomonadaceae bacterium
TTGTTTTTTTGGCGCCGTTTTATCGCGGTGTCTAGACTGCCTGGCAGACGACCGCGGTATGCCCGCGGTCAATCTGTCGCCATGGAGAAGGAGTCTGCATGCGTCCGGCGTTCAAATGTTTGTTCGCGGTTACGTTGCTGGTGCTGGCTGCGCGAGCCCATGCCGAGCGCTTACAGGTGGTTGCGGACATCTGGTGCCCCTTCAACTGTCAGCCCGATGCACCTTTGCCGGGGTACATCATTGAGGTGTTGACCGCCGTCTTTCCCGAGGATCATATCGATTATCAGGTGCTGCCCTGGAGGCGCGCCGTGCTGCAGACGCGCCAGGGCGTGAGCACGGCAGCGATTGCCGCCACCGCAGAGATGGCGCACGAGGGACAGTTGCTCATCGGTCGGCAGCCGGTGGGGCATGCCTATGATTGCCTCTATGTGGCCTCTGGCAGCACGCTGGCCTACCACGGCCAGGCTGCGGATCTTCACGGCGTGCAGCGTCTGGGTATCGCCTTGGGTTATGAATATGCCGAAGGCATTGGCGAGTGGTTGGCCAATGAGGAAAACAAGGCCAAGATTTTTGCCGAGTCGGGCGATGAGCCTGCCCGGCGCAACCTACGCAAGCTGGTGCGCGGCGGGTTGGACGGCATGATCGAAGACCGCTCGGTGATGAACTTCCTGCTGCTCGATCCCGCCTATGCCGGGCGCGTGGTCTCGGCCGGCTGCAATCAAGCGGTGCCGCTGTATATGGCCTTCAGCCCCAAGCGGCCGGGCGCCTACAGCTTGCCCGAACGATTCGATCAGGGCCTGGTGGCGCTGCGTGAGTCTGGGCGGTTGGCGCAGATTCTGGGCAAATATGGTGTGGCTGACTGGCAGCCTTGAGCTGGGAGCTGTAAACGAAAAAGCCCGCACAACCGTGCGGGCTTTTTCGTTTAGCGGTCAAGCAAGCGGCTAGGGGGTTGCCCCGGTAGTCGCCGTTGCGACGTGCTAGCGGTTTGCTCAGTCGCGGGCCTTGAGGTCTTGCTCAGAAATATGAGGGACGAAGGAGAAGCCAAAAACGGCGAAGAAGCCAAAGAGTTTCATGGTAAGCACCAGTGGTTTGCTAACTGTTACCGGATAAGCCCGGCGACAAGGGTTTGAACTAGGTTGGCAACCTGTAGTGGGTTGTCGTGTTACCTATCGTACCAGCTTGTCGTGCAAGAAAATGCAGCGAATGTTAAATATTTGCTACATTTTGATGCGATTTTTCGTCGCAGTCAGGCGATTTAATTATTTTTGCACCGATAGTGTGCATTTTTTTGGCTTCAACTGTTACTCGGTAACACTGCTCTGTTGCGGCCCCTGGGATTAACCGTTGAGGTTGCTGCGCAGGGTCAACCACCTGGGCATACGCCAGTGCCGGTGGATGGCCAGGGAGCGGAAGATAAAGGTCACCGCGACCCCGGCCAGGGTGGTCAGGGCGGTTTTGCCGCCGAGGCCCATCAGGCCGATGTAGCAGATGCTGCCGACGATGATGGTGGTGGCGTAAATCTCGCGGCTGAGCAGCAGGTTGGGGCGCTGTGCGAGGACGTCACGGACCAGGCCGCCGCCGATGCCGGTGATGGTGGCCATGACCACCGCCACCGGGGCCGAGAAGTGCAGGGCCAGGGCCTTGTCGATCGATTGCACGCCGAACAGGGCAATGCCGAAGGCGTCGAGGTAGAGGATCAGTGCCCAGACGCTTTCATCGCGCAGGTGGCGTTCCAGATAAAAGGCGAAGATCGAGGCAGCAATCGCGATCCACACATAGTTGAAATCGAGCACCCAGAACACCTGGGTGCTCAGCAGCAAGTCGCGCAGGGTGCCGCCGCCCACGGCGGTGATCACGCCGAGGAAGGTCAGGCTGATGATGTCCATGTCTTTGCGCGCGGCGGCGAGCACGCCGGCCATGGCGAAGGCGGCGATGGCAGTCATGCCGATCAGGTAGTTCAGGTTGTGCATGGGCAGGGCTCAATGGCGCGGGATTGGCAGCCGTTGAACTCTGGCGCAGTCGTCTGCTGGCTGCAAGCCTTGGCCGCCGGGTAGGGCGGGCCAAGGCGTGCGCGGGGCGGGATTATTGGCGGTCGATGCGGTACAGGGTGGTGGTGCCGCTGACTTCGTTGCCGACCACCAGCAAAGGTACGCCTGGCAGCGGGCTGCGTTCTGCGGCAATCACCATCACGCCTTCGGGGCCGAGGTCGCCGGCTGCAGCGGCCGGTGGTTTGGCGGCGGCATTGCGGTTGCTGACCAGCTCGACGAAGCGCGGGGCTTTAGGTTGGCTGAGGTCGTAGACCATCACCGCACTCAGGCGCTCCAGGCCGACGAAGGCATAGGGCTTGCCCCACAGTTCGCTGACGGTGACGCCTTCCGGCTCGGGGCCTTTGTCGTCGCTGCGTCCGTCGGGGCTGTTGTCCTTGTGGTTGCTGTTGAACAGCGCCGGCAGGCGCGCGGCGCTGATGCGTTCGAAGTCGCTGCCGCTGTCGTAGACCGGCTTGAGGTCGCTGTTCCAGATCGTGAAGGAGCGCGCGCCGAAGGCGTAGATCGCCTGGTA
>JAIERF010000346.1 GCA_019747075.1 Pseudomonadaceae bacterium
GTCAGTAAAACCGGGTTGTCCGCTCAGGACATGAACCTGACGACCATTTCCAACAACCTGGCCAACGTCTCGACCACTGGCTTCAAACGTGATCGGGCCGAGTTTCAGGACCTGCTTTATCAGATCCGTCGCCAGCCAGGTGCGCAGTCGAGTCAGGACAGTCAGCTGCCCACCGGCTTGCAGCTGGGCACCGGTGTGCGCATTGTCGGCACCTCGAAGATGTTCACCGAGGGCAGCCTGCAGACCACCGAGCAGCCGCTGGATATGGCCGTGAATGGCCGTGGGTTCTTCCAGATTCTGCAGCCGGACGGCACGGTTTCCTATACCCGTGACGGCAGTTTTCACCTGGACTCCAATGGCCAGTTGGTGACCTCTCAGGGTTACTCCCTGGAACCGGCCATCGTCCTGCCATCAGAAGTGCAAACCTTCACCGTCGGCGAAGACGGCACGGTATCGGTGACGGTTAGCGGTGATCCGACCCCGCAGGTGATCGGCAACATCCAGACTGCCGACTTCGTCAACCCGGCGGGCTTACAGGCGATTGGCAATAACCTGTTCCTTGAAACCGGTTCCAGCGGCGCGCCGCAGGTGGGTACGCCTGGTTTGACCGGCTTGGGCACGGTGCTGCAGAACACCCTGGAGAACTCCAACGTCAGCGTGGTGGAAGAACTGGTCAACATGATCACCACCCAGCGCGCCTACGAGATGAACTCCAAGGTCATCTCGACGGCCGACCAGATGCTCTCCTTTATTACCCAGAATCTTTAATTCGCGGGTGGCGGTCGCTGTTTGACCCCGCTTCTGTTGCAGCACGCCGTGAGGTAGTAGGTATGAACCGGCTAATGATTGTTTGCTCGCTGTTTGGCGCCCTGGCGCTGAATGGCTGTGTGGCGCCCGCGCCCAAGCCGAATGACCCGTACTTCTCGCCCGTGCTGCCACGTACGCCCTTGCCGGCGGCGCAGAACAATGGCGCCATCTATCAGCCGGGCTTTGGCAACAACCTCTACGATGACCGCAAGGCCTACAGGGTGGGTGACATCATCACCATCACCCTGAATGAAAAAACCCAGGCGAGCAAAAACGCCAACTCGCAAATCGCCAAGGACAGCACCGCGAAGATGGGTCTGACCTCGCTGTTTGGCTCGACTGTCTCGGTCGATAACCCGGATTCCGGCTTGAACCCGCTGACGGGCGCCAACCTGAATCTGGACGTGGGCTACTCCGGCTCCCGCGACACCAAGGGCGACAGCCAGGCGGGGCAGAGCAACAGCCTGACCGGCTCGATTACCGTGACCGTGGCCGAAGTCTTGCCCAACGGCATTCTGTCGGTGCGCGGGGAGAAATGGCTGACCCTCAATACCGGTGACGAACTGGTGCGCATTGCCGGCCTGATTCGCCCAGACGACGTGGCCACCGATAACACCGTGGCGTCGACGCGGGTCGCGGATGCACGCATTACCTACTCCGGAACCGGTGCTTTTGCCGATGCCAGCCAGCCGGGCTGGTTCGATCGTTTCTTTATCAGCCCGCTGTGGCCGTTCTAAGGTGCCGAGCATGAACCGATTGATCGTCTGCTTTTGCCTGCTGCTGGCTGCCAGTGCGGTGCAGGCCGAGCGCCTGAAAGACCTCGCCAGCATCCAGGGCGTACGGGCCAACCAACTGATCGGCTACGGTCTGGTGGTGGGCTTGAATGGCTCCGGTGACCAGACCACCCAGACCCCGTTCACCCTGCAGACCTTCAACAACATGCTCGCCCAGTTCGGCATCAAGGTGCCGGCCGGTGGCGGTAACGTGCAGCTGAAAAACGTCGCGGCGGTGGCCTTGTATGCCGACCTGCCGGCGTTTGCCAAGCCGGGGCAGAGCATCGATGTGACCGTCAACTCCATCGGTAACGCCAAGAGCCTGCGCGGCGGCAGCCTGTTGATGGCGCCACTGAAAGGCGTCGACGGCAACGTCTACGCCATCGCCCAGGGCAGCCTGGTGGTGGGCGGTTTTGACGCCGAGGGTGCCGACGGCTCGAAGATCACCGTCAACGTACCGTCCTCCGGGCGCATTCCCGGTGGTGCCACCGTGGAGCGGCCGGTGCCGAGTGGTTTCGATCAGGGCAATACCCTGACCCTGAACCTCAATCGGGCCGACTTCACCACCGCCAAGCGGATTGTCGACAAGATCAACGAATTGCTCGGCCCTGGCGTAGCTCAGGCGCTGGATGCCGGCTCGGTGCGGGTCAGTGCGCCGCTGGATCCGGGTCAGCGGGTCGACTACCTGTCGATCCTGGAGAATCTCGAAGTGGAAGCCGGGCAGGCGGTGGCCAAGGTCATCATCAATGCCCGTACCGGCACCATCGTCATCGGTCAGAACGTCAAGGTGCAGCCGGCGGCAGTGACCCATGGCAGCCTGACCGTGACCATTACCGAAGAGCCGATTGTCAGCCAGCCCAATGCCTTGGCCAGCGGCGAAACGGTGGTGGTGCCGAAGTCCAAGGTGACTGCCGATCAGGAAAACAAACCGATGTTCAAGTTCGGCCCCGGCACCTCACTGGATGAGATCGTGCGGGCGGTTAACCAGGTGGGCGCCTCGCCGAGTGA
>JAIERF010000054.1 GCA_019747075.1 Pseudomonadaceae bacterium
CAGCGCGCCTATATCGGCGACCTGGCCGTGCGCGCGGCCAAGGCCGTGGGCTACGAGAACGCCGGTACCGTGGAGTTCCTGCTGGCCGAAGACGGCGAGCTGTACTTTATGGAGATGAACACGCGGGTGCAGGTAGAGCACACCATCAGCGAGGAAATCACCGGCATCGACATCGTCCGCGAGCAGATCCGCATCGCCTCCGGGCTGGAGTTGTCGGTCAAGCAAGAAGACATCCAGTATCGCGGCTTCGCCCTGCAGTTCCGCATCAACGCCGAAGACCCGAAGAACAACTTCCTGCCTTCCTTCGGCAAGATCACCCGTTACTACGCGCCCGGCGGCCCTGGCGTGCGCACCGACACGGCGATCTACACCGGCTACACCATTCCGCCGTACTACGACTCGATGTGCCTGAAGCTGATCGTCTGGGCGCTGACCTGGGAAGAGGCGCTGGACCGTGGCCTGCGCGCCCTGGATGACATGCGCGTGCAAGGGGTGAAGACCACCGCCGCCTACTACCAGGAAATCCTCCGTAATCCGGAGTTCCGCAGCGGCCAGTTCAACACCAGTTTCGTTGAGGCCCACCCGGAGCTGACCGAGTACTCGATCAAGCAAAACCCATCGCACCTGGCCCTGGCGATTGCCACGGCTATCGCCGCCCACGCCGGCCTGTAAGGGGAACCCAGACATGAGCAAGAAGATTTTTGTTACCGACACCATCCTGCGTGACGCTCACCAGTCGCTGATCGCCACCCGCATGCGCACCGAAGACATGCTGCCGATCTGCCCCAAGCTCGATCAGGTTGGCTACTGGTCGCTGGAAGTCTGGGGCGGCGCCACCTTCGACGCCTGCGTGCGCTTCCTCAAGGAAGACCCGTGGGAGCGCCTGCGCCTGCTCAAGGCGGCGCTGCCCAACACCCGCCTGCAGATGCTCCTGCGCGGCCAGAACCTGCTCGGCTATCGCCACTACAGCGATGACGTGGTGCGCGCCTTTGTCGCCAAGGCCGCCGTGAATGGCATCGACGTATTCCGCATCTTCGACGCGATGAACGACGTGCGTAACCTGCGTGTGTCCATCGAAGCGGTGAAAGCCGCCGGCAAACATGCCCAGGGCACCCTGTGCTACACCACCAGCCCGGTGCACACCGTGCAGGCCTTCGTCGACCAGGCCAAGCAGATGGAAGCCATGGGGTGCGACTCGGTGGCGATCAAGGACATGGCCGGTCTGCTGACTCCGTACGCCACCGGCGAGCTGGTCAAGGCGCTGAAGGCCGAGCAGTCGCTGCCGATCTTTATCCACAGCCACGACACCGCAGGCCTGGCTTCGATGTGCCAGATGAAGGCGATCGAGAACGGCGCGACCCATATCGACACCGCGATCTCCAGCTTTGCCTGGGGCACCAGCCACGCTGGCACCGAGTCGATGGTCGCCGCCCTGCGTGGCAGCGAATACGACACCGGCCTGAACCTCGAGCTGCTGCAGGAAATCGGCCTGTACTTCTATGCCGTGCGGAAGAAGTACCACCAGTTTGAAAGCGAGTTCACCGCCGTGGACACCCGCGTGCAGGTTAACCAGGTGCCGGGCGGCATGATGTCCAACCTGGCCAACCAGCTCAAAGAGCAGGGCGCTCTGCACCGCATCAACGAAGTATTCGCCGAGATTCCACGGGTGCGTGAAGACCTGGGCTTCCCGCCGCTGGTGACGCCGACTTCGCAAATCGTCGGCAGCCAGGCGGTGTTCAACGTCCTCGCCGGCGAGCGCTACAAGACCATCACCAACGAAGTGAAGCTCTATCTGCAAGGTCGCTACGGCCGCGCGGCGGGCAAGATCAACGAGCAACTGCGCAAGCAGGCGATCGGCAACGAAGACGTCATCGACGTGCGCCCGGCCGACCTGATCAAGCCGGAAATGGCCAAGCTGCGTGAAGAAATCAGCCTGCTGGCCAAGTCCGAAGAAGACGTGCTGACCTACGCGATGTTCCCCGACATCGGGCGCAAGTTCCTCGAAGAGCGTGCCGCCGGCACCCTGACTCCGGAAGTGCTGCTGCCGACTCCGGAATTCGGCGGCCTGTGCCCGGTGCCGGGCGAAGGCGTACCGACCGAGTTCATCATCGACGTGCACGGCGAAACCTACCGCGTCGACATCACCGGCGTGGGTGTGAAAACCGACGGCAAGCGCCACTTCTACCTGTCTCTGGATGGCATGCCGGAAGAGGTGGTGTTCGAGCCGCTCAACCAGTTCGTCGCCGGGGCCGGCAACAAGCGCAAACAGGCCAGCGCGCCAGGCGATGTCAGCACCACCATGCCGGGCAACATCGTCGATGTGCTGGTGAAAGAGGGCGACAAGGTCAAGACCGGCCAGGCCGTGCTGATCACCGAAGCGATGAAGATGGAGACCGAAGTGCAGGCGCCGATCGACGGCACCGTCAAGGCCATCCACATCGCTAAAGGTGACCGGGTGACGCCGGGCGAAGTCCTTATCGAGATTGAAGCGTAAGTCCCCTGGGGGAGCGCAAGCTCCCCTTTTTTTGCGTGCGCCAGGCATGGCGCGTTGCGCGTAAGCGCAACCAGCTTGGCTGTGGTGGCCACGCTGGTGAC
>JAIERF010000261.1 GCA_019747075.1 Pseudomonadaceae bacterium
GCACTGGTCGCTTACAGGCCTTGCTTGAGGCTGGCTACCAGGTACTCGTCGATATCGCCATCCAGCACCTTGTCGCAATCACTGCGTTCGATGTTGGTGCGCAGATCCTTGATCCGCGACGCATCGAGGACGTAAGAACGGATCTGATGGCCCCAGCCGATATCCGACTTGGAGTCTTCCAGCACTTGCGAGGCGGCGTTGCGCTTCTGCACTTCCTGCTCGTACAAGCGCGCGCGCAGCATCTTCATCGCCGTGTCTTTGTTGGCGTGCTGGGAGCGTTCGTTCTGACAGCAGACCACGGTGTTGCTCGGTACGTGGGTAATCCGCACCGCCGAGTCGGTGGTGTTTACGTGCTGACCACCGGCGCCCGAGGAGCGGTAGGTGTCGATGCGCAGGTCCGACGGGTTGATCTCGATTTCGATGTTGTCATCAATTTCCGGCGAGACGAACACCGCGGTGAACGAGGTGTGGCGACGGTTGCCGGAGTCAAACGGGCTCTTGCGCACCAGACGGTGCACGCCGATCTCGGTGCGCAGCCAACCAAAGGCGTATTCGCCTTTGATGTGCAGGGTCGCGCCCTTGATCCCGGCCACTTCGCCAGCGGACAGTTCCATGATGGTGGCTTCGAAGCCACGCTTGTCGGCCCAGCGCAGGTACATGCGCAGCAGCATGTTGGCCCAGTCCTGGGCCTCGGTGCCGCCGGAACCGGCCTGGATATCCAAGTAGGCGTTGTTGGCGTCCATCTCGCCGCTGAACATGCGGCGGAACTCCAAGGCTTCCAGCGCCGTACGCAGGCGCTCAACCTCGGCAGCCACATCGTCGACGGCAGCCTGGTCTTCTTCTTCGGCAGCCATTTCCAGCAGGTCGCGGGCATCGCCCAGGCCGCTGCTCATTTCATCCAGGGTATCGACGATCTGCGCCAACTGGGCGCGCTCGCGGCCCAGATTCTGGGCGTACTCGGGATTGTTCCAGACGTTTGGGTCTTCCAGTTCGCGGTTAACTTCGATCAGCCGATCATGCTTGTGATCGTAGTCAAAGATACCCCCGAATAGTCTGGGAACGTTCGGATAGGTCCTTGATGCTATTGAGGATCGGGTTGATTTCCATGACGCAGGGCACTCGCAAACGGAACTTTGGAAAAGCCGGCGAGTATACCCCAGTCACCGCCCGCTGGCACGGCCTGGCGCGCCCGCACAGCAACCCAGCAACGGGCGCAAAGCCCCGCCCGGCAAAGGCCGACACGCGACAGGGCGTAACGGAAAAAACCGACGAATACCACGACCCGTTCTCCGAAATGGATTAGCCGCGTCGGTAGAGTGGCGCCATAAAAACAATAACAGGCCACTTACCAATGCCTCTAAATCGCCAAAAACCAGAAAGTTATCTTTACCTTTCAAATGGTTGCGAAACCAAGAGGATTGTCCGTCGCCACGCCACCGCCACCATTCCGACGCCAACTATTTGCAGTGCCCGGAGCCGTTGATGCCGCTGACCACCAGACGCCGCCGTACATTTAGCCGCCGAATGCTGCACAGCCTCCTGCTGTGCCTGGTTGCCAGCACCGCCCTGGCACAGCCCGCAAAACCCTCGGGCCTGGCGCAATCGGCCAGCCAGGTGCGCCTGAGCAACTGGCAGCAATTGCTGCAGAACGGCAGCGAGCTGAATGAGCCAGCTAAGCTGGAGGCCGTCAACCACTTGATCAACGGCTCAATTGCCTACGTCAGCGACCAGCAGGCCTGGGGCCAGAACGATTACTGGGCCACCCCCGAGGAAACCCTCAAGCTGGGCCAGGGTGATTGTGAAGACTTCGCCATCGCCAAGTACTTCGGCCTGATCAAGCTCGGCGTCGCCGTCGAGCGCCTGCGCCTCACCTACGTCAAGGCTTTGGGCCGCAACAGCGCACATATGGTGCTGGCCTACTACCCCAGCCCGAACGCCCAGCCGCTGATTCTCGACAACCTCAACAGCCAGGTACTGCCCGCCGCCGCCCGTCGCGACCTGCTGCCGGTGTACTCCTTCAACGCCCAGGGCATTTACCTGGCCAAGGCGCCCACGCAGAAACTGCGTCACCCGGTCACCATGCTGGCGCGCTGGGATGAGCTGAGCGCCCGCCTCAGCAGCGACAGCAACCAGCAACCGCTGCTGTAACACCGGCAAACGGCCCATCCTGCTTTCGAAAAATACGATATACACTCAGGCCTATCGATAAAAGTCGCGCACCCTGCGACCCGCACACCCGCCGAGTGCTCGCCCATGATGACCCTGCGCCAGATCCGCCACTTTATTGCGGTCGCCGAAACCGGCTCGATTTCCGCCGCCGCCCAGGCCGTGTTTATCTCCCAGTCGACCCTGACCCTGGCCATCCAGCAACTGGAAGAAGAGATCGGCGTCAGCCTGTTCAACCGCCACGCCAAAGGCATGAGCCTGACCCACCAGGGCCACCAGTTCCTGCGCCAAGCCCACCTGATCCTGGCCTCGGTCGACAACGCCAAACGCAGCCTGCAACAGAGCACCGACCAGGTGGCCGGCCAACTGACCATCGGCGTGACCAGCCTGGTGGCGGGCTACTACCTGGCCGACCTGATCACCCGCTTCCAGCGCGCCTACCCGAA
>JAIERF010000031.1 GCA_019747075.1 Pseudomonadaceae bacterium
GACTGTGCGCCCTGTTGCGGGTGCATCCAGCGCAGCAAGGTTTCGGCGCCGATGATCTGGCCGCTGCGGGCATCCACCTGGGGCTGGAAATACAGCTCGAACTCGCCGCGGGCCAGGGCCAGGCGCAAGTCGTTCTCCAGACGCAGGCGGGCGCTGGCGGCTTCCTGCATGTTGCGGCGGAACATCTGCACGGTGTTACGGCCAGAGGCTTTGGCGCGGTACAGGGCGATGTCGGCGCGCTTGAGCACGTCGGCCGGGGTGTCGCCGTGATCGGGGATCAGGGCCATGCCGATGCTGGGCGTAACTTGCAGGCGATGGCCTTCCAGGGTCATGGGTGCGGCCAGCAGTTGGCGCAGCTTGTTGGCGATGTCGCGGGTTTGGCGCACAACTTCAGTGCGACTGCCTGACAGGCCGGAGAGCAGCACGACAAATTCATCGCCGCCCAGGCGGGCCACCGTGTCTTCCTGGCGGATGCTGCTTTCCAGGCGGGCGGTGACCATCTTCAATACGGCATCGCCGAGGGGGTGGCCGAGCGAATCGTTGATGTGCTTGAAGTGGTCGAGGTCGAGAAACAGCAGGGCGCCGCGCAGGTTGTGGCGCTTGAGCAGGGCAATCTGCTGGCTCAGGCGGTCCATCAGCAGGGCGCGATTGGGCAGGTTGGTCAGTGAGTCGTGGTAGGCCAGGTGTTGGATCTGTGCCTGGGCCTGCTTGAGGTCGCTGATGTCGCGGGCGATAAGCAGCAGGCAGTCCTGCTGGTCGATGCTGATCGGTTGCACCGAGACCTGCACCGTGAGCAGGTCGCCACTGTGGTTGCGCACCAGCATTTCCTGGTTACGCACGAAGCCATCGCGGGTGATGGTTTCCAGCAAGGTTTGCCGTTGGCTGGGATCGGCCCAGATATTGATTTCCAGGGCAGTGTGGCCCAGGACCTCATCGGTGCTGTAGCCGGTCAGGCGGGTGAAACCCTCGTTGACCTCCAGGTAGCGCGCGCTGTTGCGCTCGGTGATGGTGATTGCGTCGGGGGAGGCGTGGAAAGCCTTGGTGAATTTCTCTTCGCTGAGCTGGCGCGCACGTTCGGTGAGTTCCCGTGCGGTCTCGTCGCGGAAGGTGGTGGCCACGCAGTCTTCGTCGCCCATTTTGATCATTCGGGCGGACACGATGCAGGTCAGAATCTGACCATCCTTGCGGCGAAACTGGGCGCGGGCGTTATCCAGGCGCTGCTCATGGGTCGTGGTGGCCAACAGTTGGCTGCGCACGCCACGGTCGAGCCAGATGTTCAGTTGCTCGGAGGTTTTTCCCACCACTTCGTCTGCTTGCCAGCCGAACACCTGGGTAAAGCTGGGGCTGACCTCCAGGAAGACTCCGTCGCGCAGGCGGGTCAGGCACACCGGCTCGATACTGGCCTGGAACAGGGTGACGAATTTCTCTTCGGAGCTGGCCAGCGCCTGTTCGCGCAGGGTGCGAGTGGTGATGTCATGCAGCACGCCGGTCATGCGCAGGGGTTGGCCGCTGCCGTCGCGATAGAGCTTGGCGGTGCTCTCCAGGTAACGGGTGCTGCCATCGGCATGGCAGGCGTGGTAGGTGACGCGGAAGTCGTCACGCCGGCCGTCGCGCAGTTGGCGGAAGATGACCAGCGCCTTGCGCTGTTCGTCCTCCGGAATGAACTGGAAGAAACCGCCAATCGGCCCGTCATAGGGCTGTTCGGCGAGGCCGTGGAGTTTGCTGGCGCGGGCCGAGGCGTAGATCTGATCGCTGCGCAGCTGCCAGTCCCATAGGCCCAGTTCGGCGCTCTCCAGGGCCAGGCTGAGACGCTCCTGGCTGTCCTGCAGGGCTTGCTCCTGGCGCCGTTGGCGGGTGACGTCGCGCACGGTCAGGACCAGGCAGGTATTGCCGTCGATTTGGCACTCGGCGCCATACAGCAGGTTGATGCTGGAGTGGCCGTCGCGGTGGTGCAGTTCGACTTCCAGGCTGTCCAGGCGGCCATCGGTGGCCAGCGCATCGAGCATGCGCTGGCGCTCGGCCGGGGTGGCCCAGATGTTTAGCTCGCTGGAGGTGCGCCCGGCAGCTTCGCTCTGGCTCCAGCCAAATTGCCGCTCGAAGGCGGGGTTGACCTCGATAAATACGCCGCTGGCGCGGTCGGTGATGACCATGGTGTCGGGCGTGGTGCGAAACGCTTTGGCAAACTTGTCCTCACTGGCGCGCAGGGCTTCATCGTGGCTGGCGGGTTCGCGGCGCGGGTCAAGTGTGCTCATGCAGGGGTTGTCCATTGGCTAGCGGCGGTTCGGCGGGCGTGCTTGCCGCGGTTAACCTTGTTGTTTTTATGCGGATGAAGGTAGCCGGTTGCCCTCTGTCGGTGCAAGGTCGGCCTGCGCGTCGAGCAGGGCCATAAAGGCTTTCGCCGCATTCGACAGGGTGCGTTCGCTGTGCAGGATATAGCCCAGGCGGCGGTGCAGCTGGATGCCGGCCAGGGGCAGGCGCGCCACCTGCTCATCCAGCATGGTGCGCGGCAGCACGCTCCAGGCCAGGCCGATAGACACCATCATCTTGATGGTTTCCAGGTAGTTGGTGCTCATGCCGATATTCGGCGTCAGGCCCTCGGCTTCGAACAGCCGGCGGAC
>JAIERF010000305.1 GCA_019747075.1 Pseudomonadaceae bacterium
CTGCGTCGCTGGTTTGAACTGATGATGGAAAACCAGGACGACCTCGGTCGCCTGATGACCCTCGAGCAAGGCAAGCCACTGGCCGAAGCCAAGGGCGAGATTGCCTACGCCGCTTCGTTCATCGAATGGTTTGCCGAAGAAGGCAAGCGCATCTATGGCGACATCATTCCGGGTCATCAGCCGGACAAGCGCCTGCTGGTCATGAAGCAGCCAATCGGTGTGACTGCCGCGATTACCCCGTGGAACTTCCCGTCCGCGATGATCACCCGTAAAGCCGGCCCGGCCCTGGCCGCCGGTTGCACCATGGTGATCAAGCCGGCCAGCCAGACGCCGTTCTCGGCCTTGGCACTGATGGAGCTGGCCGAACGTGCCGGTATCCCGAAAGGCGTGCTCAGCGTGGTGACTGGCAGCGCTGGCGACATCGGCAGCGAGCTGACTGGCAACCCGTTGGTACGCAAGCTGTCCTTCACCGGCTCGACTGAAATCGGTCGTCAGCTGATGCAGGAATGCGCCAAGGACATCAAGAAGGTTTCCCTGGAGCTGGGCGGCAACGCTCCGTTCATCGTGTTTGACGATGCAGACCTGGATGCCGCCGTCGATGGCGCGCTGGCGTCCAAGTACCGCAACGCCGGCCAGACCTGCGTCTGCGCCAACCGTCTGTACGTGCAGGAGGGTGTCTACGACGCCTTCGCCGCCAAGCTGCAAGCTGCCGTGGCCAAGCTGAAGATCGGTAACGGTCTGGAAGATGGCATCACCACCGGCCCGCTGATCGACGAAAAGGCCGTGGCCAAGGTGCAGGAGCACATCGCTGACGCGGTGAGCAAAGGCGCTCGCGTTATCGCCGGCGGCAATGCCCTGGGTGGCAACTTCTTCGAGCCGACCATTCTGGTCGACGTGCCGAAGAACGCTGCCGTGGCCAAGGAAGAAACCTTCGGTCCGCTGGCGCCACTGTTCCGCTTCAAAGATGAAGCCGATGTGATTGCCCAGTCCAACGACACCGAGTTCGGTCTTGCCTCGTACTTCTATGCACGTGATCTGGGCCGCGTATTCCGCGTCGCAGAAGCGCTGGAATACGGCATTGTTGGCGTCAACACCGGGATCATCTCCACCGAGGTGGCGCCGTTTGGCGGTATCAAGGCCTCGGGCCTGGGCCGTGAAGGTTCCAAGTACGGCATCGAAGATTATCTGGAAATCAAATACGTCTGCCTCGGCGGTATCTGATCCGGTCGCCAGCCCCGTCCGAATCACTCGGCGGGGCGGGCTCCAACATTCAACGACATTGCGTAACCGGGCTCGGCAGCCGAGCCAACGAGGACCAACATGACCAGCAAAACTAACGAAGCCATCCTGAAACGCCGTGCCGCCGCCGTTCCGCGCGGTGTTGGGCAGATCCACCCGGTTGTCGCCGAGCGCGCCGAAAACGCCACCGTATGGGACGTTGAAGGCCGCGAGTACATCGACTTCGCCGGCGGTATCGCGGTACTGAACACCGGTCACCTGCACCCGAAAGTGGTTGCCGCCGTGCAAGAGCAGCTGACCAAGCTGTCGCACACCTGCTTCCAGGTGCTGGCCTACGAGCCCTACATCGAGCTCTGCGAAGAAATCGCCAAGCGCGTACCGGGCGACTTCGCCAAGAAGACCCTGCTGGTCACCTCCGGCTCCGAAGCCGTTGAGAACGCCGTGAAGATCGCCCGTGCCGCTACTGGCCGTGCCGGCGTGATCGCTTTCACCGGCGCCTACCACGGCCGCACCATGATGACCCTGGGTCTGACCGGTAAAGTCGTTCCTTACTCGGCCGGTATGGGCCTGATGCCAGGCGGCATCTTCCGTGCGCTGGCACCGTGCGAACTGCATGGCGTGAGCGAAGATGAGTCGATCGCCAGCATCGAACGCATCTTCAAGAACGATGCACAGCCGAGCGACATCGCTGCCATCATCATCGAGCCAGTCCAGGGCGAAGGCGGTTTCTACACCAACTCGCCGGCCTTTATGAAGCGTCTGCGTGCCCTGTGCGACCAGCACGGCATCCTGCTGATCGCTGACGAAGTTCAGACTGGCGCTGGTCGTACCGGCACCTTCTTCGCCACCGAACAGCTGGGCATCGTTCCGGACCTGACCACCTTCGCCAAATCGGTCGGCGGAGGTTTCCCGATCTCTGGCGTGTGCGGCAAGGCGGAAATCATGGACGCCATTGCTCCGGGTGGCCTGGGCGGCACCTACGCTGGTAGCCCGATCGCCTGCGCCGCGGCCCTGGCCGTGCTGAAGGTGTTTGACGAAGAGAAGCTGCTGGAGCGCTCCAGCGCCCTGGGCGAGCGCGTTAAAGCCGGTCTGCGCGCCATTCAGGCCAAGCACAAGGTCATCGGCGACGTCCGTGGTCTGGGTTCGATGATCGCCATCGAACTGTTCGAAGGCGGCGACGTGCACAAGCCTGCCGCTGAGCTGGTCGGCAAGATCGTGGTTCGCGCGCGCGAAAAAGGCCTGATCCTGCTGTCGTGCGGCACCTACTACAACGTCATCCGCTTCCTGATGCCGGTCACTATCCCTGATGCACAGCTGGACAAAGGCCTGGCCATTGTCGCTGAGTGCTTCGACGAACTCGCCTAAGGCTCACCAGTCAG
>JAIERF010000181.1 GCA_019747075.1 Pseudomonadaceae bacterium
GGCGTCTGGCTGTGAATCCAGTGCTGGTCGAAGCGCTTGACCGTGTGATCGATACCGTAGATTTCGCCCTGCACGTTCCACTGGAACCATTCGGTCGACAGCGGCGTGGCCAGCTCGCAGAAGTCCAGTTGGCCGCGCAGTTGCGGCTGGTGCTGGTAGAGGGTTTCCAGCAGGTGCTCGGTCAGTTCCGCCTTCAGCGCTTCGTAGTCGGCGCCGCGTTTGCCCCAGGTGCTGCCTTGCCACTGGGCGAAGCGCGCGGGCAGGGTGGCGGCGACGATTTCCACCGTGGCCTTGTTGGGGTAGCGGGCATCCCAGGATGGGTCCTTGGCCGATGGGAAGGACATGTAGATGAGTGGCATCGGTGCATCGGCGCGGTTCTTAAAGGCGCTGATATTGGCGTCGTGATCAAAGCTCGGGTAGACCCAGTAGTTGGTCTTCGGCAGGCCCAGCTCGGCGGCGCTGCCCTTGAAGCCGGCATACAGGCACAGGGTCGCGGCGGAGGGTTCGACCTGTTGCAGGGGGGCCAGCAGGTTGTGCTGGGCCGCCACGTCGGTCGGGATCAAGCGGGTGTAAGTGGGGATCAAGCCGGCGCAGCTGACGATCTGTGGCGCCCGTAGCTCGACGCCGTCTTTCTGCAGGCGCACGCCAACAGCGCGGCCGTTCTCGACGATGATTTTGTCCACCCCGGCATAGGTAAATACCTGGCCGCCGGCCGCTTCGATCACCGGGATGATGGTCTCAGCGATACGTATTGCACCGCCCACCGGGTAGTTGCCGCCGGTGATGTAGTGCTTGGCGACCATGGCGTGCATGACGAACGCTGCTTGCGCCGGTGGCAGGCCGTAATCGCCCCACTGGGCGGTGAGCAGGCCGATCAGCTCACGGTTTTGGGTCAGGCCTTCGAGCACTTCCAGGGTCGGCTTGAAGAAGTAATCCGGCAGCCAGTAACGGCGCAACTTGCTGTAGAGCACGCCCAAACTGCGCGGCAGCGCTTGGCCGGCGAAGAAGCGCGGCACCTTGGCGCTGACCTCGCTGAGCAAGTCGACATAACGGTCGATGGCCGCCGCCTCCGCAGGGAAGTGGCGCTTGATCTCGGTCTTGAACTCTTCGCGGCCGGCGACGTAATCGTAGGTTTTGTCGCCGAGGATGATGCGGTCGTAATGAGCATCCATCGGCGCCCAGTCGAGGTTGCCGTCGCTGATCACATCGAACACCCGGCGGATCATCGACCAGGGTTTGTGCACCTCGCCGATGTAGTGCACGCCCACATCCCACTCGTACCCCTCGCGCTCGTAGCTGTGGGTGTAGCCGCCGGCGGTGTAGTGCTGCTCCAGCACGCACACGCGTTTACCCAGCTTGGCCAGCAGCGCGGCGGTGGTCAGGCCGCCGATGCCGGAGCCGATGACGATAGCGTCGTAATGGTCTTGGGCTAGGCGGGGGCGGAAGCGAGTGCCGGTGCGTTTCATCGAGGATCTCCGGTTATTGTTGTTATGCAATGTTTTGCATACTAGAGCGAAGATTTGCCTTTATGCAACTCCTTGCATAGTCCGTATACTGCCGGGCACTTACCGCCTTATGCCGAATTGCCCGCCATGTCCCTTAAACACGCCATTCTTATCCTCCTGGAAACCGAGCCTGGCAGCGGCTATGACCTGGTCAAGCGCTTCAAGGCCGGGCTCGGCTATTTCTGGAATGCCAAGCACCAGCAGGTCTATCAGGAGCTGAAAAAACTCAGCGAGGCGGGTTGGCTGGCGTTTGCCGAAGAGACCCAGGAGACCCGGCCAGACAAGAAGGTCTATCGCCTCACGCCTGCCGGTCACAGCGAACTGCTGCGCTGGCTGAGCGAGCCGGTACAGCCGAACAAGATCAACGATGCGTTGCTGGTGAAACTGTTTGGCGGTGAGCTGACCAGCGAAGACAACCTGCGCGCCGAGATGGGCCGCCATGTGGCCGTGCACCGCCAGACCCTTGATAGCTTGCAGGCCATCGAGCGCGATTACCTGGCCTTGCCCGCCGCCCAGCGCCAGGGCTGGCGCCTGCCTTACCTGACCCTGCGCCGCGGCATTTTGGGCGAGCAAGCCTGGCTGGCC
This sequence comes from Pseudomonadaceae bacterium, assembly GCA_019747075.1. Classification (GTDB taxonomy): domain Bacteria; phylum Pseudomonadota; class Gammaproteobacteria; order Pseudomonadales; family Pseudomonadaceae; genus Aquipseudomonas. Next base: position 2,091 of record JAIERF010000181.1, read on the forward strand.
TGGGCCGATGAAGTGGCGCTGGCGCTCAAGGCCTAAGCCATTCAGCAGGCGCGCCGAATCCAGCGACTAAAAAAGTACTTTGGTGCCATGCAATCGCGGCTTTTGTACAAGGGCGGGGCAAAACGCTTACAAAATACAATGTTATTGCCGAGATCTAGTGAGGGAATAACTCGATGAAAAAGCTCCTGTCCGCATCCTTAACACTGTCTGTTGCCTTGCTTGCCGCCCCGTTGGTTTACGCCCAGGACCAGGGCATGCAGGAGGCGGCCGGGCGTCAGCTGTTCCTGCACCACTGCACGGCGTGCCATTCGCTGGACTCCAGCAAAAACGCCTTCGGTCCGAGCCTGATCGGGGTGATGGGTCGGCCAGCCGGTTCGGTGCCGCGCTTTGCCTATTCCAAGGCGATGCAGGCGTCTGGCCTGACCTGGACGGCAGACAATCTGCGCAAGTGGATCAGCAACAACGAAGGCCTGGTGCCGGGTACGCGCATGCGTCACGTGAGCATCACCGACCCGGCTGAGCAGGATTACCTGATCAGCTTCCTGGCCACCTTGAAGTAA
>JAIERF010000233.1 GCA_019747075.1 Pseudomonadaceae bacterium
CTGCGAAATCGACGACTGGATCGAAATCGACACCCGTACCGGCGAGTACAAATCCCGCGCCAAAGCCCCGGTTTAATTTCCGGCGTTTTCCGCGAGACAAAAAGCCCGACCTAGCGTCGGGCTTTTTTATGTCTGTCTGAAAGTACCCTGGCGAGGGTGCGCCCTAGAGTTTGAAGCCTTCGACAATATGCTCGGCCAGGGTTTCACTCACGGGCGACTGACTGCGCGGGTTACGCAGCAGCACGATGCTGCAGTTGGGTAGCTCCGGCAGGCCTTCGTGGCTGCCGAGAATGCGCAGGTCCGGGGTGATCAGGCTGCGCAGTTGTGCGGTTACCGCCAGGCCGGCGCCGACCACGGCCATGATCGCAGAGAGGCTGGGGCTGGTGTAGGCCAGGCGATACGGGCGTTGCTGAGTGTCCAGGGCATTGCAGGCCCAAGCGCGACAAAAGCAGCCACTGTTGAACATCGCCAAGGGCATGGGGCTCTGCTGGTGTGGACTGAAGCCTTGTGCCTCGGCCCAGACAAAACGCTCCTGGCGCAGCAGTTGGCCGATTTCGTTGCCCGGCATGCGGGTGACGATCGACAGGTCGAGGTCCTGACGCTGCAGCAGTTGTGCCGAAGACTCGCAATGCACCTCCACTTGCACCAGCGGATGGCTTTGCGCGAAGCGCGAGAGGATGCCCGGCAGAAAACGCATCACATAGTCATCCGGGGTGCCGATGCGGACGGCGCCAACCATGTGCGGCTCGCGCAGGGTGCTGAGGACTTCGCCATGCAGGTTGAGAATGCGTCTGGCGTAGCCCAGCAGTACCTGGCCCTCGCTGTTAAGGCGCACCTGGCGGCCTTCGCGTTCGAACAGGCGCCGCTGCACCACGTCATCTTCCAGGCGTTTCATCTGCATGCTGACTGCCGACTGGGTGCGGTTCAGGTGCTCGGCTGCGCGAGTAAAGCCGCCGTGATCGGCAATGGCTACCAGGGTACGCAGCAGTTCGGTGTCGATGCTGGGGAAGTTGGCCATTGATCAATCTCGCAGATGCTAAGCATAAGAAACATTCGTTGGATTGATGTTAAGCACAATTCGACACTGACGCCATCCACCAAGGGAGGGCGAAGTCATGCAGAGGCGCAGGGATTGGTTGTTTTACGGGCGGGCGTGGGTTGCGCAGTTACGGCGTTGGGCTGAGCTGGCGCGCCAGCGTCGGCAGTTGGCGATGCTCAGTGATAGCGCTTTGAAGGATTTGGGCTGGAGTCGGACGGACATCCTGGAGGAAAGTGAGCGGCCGTTCTGGGATGACCCGCTCAAGCGTCGAGCGGGTCATCCCAGCCTCAGGCACGGCTTAGCGGCGTACCTGTTTCAGCGTTTCGGCAATTAGAAACGCCAGTTCCAGGGACTGGTCGGCGTTCATGCGCGGGTCGCAGTGGGTGTGGTAGCGGTCCGACAGGCTATCTTCGGTGATCGGCCGGGCGCCGCCGATGCATTCGGTGACGTTCTGCCCGGTCATCTCGATATGAATGCCACCGGCGTAGCTGCCCTCGGCCTGGTGCACGGCAAAGAACTGCTTAACCTCGGCAAGAATCTGCGCGAAGTCGCGGGTCTTGTAGCCGCTGGAGGCCTTGATGGTGTTGCCGTGCATCGGGTCGCTGCTCCACAGCACCTGGCGACCTTCGCGCTGCACGGCCTGGATCAGGCGCGGCAGGCCGGCTTCGACCTTGCCGGCGCCCATGCGCACGATCAGGTTGAGGCGGCCGGGGTCGTTGTCCGGGTTGAGGATGTCGATCAGGCGGATCAGCTCTTCGCTGGTCATGCTCGGGCCGACTTTAACCCCAATCGGGTTGCCAACACCGCGCAGGAACTCGACATGGGCGCCGTCCAGCTGACGGGTGCGGTCACCGATCCAGAGCATGTGCGCCGAGCAATCGTAGAAGCCGCCGGTGAGGCTGTCCTTGCGCACGAAGGCCTGTTCGTAGTTGAGCAGCAGCGCTTCATGGGCGGTGAAGAAGCTGGTTTCGCGCAGTTGCGAGGAGCTGTCCATGCCGCAAGCGCGCATAAAGGCCAGGGTTTCATCGATGCGGCCAGCCAGTGCGTTGTACTTCTCACCGAGGGCGGAGTTGGCGATAAAGTCCAGGTTCCATTGGTGCACTTGATGAAGGTCGGCAAAGCCGCCCTGGGCAAAGGCTCGCAGCAGGTTGAGGCTGGCGGTGGACTGGTGGTACGCCTGCAACAGACGCTCCGGGTCCGGTACGCGGCTTTTTTCATCAAAGCCGATGCCGTTGACGATGTCGCCGCGGTACGCGGGCAGGGTCACACCGTCGATGGTTTCATCGTTGGCCGAGCGCGGTTTGGCAAACTGGCCGGCCATGCGTCCGACTTTCACCACCGGGCAGCCGGCGGCGAAGGTCATGACGATGGCCATCTGCAGCAGCACCTTGAAGGTGTCGCGGATTTTCAAGGTGGAAAACTCGGCAAAACTTTCGGCGCAGTCGCCGCCCTGCAGCAAAAACGCGCGGCCCTGGGTGACCTCGGCAAACTGGCGGCGCAACTCACGGGCTTCCCCGGCGAACACCAGCGGCGGATAGCTGGCGAGCTTTTGCTCAACGGCCAGCAGGTGCGCGGCGTCCGGGTAAAGGGGTTGTTGCTGGATCGGTTTGGCTTTCCAGCTCTCGGGGCTCCAGGCTTGCGACATCAGTGCTCTCG
>JAIERF010000270.1 GCA_019747075.1 Pseudomonadaceae bacterium
CCGACTTCATTCCGCCAGCGCGCCCCGTTCGGGCGCAGCTCACGAAGGGCTCCTCAGGGAGCCCTTTTCAGTTCAAGTGCGCGGCAGTGCCGCAATCGCGTCCACCGCTTCGCGGATCAGCGCCGGCCCCTTGTAGATAAAGCCAGAGTAGATTTGCACCAGGCTGGCACCGGCAGCGATTTTCTCCGCAGCGTGCTTGCCCTCGGTAATCCCACCCACGGCAATGATCGGCAAACGCCCACCCAGCTCACTGGCCAGCACTTTGACGATATGAGTGCTCTTGTCGCGCACTGGCGCACCAGACAAACCGCCGGCCTCATCACCATGGTTCAAGCCGGTGACACCCTCGCGGCCCAACGTGGTGTTGGTGGCGATCACCGCATCCATACCGGACTCGATTAGCGCCGCGGCCACTTGCGCGGTTTCTTCGTCGCTCATGTCCGGGGCAATCTTGATTGCCAGCGGCACGCGCTTGCCGTGCTCGGCGGCCAGGTCTTCCTGGCGCTGACGCAGGGCTTCGAGCAACTGCTTGAGCGAGTCGCCAAACTGCAGACTGCGCAGGCCCGGCGTATTCGGCGAGCTGACGTTGACGGTGACGTAGCTGGCATGGGCATAGACCTTGTCCAGGCACAGCAGGTAATCGTCCACGGCGCGTTCCACCGGAGTATCGAAGTTCTTGCCGATATTGATGCCCAGTACGCCCTTGAACTTGGCCGCCTTAACCCGCGCCAGCAAGTGATCGACACCATGGTTGTTGAAACCCATGCGATTGATGATGGCCTCGGCCTCGGGCAAGCGGAACAAGCGCGGCTTGGGATTGCCCGGTTGCGGCCGCGGGGTCACGGTGCCGATCTCAACAAAACCAAAACCCAACTGCGCGAAGCCGTCGATGGCATCACCGTTCTTGTCCAGGCCCGCCGCCAGCCCTACCGGATTGGGAAAATCCAGGCCCATGACCCGCACCGGCAGACTGGCCGGGGCCTTGCACAGCAGGCCATTGAGGCCCAGGCGGCCACCGGCGCCGATCAGGTCGATGGACAGTTCGTGGGAGGTCTCCGGGGAGAGGGAAAACAACAGCTCGCGGGCCAGGGTATACATGGGCAGGCTTGGCTCAGTGATTGACGCGGAAAGTAAGCCGGCGATTATAGCCGGCCCACCCCCTGCCAGGCGAGGCGCCGTGGTTATCCGTTGATCTGACGCAGGCTCAACAACTGCCCCTGGCCGTTAAACTCCAAGGCAAAGCAGCCGTAGACGCCGGCATGGGTCAGAAACGGGCGCAGGTGATGGGCCGGCAGATTGACCCGCTGACCCTCGCGACTCTTGAGCAAAACCCGATTGGCCCGGCCCTGATAGACCGCGCGCAAAGATTCTGCAGATAGTGCAATATCGAGCGTCAGGATGGGCATGGAGGCGACCTTAGAGATGAGTCAGGCGATTTTGCCACACGCACAGGCTTCGACCAGCGCCGCAATGCGCCTTGGCCGCGGTTATGCCGCCCGAGTCGGCCTCTGCCAAACTGACAAGCGTGACCCAGGAGCCCGCATCCGCCCATGAGTTACCCCGAACACCCCACCTCGATGACCGCGCGCCTGGCCACCCTGGCTCAGCGCCTGGGCTTTACTGGCCGTGCCAGCCGCCAGATTCTTGACCGCGCCAGCGCCTTGCGTCTGCCGTTCCAGGCACTGCCACCCGCCGCACAAAGCATCTGGTGGCAAGCCGCACCGCCACTGCACCGTCTGGTGGACCTGCCGCGCAACGCCCTGTCCGGCCCGGTCCAGGAAGACAAGGCACAAGCCCATGCGGTACTGGCCCGGCTGGTGGAGCAACATCAGGAGCACCTTGAGAACTTCGACCTGCGCCAGATCAATGGCCTGTGCTGCGCCGACGACGCCCTGCCGCCCTGTGCCAGCCTGGAAGAATTTGCCAGCAACGCTGCCTGCAAAGGTATTCGCATCATCAGCTACAAGGACTTCCTCAAAGTCATCAGCCAGGCCCTGCCGCGCTTTCTCGCCGGCGAGCCGATCAGCCTGCGCCAGGCCAGCTGGCAGGGCGAGCGCATCTACTGGAACGGCGACCAGCACCTGCAAGCCTTTGCCTGCGCCATCGCCTATGCACGCCTGCGCGGCCTGGAAATCACCCTGCCAGCAGAGCTGACCCGCTACCGCCTCAACCCCGCTGGGATCGCTGAACTGCAGCAGCGTTACCACATGCTGGCCATGCCCGTGCAAGCCTGGACCGACCCGGCATTTATGGCCCTGCTGCTGGATAACGGCCTGCCCTATGCGCGCCTGTCGTTGCTGCGCACAGCGGGCGCAGCGGAGTTCTTGCTGCTGCCCAAGGCCGACAGTGCCGCCATGGCCCTCGGTGAAGGCCTGCGCCTGGCAGGCGCCGCCGATGGCGTGAGCTACCTGCAGCAGCTCGCGCACTAAGCAGCAATCAGCCCCCCGAACTCGACACAATTGCCTAGCCCAGAAAGCCACAACCCCCGCTAAAAGCGAGGGTTGTGGGTTTTAACAGCTAGCGGTTAACGCTCAGACAGCGCTCACCCCATGTTGGCTGCTTTGCGCCAGGTCGAACAGTTCGCGACCGGCCACCGCATACATGGCGTAGTCGACGCTGATAGCGGCGCGCAACTCGGCCAGCATGGCGCGCCAACGGGCCACCAGATGGGCGTGCTGCTCCAGCCAGAGGGCCGTG
>JAIERF010000250.1 GCA_019747075.1 Pseudomonadaceae bacterium
GGCAGCAAGCCCAGGGTTACTTCCGGCAAGCCGATTTGCACGCTACTGCTGTCCAGCGCAATGCGGTGGTGGCAGGCCAGAGCAATTTCCCAGCCACCGCCCAGCGCCGCACCATTAATAGCAGCCACTACCGGCTTGCCGAGGCATTCCAGGCGGCGCAATTGGCCTTTGATGTTGAGGATCATCTGGTAGAACTGGGCTGCATCGGCCTTGGTGACCTTGATCAGCTCATTCAGATCGCCACCAGCGAAGAATGTTTTCTTCGCCGAGGTAAGGATTACACCGGCGATCGAGTCTTTCTCGGCTTCCAGGCGATCAACAATGTTGCCCATGGCCTCGCGGTATTCAGCGTTCATGGTATTGGCGCTTTGGCCAGGCATGTCCATGGTCAGAACGACGATATTGTCCTGGCCTTTTTCGTAACGGATGGCGTCAGTCATCTTCGAGCTCCGGCCTTAAACGCGTTCAATAATGGTTGCAATGCCCATACCGCCGCCCACACACAGGGTGGCGAGGCCGTAACGCAGATTGCGCTTCTCCAACTCATCGAGCAGGGTGCCGAGAATCGCGCAACCGGTTGCACCGAGCGGGTGGCCCATGGCGATGGAGCCGCCGTTGACGTTGACCTTGTCTTCGGACACGCCCATGTCCTTCATGAACTTCATTACCACCGAGGCAAACGCCTCGTTGACCTCGAACAGGTCGATGTCATTAACGTTCAGCCCGGCCTTGGCCAGAGCCTTGCGCGTAGCCGGCGCCGGGCCGGTGAGCATGATGGTGGGATCGGTGCTGGTGACTGCCGTGGCGACGATCCGCCCACGGGCCTTCAACCCCAGTTCTTTGCCCTTGGCTGCGGAGCCAATCAGCATCAGCGCTGCCCCGTCGACGATGCCCGAGCTGTTGCCAGGGGTGTGGATATGCTCGATGCGCTCCACATGGGAGTACTTGCGCAAGGCCGAGGCATCGAAGCCCATCTGCCCCATCATCTCGAAGCTTGGCTTGAGTTTGCCCAGGCCTTCCAGAGTCGAGTCGGCACGAATGAACTCGTCATGATCGAGAATCAGAATGCCGTTCTGATCGGTCACCGGCACCAGCGATTTGTTGAACGAGCCATCGGCCCGTGCGCGCGCGGCTTTCTGCTGCGAACGCAGGGCGAACGCATCAACGTCGCTGCGGGAAAAGCCCTCCAGCGTGGCAATCAGGTCGGCACCGATGCCCTGCGGAACGAAATGGGTGTGCATATTGGTCGCCGGGTCCATGGCCCAGGCGCCACCGTCAGAGCCCATCGGAATGCGCGACATCGACTCGACGCCACCCGCTACGACCAGGTCTTCAAAACCGGAGCGCACTTTCATCGCCGCCAGGTTGACTGCTTCCAGGCCTGAGGCACAGAAGCGGTTGAGCTGCACGCCCGACACCTGCTCATCCCAATCCGCCACCAACGCGGCTGTCTTGGCGATGTCGGCACCCTGATCGCCCACCGGCGTCACGCAACCGAGGACGATATCGTCAACCTGACTGGTATCCAGCTGATTGCGCGCCTCAAGAGCCTTGAGCAGGCCGGCCACCAGATCAACTGGCTTGACGCTGTACAGCGCGCCGTCCTTTTTGCCTTTACCGCGGGGCGTGCGCACCGCATCGAAAATGAATGCTTCGGTCATGGCGTCCTCTGGCCTCCTTATATAGGAGGGATAGGTAGCGGTGTGGCAGTCCGCTGCCCAGCAGCGGCCACCAACAATTGTTGTTAGGCCGCTCTACCATAGCCGCAACGCGCGCAGGCTCAATGACCGAAATGCTCAGGCCCATTGACCACTCAGCTCAGACCAACGGTATGGTCTGTTATAACGCCGGAAGAAAGGTCAATGCAGGTGTCTGGCCTGTGGCTTACAGCCCGGACGAAGGGTTGCCTGAATAACCGGCCACTCCTAGACCGCACGCCTTTGCTGCCAAAGCTTCTAAGGCGAATGTGGCCCACGCCCTAGAGTTTGTAAGGCAAGGCGCCATCGCCGGGCAATGCCGGGATGGTTTTTGAGTCAACGCCAAGCTGTTAACCCGCCGTGTGATCGACGCTGCACTGCAGCTGGTGAGTAACAGCAACAAGAATAAAAGGCAGCACACCATGCATATCCACGCGAAAGTCCGCCAAGCGGGCATGATCATGTTTGCCACCGCAGTGGTTCTGATCCTGCCCAACCTCAGTCGCCTGATTAGTTAGAGTGCCAGCCGCCCGTTGCCGTTACGCCGTCAGCAACGGGCGCAGAGGCGCATCAGGCAAAGGCCAGCTGCAACCAATGCCGGTAAAAACCCTCAGCCACCTGACTCAGCTGGGCGATGCGCTGCGGCAGTTTTTCCCGCATAAAGCTAATGCTCTGCTGGCTGGGTTGACTGGCATCCAGCAGATAACCGGCCTCGGTTAGCCACAGATCAACCAGCTCAGCGGTCATTTCCGGATGGGACTGCAACGCCAACACCTTGTCACCCCAGGCAAACGCCTGGTTCTGGCACCAGCCATTACTCAGCAAGTGCTGCGCCCCAGGCGGCAGATCGAAGGTATCGCCATGCCATTGGAATAACTCGAACTCGCCAGACACATGACTGAGCCAAGGACTGTTGGCCGCTTGCGCCGTGTGCTGCAGACGCTGCCAGCCGACCTCCTGAAAGGCCATGGTGCGCACTTCGGCACCGAGCGCCTTGGCCAATAACTGACCGCCCAGGCAGTGGCCGATCATCGGGATGTC
>JAIERF010000295.1 GCA_019747075.1 Pseudomonadaceae bacterium
AATGTCGTAACGCAAGACATGATAGACCAGTTGAAGCCCGGAATGACCCGACGCCAAGTGCGGTTTATCATGGGCAACGCCCTGATCAGCGACACTTTCCACGCCGATCGCCTGGACTACCTCTACAGCATCCAGCCAGGTGGCGGTCAGCGCCTGCAGGAGCATGTGAGCATTTTCTTCAACGAGAGTGATCAACTGGTAGGCCTGTCCGGTGACTTCATGCCCGGCGTCAGCCGTGACGAGGCCATTCTTGGCCAGCCGTCCAGCGAGCCAGGCACGCCGCCCAAGGCAGAAGCCAAAGCGCCCACAGAACCAGAAGCAGCGCCAGTACCTGGCTCACTGCTAGAAAAAATCCAGCGCGAAGTGGACAACGTCGAGACCGTACCGGTACCGACGCCCGAGCCGCTGGAAACCTCGCCGCAGTAATTCTGCCGCGCAATAAAAAACCCGGATATTCCGGGTTTTTTATTGCCTTGCGCAAAGCGCCTTCAGCCCTCACTGGCCTTGGCTTGCGCCGCCTTGGCTGCGCGCTGTTTGCGCACTTCCTTCGGATCGGCCAGCAGCGGCCGGTAGATTTCTACCCGTTCACCCTCTTCCAGTACCCGCTCCTGGGGCTTGCTCACGGCCTTGCCGAAAATCCCCAAGGGACAGGTCGCCAGATCCAGACCGGGAAAATGTGCCGCCATCCCCGAGCGCTCGGCCGCTTCGCGCAACGTGGTGCCCGCCGGCACCTGCAGACGCAGCAGCTTTTGCTTGTCCGCCAGGGCATAGACCACCTCGATCACAATCATCGACTTATCCATGCAGCTGTTTCACCCGCTGACAAAAGGCATCCACCAAGGTATTGGCAGCCTGATTGAACAACGGCCCCAACGTGGCTTTGACCAAGGGGCCGGCATAATCGAAGGACAAATCCAGGCTGATCTTGCAGGCCTGCTCACCCAACGCCTTGAATTCCCAGACCCCATTCAACTGGGTAAAGGGCCCTTCTTCCAGATTCATCTCGATGCGCTGCCCAGGCTGCAACTGATTACGGGTGACGAAGCGCTGGCTCAGGCCGCCCTTGGCGATGACCAGGCGAGCGAGCATCTGCACCTCACTGACTTCCAGCACTTCGGTGGCCGAACACCACGGCAGAAACTCCGGGTAGCGGGCCACGTCATTGACCAGGCCATAAAGAACCGCCGCCGGGTAGGGCAACAGGGCGGAACGCAGAATACGAGTCGTCATGCAGATCTCACTTGAACAATGGCGCAGCGAACGGGCTGGCGCCAGGACTGCCGGCAGAGGCGCGACGGACACACCCCGCAACAACACCGAGGCCAGCGCCACACCGACATATCCAACCGACAGCTTCAGCCACAACCAATAACAGCGCGCATTGTCCGGGTTTCCTCTGCCCCTCTCAAGGGCCTGCCTTCGCCGTAGCCGCGCAGCCCGCGACTGCCTATAATGCCGCCCCTATGGCCAAGCAAAAGAAACACCCGCAGGGCACCATTGCCCAAAACAAGAAAGCCCGTCACGACTACTTCATCGAACACAAGTTCGAGGCTGGTCTGGTTCTGGCTGGCTGGGAAGTTAAAAGCCTACGTGCCGGCAAGGCGCAGTTAGTAGACAGTTACGTGCTGTTGAAAAATGACGAAGCCTGGTTGATCGGCTGCCACATCACGCCGCTGACCGCCGCCTGCACCCACGTGATCGCCGACCCCTTGCGCACGCGCAAACTGCTGCTCAACCGCCGCGAGCTGGAGAAGCTGACCACCGCCGTGCAGCAGAAGGGCTACGCCTGCGTCGCCTTGTCGATCTACTGGAAGCAGCACCTGATCAAGTGCGAGATCGGCCTGGGCAAAGGCAAGAAGGAATACGACAAGCGCCACACCGAGAAGGAACGCGACTCCGATCGCGAGCTGCATCGCGCCGTGCGCACCAAGGGCAAAGAAGACTGATCTTGCGTGCGCGACCCAAGTCGCGCACAGCCTACTTCCTCCGCTACAGCCCCTGCCGCCGCTGCGCTCGCGCCGTGCGCTGAGCCTCCTGACCGACCTCCGCCAGCACCTCCTGCACATAATCGATATGCCGATTGGAGATCTGCCGTGCCAGCTCGGCCTGGCCGTCGATAATCGCCGCGTATAACTCGCCATGCTGCTGCATCAGCATCTCGCGGGTTTCGCTGCGCTGGGCGTACATACCGCCGATATTGGTCAGCACATTGCGCTTGAGCAGGTCGAACAGCGCGCGAATGGTGTGCAGCAGCACGGCATTGTGGCTGGCCTCGGCAATCGCCAGGTGAAAGCGCGCATCAGCGGCGCCCTCCTGTGCACGGGTGACCTTGCCGACCCCGGCGTAGCACTGCTGCAACTCCTCGAAGGCCTCGCGCAAGCGCTCACGGTCCAGCTCGGTGGCGCGCTGCGCCGCATAGAAGGCGCAAGAGCCTTCCAACGTATGGCGAAACTCCAACAGATCGCGCTGCGCCTCCGGGCTGCTCTCCAGCAAGTGCAGCAAAGGGTCGCTGAAGGTCGCACCCAGCCCCTCGGCGACATAGTTGCCACCGCCCTGACGGCTGACCAGCAAGCCCTTGGCCACCAGCTTCTGGATCGCCTCGCGCAGTGACGGCCGCGACACACCAAAGCGTTCCGCCAACGCCCGCTCGGCCGGCAGGCGCTCGCCGGTCTTCAACGAGCCTTCCAAAATCAGCGCTTCCAGCTGACTGACGATGTCATCCGACAAGCGGCGCTGATTGAT
>JAIERF010000206.1 GCA_019747075.1 Pseudomonadaceae bacterium
AAGGCCAGATAAGGCGCAAGTTTGAACCACTTGTTGCCACTGATCAGCGGATCAATCAGGTCCAGACGCAACACCGCCAGTTCAATTCCGGCAGCTTCAGCCCAATCGAGGGGCAACAATTGCAGCGGTGCGTGCGGCTGCCAACTGGGTAAATTCAGCGCCAAGACCTAGCCGACAGTGCGCAGGCGACTGCTGTTCTTGTGCCGAGCACAGCAGTTGGAGTCGCCAATCACGAAGCGGCTGGCGGTATCGACGCGATCAATCGGCATGGCGCAGCGCTCGCCACTGGGCAACTGCGCTTCGCAGGTTGGCGATTGGTAGTGGTTCAGCCACTGGCGGTACTGCGCCTCGGAGACAAAACACTTGGCCGCTGCGTAGGCCATGGGATTGTCCTGATAACGCGCCACATCCTGCAGTGGAATGGTCAGATGACCGGCGCCTGGATGGTAGACCACGAACACCACGCCCAACTTGGACAGACGCTCGAGAATCTGCTCGCCGCCCTGACTGGCAAACTCGTCGCGTTCGCGCTTTAGCCTGGTAATTTCCTGCTCTTGCTGCATGTCCAACTCATTGCGGTAAGCTAACTCGACATCGCGGATAGCAACCTGCTCCTTGTACTCCACCACTGCCGCAGCCACCTTGGCCTGCAACTCTGCTTCGAACTGGCCGCGGAGAATATCCGCCTCGCTGCGGGCATGCTGCTCAAGCGCGCGCAATTGCTGAGCCAGCTCCTCGCGATTGGTTTGGAAGCCATTCACCTGCTCGGCCAACTGCGCCTTGAGGCTGGCATTCAACTCTTCCTGCTGATGCAGTGCCTGCTGCAAGCCTTGCAGCTGGGTTTGCAGCGACTGAGCCAGCTCGTCACTGGCCAAACGGAATTTGGCCAACTCGTCTTCGTGTTGTTGACTCATGCTGCTGATCCGCAGGCGCTGCTGCTTGATCAGCTGAGCGGCCTTGAGGCGCTGTTCCTGGTCGGCCTTTTCGGCATTCTTGTCGGCCTGCTCCTGAGCGGGGTCCGGCGTGTACCAGCGCTCTTCGGACGCCATCTGCAAGCGTTGCGGCTCCACCAGTTGCGGGCTGTCATCCTCCACCAGCAAGCCCATGCTGTTGCGTTTAGCCGCATCGCGCAGCAGCACCAGGTCGTTATGGCCCGGCGAGAGACTCGGATCCCAGAGGTGCATCTGATGCCAGGACACCGGGCACTGGCTGCGGCAGGCCAGGCGAATCGGCCCGGCGCCCAGGTCAGGGCCCCGCCCGGCATTATCAGCCAGGTGTCGCAGGGGAATATTCCAGCCCTTATCGGCCGCGCCACGCTCGTCAAAATCGAGATAGAAAAACACCACGGCCCGCACCAGCAAACGTGGATTGATCAATAGATAGGCCACGCGCATCTGCTGATCCGCGTATTCGGGCATGTTGACCACGCCATCGAGCAAAGCCTCAAATTCGGCAAAGAGCATTTCTTTGCAGACGCCACGATCATTGAAGAACATGACGGCTTCGACCATTTGCGGCTTTTTCTGCATGCTCATGAACGTTCCTCTAGCCAGCAAGACACTTGCCGCATTGGCGAGCAGATATCTAACAGCTGGCAGCTATCCGCGCACTCGGGCGCTGGCACTGTGTTTTGCCAGTTTAGGGGAAAATGCAAAGTGGGCAATGTGACTGGGTTGGCAGTCATCCTGCCGGCTGGCTCACGGGAGCCAGCAGCAGAACGAAACTGTGACGGGGTTGCGCTGCGTCAGGCGGTTTTCGCCGCCAGCAGCGGTGCCAGACGACGGCCCATCTCGTCGCCGAGGGCCTGCAAGCCACTCATTGGGCGAATCATCACTTCGAACTCGACGATCTTGCCGTCCTCGTCGAAGCGAATCAGGTCAATACCCTTGAGCTCGCGCCCAGCAACCTGAGCACTGAACTCCAGCACCACACTGAGGCCGTCTTCGCTCACCAGCTCACGGTGGTAGGTGAAGCCCTCGAATACCTTGACCACTGTCTTGAGAATCAGGCCGACCACGGGAGCACCCGGATAAGGCGTATGCGCCATCGGTGAACGAAACACCGCCTGTTCATGCAGCAACTCGGGCAGCGAGTGTAAATCATTGCTGGCGATCATCTGATGCCAGCGCTGCAAGGTGGCGTCAGCCGCCGGCTGAAGTTGGGCATTAGTGGACATATGCGGTTCCTTATTGTTATAGGCCCCATAGCAAACGCCCCGCATTAGGCGGGGCGTTTGCTCGATCAGAGTTCGGCCGCGAGGCGCGAGCCTTGATTGATGGCGCGCTTGGCATCCAACTCGGCGGCCACATCAGCGCCGCCGATCAGGTGCACACTTTGCCCGGCAGCCACCAGGCCATCCTGCAACTCACGCAGCGGGTCCTGACCGGCACAGATGATCACCGTATCCACCGGCAGCACCTGCGGCTCGCCATCGGCAATGCGAATATGCAAACCAGCCTCATCAATCTTCAGGTACTCGACACTGTTGAGCATCTGCACGTTCTTGTTCTTCAAGCCTGCACGGTGAATCCAGCCAGTGGTTTTACCCAGACCGTCACCCACCTTGGACTTCTTGCGCTGCAGCAGGAACACCTGACGCGCCGCCGGATGAGGCTGTGCTTGTACGCCAGCAACACCGCCGCGGGCATCCAGCTGGGCATCGATGCCCCACTCCTTCCAGAACGCTTCGCGGCTAAGGCTGGTGGCTTCACCCTGATGGGTGATGAACTCGGAAACGTCAAAACCAATGCCGCCCGCGCCAATCACGGCAACCGTCTGACCGACCGG
>JAIERF010000354.1 GCA_019747075.1 Pseudomonadaceae bacterium
GTGATGGATCACGGCACCTTGACCGACAACAATGGCCGCAAGGCGGACTTCCGCAATGTGATTCTGATCATGACCACCAATGCCGGTGCAGAAACTGCAGCGCGGGCGTCGATTGGTTTCACCCATCAGGATCACTCTTCGGATGCCATGGAAGTGATCAAGAAGGGCTTTACGCCGGAGTTCCGTAATCGCCTGGATACCATCATCCAGTTTGGTCGCCTCAACCATGAGGTGATCAAAAGCATCGTCGATAAGTTTCTCACCGAGCTGCAGGCTCAGCTTGAGGACAAGCATGTGCAGCTGGAGGTTAGCGACGCTGCGCGCTGCTGGTTGGCGGAGCGTGGTTACGATGCGCAAATGGGCGCCAGGCCGATGGCACGCTTGATTCAGGACAAGATCAAGCGTCCGTTGGCGGAAGAGATCCTCTTCGGTGAGCTGGCCGAGCATGGCGGTGTTGTGCATATCGATGTGAGCTCTGGGGAGCTGACTTTCGATTATGAAACGACGGTGGAAATGGCCTGAGGCTTTTTGCCAGGCAATAAAAAACGCCCGGCTAGCCGGGCGTTTTTTATTAGGGCTTGATCAGCGAGCGCGGTAAGTAATGCGGCCTTTGCTCAAGTCATAAGGGGTCAGCTCAACACGAACTTTGTCGCCGGTGAGGATGCGGATGTAATTTTTGCGCATCTTGCCGGAAATGTGCGCAGTAACGACGTGCCCATTTTCCAACTCCACACGGAACATGGTGTTGGGCAGGGTGTCGACGACAGTGCCTTCCATTTCGAAGCTGTCTTCTTTCGACATGCAGTAAAGCCCTCGGTATACAAATGAGTGGCCCGGTGCAACTGGCGCCAGGCAAAAGCGGCGTGCATTGTGCCCGAAAAAGGCCGCGTACGCCAAGGGCTTCAGGTGAGTATCACCCAGCGTTGATTGACAAAGAGTTCAATGGGGCGGTATTGCGTCTTGTAATTCATCTTTCGGCAGTTCTTGATCCAGTAGCCGAGGTAGAGCGCGTGGAGGCCCAGGCGGGCCGTTTCGGCGATTTGCCAGAGGATGGCGTAGCGCCCCAAGCTGCGATGTTCTTCATCTGGATCGTAGAAGGTGTAAACCGCCGATAAGCCGTTTGGTAACACGTCGGTGACCGCCACGGCGAGTAGGCGACCGTCCAGGCGGAATTCGTAAAAGCGTGAAAAGGGCAGGTCGCGAACCAAAAAAGTCGAAAACTGCTCGCGGTTGGGCGGGTACATGTCGCCATCCGCGTGGCGTTGTTCGATGTAGCGGGCGTACAGGTCGTAATACTCTTCACTGAAGGTCGGGCGCGCGGCTTGGACCTGCAGGTCGGCATTACGGCTGTGGATGCGCCTTTGCTGGCGATTGGGGGTGAAGTCTGCTGCGGGTAGGCGTGCGGGTACACAGGCGGAGCAATTCTGGCAGTGCGGGCGGTAAAGGTGATCGCCGCTGCGGCGGAAACCGACTTCTGACAGTTCGGCATAAACCTGCGCATCCATGGGCTGGCTGGGGTCGAGAAACAGGGTGGTGGCCTGTTCTGTCGGCAGGTAGCTGCAGGGATGGGCTTGAGTGGCATAAAACTTGAGTCGCGCCAACTCGGTCATGGTTAGGTCTCGCGGGATGCGTGCGTTTTAAGTGTATGTCAGCTGGTCGCACCCGACCAGGCACGCCAATTAGCGCTTGTTGGCAGGTCCAGGCCGTTGCGCAAGTGCTCAGCAAAGGCGTCCCGTGAAATGGCGCGGGCACCGAAGCTATGCAAGTGCTGGGTAGGCATCTGGCAGTCGATCAGGCGAAAGCCCCAGTCTTTCAGCTGCTTGACCAGGGTAACAAAGCCCACCTTGGAGGCGTTGTCAGCGCGACTGAACATGGATTCGCCAAAAAACAGCTGGCCCATGGCCAGGCCATAGAGGCCGCCGACCAGCTCCTCGTTCTGCCAAACCTCTACGGAATGGGCAATACCTTGCTCGTGCAACTGCAAGTAGGCCGCCTGCATGGGTGTGGTGATCCAGGTGCCGTCGGCATAGGTGCGCGGTGCGGCGCAGGCTTGGATGACGCGGCTGAATTGCTGGTCGAAGGTGACCTTGTAGCGCTGTTGGCGCAGGCATTTCTCCAGGCTGCGCGATACGTGCAGTTCCTCAGGGAACAATACGGTGCGCGGGTCGGGGGACCACCAGAGAATCGGCTGG
Source organism: Pseudomonadaceae bacterium (assembly GCA_019747075.1). GTDB lineage: Bacteria > Pseudomonadota > Gammaproteobacteria > Pseudomonadales > Pseudomonadaceae > Aquipseudomonas. The sequence goes on from JAIERF010000354.1 coordinate 2,193, forward strand.
CCATCTTGAAACCAGGGGAAACAACCGTGCCGGTACGCTTGAATCAGCCGCGCAGGGTTGAGATCGCCGCCCGCGGCCAACAGCCCATTGGGCTCGCGCAAGGCGCGATTTAGCGGCGGGAAATTCAATGAATCGCGCTGCAGCCAGGTCAGCATGAGGAGGGATGCCAGCAGGGGGAGGGGAGGCGGGCGCCAGGCGCCCGCCGAGACGACTTAATTGTCGTCGAGGAACTTCTCGGCATCCAGTGCCGCCATGCAGCCAGCGCCGGCAGAGGTAATGGCCTGGCGGTAAACATGGTCAGCCACGTCGCCCGCAGCAAAGACACCTGGGATGGTGGTAGCAGTGGCGTTGCCTTCACTGCCGCCGCGCACGCTCAGGTAGCCGTCGCGCATTTCCAGCTGGTTGGCGAACAGCTCGGTGTTGGGCTTGTGGCCAATGGCAATAAACACGCCGGCCAGGGCGAGTTCTGAGGTTTCACCGTTGAGCGTGTCCTTCAGGCGCACGCCGGTAACACCGCTGGCATCGCCCAGCACTTCGTCGAGGCTCTGGTTCCAGTGCAGGCGCACATTGCCGTTGGCGGCTTTCTCGAACAGCTTGTCCTGGAGGAT
>JAIERF010000360.1 GCA_019747075.1 Pseudomonadaceae bacterium
CTCAGCTGGCGCAGGCTGGCAGCGTGCAGCAGGGCGTCCTGCAGGGCGCCTGGTAAACCGTTGAACCAGTAACCGCCGAGCAGGCGGGTACGTTGGGTGTGGGCATCGTGCATGGTCATTCCGCGAGTTTGTCGCCTGGCTGACAGAGCCGGCGGCCGCTGGCTGGGCATCATGGTGGGCCCATGGCTTTTGCGGATAACTATAATGAAAACCCTGACCGACCACTTGGCGCAATACGCCGCGTATCACCGTGACCGGCGCAATATCGCCACCCATTTCATCGGCATTCCCCTGATTGTCGTGGCTGTCGCGGTGTTGTTGTCGCGGCCGGGCGTGGCGCTGTCGGGCCTGTGGTGCTCGCCGGCCTTGCTCACTGCCATCGCGGCGGGGCTGTTCTATTGCCGTCTCGATCTGCGCTTTGGCGCGCTGATGAGCGGTCTGCTGGGGCTCAGTCTGTGGCTCGCTGCCGATCTGGCGCAAAGCTCTACAAGTGTGTGGCTGGGCTGGGGTCTGGGACTGTTTGTACTGGGCTGGATCATCCAGTTCGTCGGCCACTACTACGAGGGGCGCAAGCCGGCGTTCGTCGATGACATCATGGGCCTGGCCGTCGGCCCGCTGTTTGTGGTGGCTGAACTCGGCTTTCTTCTGGGCTTGCGTGACGAGGTGCGCCGCGCCGTCGAGGAGCGTGCCGGCCCCACCTGCCTGCGCGATCTGACGGCGCGCAAGCAGCCGCAGTAGCGCCGCGGTTGTCCGTCCTGTGTCGCGATCTGCAGCGATCAGGGCGGACAAGCTGGTTGATCTGGGTCTATATCGCCCTATATCTATCGAAAAGCAGTCGGGACATTTGTGCCTTGCTCGGAGATAATGAGTGAACGCTTGTTCTGGTGACGGCGTTTTCCTTTCCAAGAGGCCATTCATCCATGTGGTACAACGGTTTGCTCGACCTTTCGGCGTGGCAATTGCTGGCAGTGACCTTGCTGATAACGCACGTGACCATCGTCAGCGTGACGGTCTACCTGCATCGTTATTCGGCGCACCGCGCGCTGGAGCTGCACCCTGCGCTCAAACACTTCTTTCGTTTCTGGCTGTGGCTGACCACGGCGCAGAACACCCGCGAGTGGACGGCCATCCACCGCAAACACCACGCCAAATGCGAAACCGTGGATGACCCCCACAGCCCGGTGATCAAGGGCTTGCGCACGGTGCTGTTGACCGGTGCCGAGCTGTACCGCGCCGAGGCCGAAAACCCGGAAACCCTGCGCATCTATGGCAAGAACTGCCCGGAAGACTGGGTTGAACGTAACGTCTATTCGCGCTTCCCGGTCGGCGGTATCGCCATCATGGCAGTGATCGACCTGGCCCTGTTCGGCGTGCTCGGCATGACCGTTTGGGCCGTGCAGATGATGTGGATTCCGGTGTGGGCGGCGGGCGTGGTCAATGGCCTGGGCCATGCCATCGGCTACCGCAACTTCGAATGCCGCGACGCGGCGACCAACCTGTCGCCGTGGGGCATCATCATCGGCGGTGAAGAGCTGCACAACAATCACCACACCTACCCGAACTCGGCCAAGCTGTCGGTCAAGCCGTGGGAGTTCGACATGGGCTGGGCGTGGATTCAGCTGTTCAGCTTCTTCGGTCTGGCCAAGGTACAGCGCGTGGCGCCAATCGCCCATCGCGTTGCCGGCAAAGGCAATCTGGACATGGACACCGCCATGGCCATCCTCAATAACCGCTTCCAGATCATGGCCCAGTACCGCAAGTTGGTGATCGCGCCGCTGGTCAAGCAGGAGCTGGGCAAGGCCGACGCCTCCGTGCGCCATCACTTCCGCCGGGCCAAGGCCCTGCTGTCGCGGGAAACCAGCCTGCTCGACGAAAGCCATCAGGCGCGTATCCAGCGTCTGCTGGAAGAGAGCCAAGCGCTGAAGGTGATTTACGAAAAGCGTATCGCCCTGCAGCAGATCTGGGTCAAGACCAGCAGCAACGGTCACGAGATGCTCGACGCCATCAAGCAGTGGGTCAGCGATGCCGAGGCCAGTGGCATCCAGTCGCTGCGCGAGTTTGCTGAACAGCTGAAAACCTACTCGCTGCGCCCAGCCAACGCCTGATCGGCCTCGCTGACTAAAACCCGCCCGTGTTCGCACCGGCGGGTTTTTTGTTGCCTGGGATTGTTGCTCGTTACGCCGCCGGGTGGCGCCAGCTGGCGAGCAGAGCGGGCAGTTCGGCGAGGTTGCGGATTTCCCCGTCGGCCTTTGGCGCATCGCCCCAGGCCTTGCCTTGCGGGTTGAACCAGACGGCGCGCAGGCCGGCGGCGTGGGCGCCGGCGATATCGTCATCGGGGTGGTCGCCGATGTGTACGGAGTGCTCGGCGGCCACGCCGGCGCGCGCCAGGGCGTGCTGGAACGGCAGTGGATCGGGTTTGCCGATGCCCAGTTCTTCGGCACACAGGGCGAACTGGAAGTAGTCGGCCAGGCCCAGGCGGCGCACGTCGGCGTTGCCGTTGGTGATCACCCCCAGTTGGTAGTGATTGGCCAGGTGTTCCAGGGTTGGGTGCACCTCGGCAAACAGGCTGACCTGATGGCGGGCTTCGAGAAACACCTGGAAGCCGGCTTCGGCCAGTGGCTCGGCCTCATGGCCGGAATAACCGGCCTCCTGCAAGGCCAGCAGGAGAATCCGTCGGCGCAGCGCGCTGAGGCGATGCTTGAGGCCCGGCTCGGCCGCCAGCAGGCGGGCGCGGATAGCCCACAGGTGTTCGATGGGCACGCCACCGAGCTGCGGCGCGTGGGCGGCCAGCCAGTCGCGCAGGGTG
>JAIERF010000188.1 GCA_019747075.1 Pseudomonadaceae bacterium
AACCCCACGGGTTTCGACATGCCGGTGCTCGGCAACCTGTTCGGCACGCCCAAGCGCGTGGCCTTGGGCATGGGCGCGGAAGAAGTCAGCGAGCTGCGCGAAATCGGCAAGCTGCTGGCCTTTCTCAAGGAGCCGGAGCCGCCCAAAGGCCTGAAGGATGCCTGGAGCAAGCTGCCGATCTTTCGCAAGGTACTGGCCATGGCGCCCAAGGTGGTCAAGGACGCGCCCTGCCAGGAAGTGATCGAGGAGGGCGACGACGTCGACCTCACCAAGCTGCCGGTGCAAACCTGCTGGCCGGGCGATGTCGGCCCGTTGATTACCTGGGGCCTGACCATCACCAAGGGGCCGAATAAAGAGCGGCAGAACCTCGGTATTTATCGTCAGCAGGTGATCGGCCGCAACAAGGTGATCATGCGCTGGCTCAGCCACCGTGGCGGCGCCCTGGATTTTCGTGAGTGGAGCGAGAAGTACCCGGATCGTCCCTACCCGGTGTGCGTGGCCCTGGGCGCTGATCCGGCGACCATTCTCGGTGCTGTTACGCCAGTGCCGGATACCTTGTCCGAGTATGCGTTCGCTGGCCTGCTGCGCGGTCATCGCACCGAACTGGTCAAGGCCCGTGGCAGCGATCTGCAGGTGCCGGCCAGTGCCGAAATCGTCCTCGAAGGGGTGATTCATCCCGGTGAGATGGCCGATGAAGGCCCCTATGGCGACCACACCGGCTACTACAACGAGGTCGACCGCTTCCCGGTGTTTACCGTCGAGCGCATCACCCGTCGGCAAAAACCGATCTACCACAGCACCTACACCGGCCGCCCGCCGGATGAGCCGGCAATTCTCGGCGTGGCACTGAACGAAGTGTTCGTGCCGATTCTGCAGAAGCAGTTTCCCGAGATCGTCGACTTCTACCTGCCGCCGGAAGGTTGTTCGTACCGCATGGCGGTGGTCACCATCAAGAAGCAGTACCCCGGCCACGCCAAGCGCGTGATGCTCGGCGTGTGGAGCTTCCTGCGCCAGTTTATGTACACCAAGTTCGTCATCGTCACCGACGACGACATCAATGCCCGTGACTGGAACGACGTGATCTGGGCCATCACCACGCGCATGGACCCCAAGCGCGACACGGTGCTGATCGACAACACGCCAATCGACTACCTCGACTTCGCCTCGCCGATCTCCGGCCTGGGCTCGAAGATGGGCCTGGATGCGACGCACAAATGGCCGGGCGAAACCAACCGCGAATGGGGTCGTGCCATCGTTCAGGACGAGGCCATCAAGCAACGGGTCGATGCCATGTGGGCCGAGCTGGGAATCGACTGATGAATGTCACCCTGCAACCCTCCGGCGCCGTACTCAAGCTGCAACCCGGCGAGCGCATTCTCGATGGCGCGCGGCGCCTCGGTTATGACTGCCCGCAAAGCTGTCGCAACGGCAATTGCCATATCTGCGCGGCTTTGCTGATTCAGGGGCGGGTGCGTCAGAGCGGCGAAGAGCGCGAGCATGGCGAGCTGTTCACCTGCCTGGCCGAACCGCTGGAAGACTGCCTGTTGCACTGGGATGGCGTGCTGGCGCCGGGCGAGCTGCCGCAGCACCGGCTCAGCTGTCAGTTGATCGAGTGTGCCGAGATCGGTGGCGATGTCTGGCGCGTACGCTTGCGTACGCCGGCGGGCAAGGTGCCGCGCTATCACGCTGGGCAGTATCTGCTGATCGAGCGGGCGGGCAGCGAGCCGGCGGCCTTTTCCCTGGCCTCGGCGCCGCACTGCGGGCGCGAGCTGGAGCTGCATATCCTCGGGCGCGAAGCCAGCAGCCTGGAGTTGCTGGCCCAGTTGCAACGCGACGGCTTGGCGCGCATTCAGTTGCCTTTCGGCGACACCCATCTGGCCGAGTTGCCGGAAGGGCCGCTGGTGCTGATTGCCGCGGGCACCGGCATGGCGCAGATGCACAGCCTGATCGAGCACTGCCGTGCGGCCGGCTTCAAGTATCCGGTGCACCTCTACTGGGGGGCGCGCACGGCGGCGGACTTCTATGAGCTGCCGCACTGGCAAGAGTGGCAGACCCTGGCCAATCTGCGCGTGCAGCGGGTGGTCAGTGAAGACCCGCACTGGCCGGGTCGCCGTGGCTTGCTGCATGCGGCGGTGCGTGAGGACTTTGCCGACCTCAAGCCCTTGCACGTATATGCCAGTGGTTCACCGGGGATGGTCTACGCCACCCTGGATGCCCTGGTGGAGGCGGGTATGGATGCCCAGCAGATGCGCGCCGACGTGTTTGCCTACGCGCCACGCGATTGAATACTGGAATAGAAAAGGCCGCCTTCGGGCGGCCTTGTTCTTTGCGTAGGATGGGTTGAGCGCAGCGATACCCATGGGCCGCAACCGATGGGTATCGCAGGCTCAACCCATCCTACAAAACGCAGTTCAGCGTACCTGCACCACGACTTTGCCGACTGCCTTGCGCTGGCCGAGGGCATTGATGGCCTCGGCGGCTTGTTCCAGCGGGAAGACTTGCGACACCAGCGGTGTGACCTTGCCTTCGGCGTGCCAGGCGAACAGCTGCTGGAAGTTGGCCGCGTTGTCCTGCGGCTGGCGCTGAGCGAACGCGCCCCAGAACACCCCGAGCACCGCCGCGCCCTTGAGCAGGCAGAGGTTGACCGGCAGTTCCGGTATGCGCCCACTGGCAAAACCCACCACCAGCAGGCGGCCGTTCCAGGCGATGCTGCGAATGGCTTGGTCGAACAGGTCGCCGCCGACCGGGTCGTAGATCACGTCCACGCCCTGGCCGCCGGTCAGGCGCTTCACTTCGTCCTTCAGGCTGGTTTCGCTGTAGTT
>JAIERF010000129.1 GCA_019747075.1 Pseudomonadaceae bacterium
CACCCTCGAATCGCGCTTGCGTGCCCCGCACCAATTACCACGAGCCCAGCAACGCGCCGCGGGCTGAGTAACGACTAGCAGGCCGTTGAAAAATGTAGGCGAGGCAGGCAAGACAAGGCAAAAACGGCCGAAAAAGCGGAGTTTACGAGTTGTAAATGAGCATTTTTAGGCCGTTTTTAACGCAGTATTGCCAACGCAGATAATTTTTCAACGGCCTGCTACGGTGCGTTGCTGATACGCGCCGTATAGGTCACACAGACCACCGCCAGCACTCCGCAAGCACAGATGACCAAGGCCATGGGCTGGGCTGTGCCATTGTGCAGCAGCCCCACCAGCGCCGAGGCCAGCGCGGCCAAGGTAAAGTGCAGGAAGCCCAACAGGGCCGAGGCACTGCCCGCATGGGAAGCCTGCCCGGCCATCGCGCAGGCTGACGCATTGGGCAGGATGCAGCCCAGACTGGCCACCGTGACAAACAGCGGCAGCAGCAACGGCCACAAGGCCTGCGGTTGCAGCAGGCTGACGCCCAGCAAGCACATGCCCCCCGCCAGATACAGCCAGATCACCCGGCGCAGCCAATAGCCCGGCCCATGATGACCGAGCAGGCGCGAGTTGACCTGGGCGAGCAGAATGAAGCCCGCCGCATTGCTGCCAAACAGCCAGCCATAATGCTCCGCAGGCACCTCGTAGAGCTGGATAAAGACAAAGGGCGAACCGGCGATATAGGCGAACATACCGGCCATCACCAAACCGCCAGTCAGGGCATGACCGACAAACTGGCGGTCCTGCAGCAGGCGCAGGTACTGCCTGGGTGCATCGCGCAGGGCCGCCGGGGTCGAGTGCCGCGCCAGGGTTTCCGGCAGCCACAGCGCCAACGCCAGCCCGCAGAGCGCGCTGAACAGGGTCAGGCAGAGAAAGATCGACTGCCAGCCAAACAACGCCAGCAGTAGACCGCCCCCCAGAGGCGCCAGAATCGGCGCCAGACCCATGACCAGCATCAACTGGGAAAACACCTTGGCCGAGGCCAGCGGATCGCACAGGTCACGCACCACCGCCCGGCCGATGACCATGCCGGCGCAGCCACCCAGGGCCTGCACCAGGCGCGCCACCAGCAGCCACTCCAGGCTAGTCGCCAAGGCGCAGGCCACCGACGCCAGGCTAAACAACGTCACCCCCAGCAACAGCGGCCGGCGCCGGCCAAAGCGATCAGCCAGCGGCCCATAGAGCAACTGGCCACCGGCCAGGCCAATGAAATACGCCGCCAACGTCAGCTGCACATGCTCGACATCGGTCGCGAACGCCAGCGCCAGCGCCGGAAAGCTGGGCAGGTAGAAATCGATGGCCAGCGGCCCGAAAGCACTGAGCGCCCCCAGGATCAGCAAAATACGTAAGTTCATGGCAGACAACTCAAAAAGCTGAAGCAACGCCGGCTTCCGCCTGGCGCTACAAATGACAACGCCGCGACCATTGCGGGCCGCGGCGTTGCGATGGCAGGCGAGGCCTGCCCGATGTTACTCAGCCGCAGGCGGCGTGACTTTACCCTTACCGATGCCGGCAATTTTGGCCCCAAACGACTCCACCAGCAGGTAGAACATCGGGATCATAAAGGTCGCCAGCAGGGTGGCCGCGAGCATCCCGCCGATCACCCCGGTACCGATCGAGTGACGACTGGCCGAGCCGGCACCGGTACTGATGGCCAGGGGCACACAGCCGAGGATAAAGGCCAGGGAGGTCATCACGATCGGGCGGAAACGCAGCTTGGCCGCCTCCAGCGCCGACTCATAAATCCCCTTGCCTTCTTCACGCAGCATCACCGCGAACTCGATGATCAGGATGGCGTTCTTCGCCGCCAGACCGATCAGGGTAATCAGACCCACTTGGAAGTACAGGTCGTTCTGGGTGCCACGCAGCCACACCGCCAGGATTGCCCCGAACACCGCAAACGGCACCGCCGTAACCACCGCCACCGGCAGGGTCCAGCGCTCGTACTGAGCCGCCAGGATCAGGAACACCATGATCAGGCCGAACAGGAAGGCCGTGCCGCCAGAACCCTGGCTGGCCAGTTCCTGATAGGCCGAGCCGACCCAGCCGATGCTGTAGTCGTTGCCCAGCACCTCATCCGCCACCTCCTGGATCGCCGCAATTGCCTGACCGGAGCTATAGCCCGGTGCCGGCCCGCCGAGGATCTTGGCGGCCGGGTAGACGTTGAAGCGCGAGTAGGTTTCCGGGCCAAGAATCCGCTCAACCTTGAGCAGCGCCGACAGAGGCACCAGATCACCGCTGCTGCTGGAACGGACGTAGATCTGCGCCAGATCCTGCGGAGTGCGGCGGAAGTCCGCTTCCGACTGCAGGCTGACCTTCCAGGTACGGCCGTAGAGGTTGAAGTCGTTGACGTAGTAGCTACCGAAGGTCGACTGCATGGCGGTAAATACATCGTCCACTGCCACACCCATGGCGCGTGCCTTGGTGCGATCGAGGTCGACGTAATACTGCGGCACGTTGGCACTGAAGGTGGTCTGCATCCCCGTCAGTTCAGGCCGTTTGGCGGCGGCGGCGAGGAACGCCTGCACCTTGGCGGCCATCTCCGGCACGCTGGCGCCGGCACGGTTCTGCAGGAAGGCCTCGAAGCCACCGGTGGTACTCATGCCGGTGATCGGTGGCGGGTTGAACGAGGCCACCACCCCATCCTGCTCGGACAGGCCCATGCCCATAAAGGTACGGGTCAGGTTGCGCGCGTCCAGCTCGGGCGTGGTGCGCTCCTTCCAGTCCTTCAGCGGCACGAAGGTCACCGCCGCGTTGGTGCGGTTACTGTTGGTGAGGATGTCCATGCCGG
>JAIERF010000205.1 GCA_019747075.1 Pseudomonadaceae bacterium
GAGCCCTCTCACTTTCAGGATGAATCGCCGGGGAATCGCACTGTGAAACTGTTCAAACGCAGCGCCAAGGACACCATCGACCCCAGCCCGGCCCAGCCGCCGGCTGGCACCCGCCGTCACGGCCCCGACCTCAACGGCCTGATCCCCGGCGCCATCGCCAGCGTATTAGGCTTGCTCGGCGCCGCTGCGATGCTCTGGTTTGCCCTGTTCTATACCGCCCAGACCCAACAGCAGAGCGAGCTACGCGAAGCCTGGGGCGGCAGCCAGGCCGCCGCCCTGCAGCAGGCGATCAAGCAATTGAGTGCCGACACCCTGGCCGCCGCGCGTAACCCGCAACTGCTCAGCGCCGTGCAAAGCCAGGACCCGGCGCTGATCCGCAGCGCCGAGCGCAACCTCGCCTACTGGGATGGCGTCGTCGACGCCCAGCTCAACGCCCGCGGCCAGGCCGTGCAGGACAGTAACCGCGCCGCGCCGATGAACTTCGCCGCCCTCGACATGCTGCGCCGGGTCGAGAGCGGACAAATCCCCGCACCCGAAGCCTACAAGGTCGGCCAACGCTGGCTGGTCTACAGCGCCGCCCCCCTGCGCCTCAGCGACCAGGAGGCCCCCGAAGGCACGCTGCTGCTGGTGGTCGATCTGCAACGCCTGCTGCGTGCGCTGCCGGCCATGGCCGCCGATACCGGCCAGCTGCAACTGGTCCAGCAATTTGGCAGCGCCCCGGCACAAGTGCTTGAACAGCGCGGCCTGGCCGACAGCGGCAGCCCGGCTCAGAGCCTGAGCAGCGGCAATCCCAACTGGAAGCTGAGCTTCACCGCAGGCCCAGCCCTCAACCAGCTGATCTTCCCGCCGGAACTACTGTTGGTAGCCGGCCTGCTGGCCCTGGTCGGCGCCTTGGTCGGCCTGTACCTGACCCAAAGCGGCCTGCAGCATCGCCTGCGCGCCGATGCCCGCCAGCTGGCGCAACTGGTCAGCGAGCTGACCAGCGGCAAAACGGTCAAAGCTTTCAGTCTCAGCCTGCCGGCGCTCGACAACCTGGCTCAGCTGCTGGCCCACCTGTCGCGGCGCAAACAAGAAAGCGCCCCCGCCGGCCCGGCCAGCAACGCCACACCCGCCAGCGCCCCTGCACCGGCAAATTTTGCCGACCCCTTGTTTCAGGACACCGACATCCTCGACATCGACATTCTCGACGAGGATCAGGACCTGCTCGGATTGGAACAGTCACCCGCCATGCCACAAACGCAACCCATCGCCCCGCAACTGCCCGCCAGCATCTTCCGTGCCTACGATATTCGCGGCGTGGTCGGCGACAGCCTCACCCCGACCGCCGCTTACTGGATCGGCCGCGCCATCGGCTCGCAAAGCCTGGCCCAGGGCGAGGCCAATGTGGCCGTGGCCCGCGACGGCCGTCTGTCCGGCCCGCAACTGGCCGAGCAACTGATCCAGGGCCTGCTCGACTGCGGCTGCCAGGTCACCGACGTCGGCATGGTGCCAACCCCCGTGCTGTATTACGCCGCCAACGTGCTGGCCGGCAAATCCGGGGTGATGCTCACCGGCAGTCACAACCCGCCGAACTACAACGGTTTCAAGATCGTCATCGCCGGCGACACCCTGGCCAACGAACAGATCCAGGCCCTGCGTCAGCGCATCGAAACCAACGACCTGGCCAGCGGCGTCGGCAGCATCGACCAGATCGACATCCTCGACCGCTACTTCAACCAGATCCGTGACGACATCGCCCTGGCCAAACCCATGCGCGTGGTGGTCGACTGCGGCAACGGCGTGGCCGGGGTGATCGCCCCGCGCCTGATCGAAGCTCTGGGCTGCAGCGTGATTCAGCTGTTCTGCGAGGTCGACGGCAACTTCCCCAACCACCACCCGGACCCGGGCAAGCCGGAAAACCTGATCGACCTGATCGCCAAGGTCAAAGCCGAAAACGCCGACCTGGGCCTGGCCTTCGACGGCGATGGCGACCGCGTCGGCGTGGTCACCAACACCGGCACCATCGTCTACCCGGATCGCCTGCTAATGCTGTTCGCCAAGGACGTGGTGTCGCGCAATCCCGGCGCCGACATCATCTTCGACGTCAAATGCACCCGCCGCCTGACCCCGCTGATCAGCGGCTACGGCGGCCGGCCGGTGATGTGGAAGACCGGCCACTCGCTGATCAAGAAGAAAATGAAAGAAACCGGCGCCCTGCTGGCCGGAGAAATGAGCGGCCATATCTTCTTCAAGGAACGCTGGTTCGGCTTCGACGACGGCATTTACGCCGCCGCCCGCCTGCTGGAAATCCTCAGCCAGGACAAGCGCGACGCCGAACACGTGTTCTCGGCCTTCCCGAACGACATCTGCACCCCGGAAATCAACATCGAGGTGACCGACGAGAGCAAGTTCAGCATCATCGATGCCCTGCAGCGCGACGGCCACTGGGGCGACGCCAACCTCACCACCCTGGACGGCGTGCGCGTCGACTACCCCAAGGGCTGGGGCCTGGTCCGCGCCTCCAACACCACGCCGGTGCTGGTGCTGCGCTTCGAGGCCGAGACCGATGCAGAGCTCATGCGCATTCAGGAAGTCTTCCGCGCCCAGCTCTACACCGTGGCCCCGGACCTCAAGCTGCCGTTTTGATTAACCCTTTTCAGGATTCGCTGTTCAGCATTGGAGTGTTTGCATGACCCTCAGCCGTGACGCTGCCACCCAAGTCGCCCAGGTTCTGTCCGAGGCGCTGCCCTACATTCGTCGCTTCGTCGGCAAGACCCTGGTGATCAAATACGGCGGCAACGCCATGGAAAGCGATGAGCTGAAAACCGGCTTCGCCCGCGACATCGTGCTGATGAA
>JAIERF010000268.1 GCA_019747075.1 Pseudomonadaceae bacterium
CGGCCAACAGCGGCCATTCGAGCGAAACAGATACCTGATGCACCGCTACAACTAGATGAAGCCGCATCAATACAATGACGGGCTTCCGTCCGCGGTGGCTGAAGAAAAACTTAACCCACTGTCCGGAATACGTTGACCACTACAGTTTGGAATAACTGCCAGGGTGGATGGATGATCTCATCATGCTTGCGGGCTGGCCCACCCCCGGATTAGATGGGCACCGATACCACTCCTACGTGCCCGAGGAACAGGAAGCCGGATACGAGCACGGCATTGAGAGCCCAGGCGACGGTGAGGTAGCGCAGCAAAATTCCGCCGCGAATCGGTAGGCGGCCGGGCCAACTGCGTGGCCTGCCACCGCGACGCCGAGCGCGGCGACTTCGATGAGGACCGGGTGAAAATTCCGCGCTGAACCACAGCCATGGAACATTTCGCCAGGGCATGGCGTTATATCCCTCGGGCGGCGCAGGCAGGGTGAATCGGCGACTATAGAATGGACAGCACTGAAAACGAACTCATCCAGCAGGCGGCAGCGGGCAACCGCCAAGCTTTTGGTGCTCTGGTACAGCGGCATCAGGCGCGCGTGTTCCAGTTCATTCGCCGGCTGCACGGTAGCACCAACGAAGCTGGAGACCTCACCCAGGAAACCTTCATCAAGGCGTACCAGGCCCTTCCCAGATGGCGACCCGAAGCGCGCTTTCACACCTGGCTGCTGCAGATTGCACGCAATACCACCCTCGATGCACTGCGCCAGCGGCGCCGACGCCCCGAGGACACGCTGGAAGAGCATGCACAACTGGCCGATCCTGGCCCGTCTCCGCTGCAGCACTTGGAGAGCGGACGCCGCCTGGCGTTGCTGGAACAACTGCTCGCACGACTGCCCCTGGAGCAAAGAGAGATTCTCCTGCTGCGTGAAGTGGAAGGGCTTTCCTATACCGAGCTGGCCGCCGCCCTGGGCATCAATTCAGGCACCGTCAAGTCACGACTGGCCAGGGCGCGCGAAGCAATGCTGATCAGCTATCAGCAAACAAACGAAGGGTATCCGCATGACTGAGCATCTGGATATGACGGTTTTGTCCGCCTTCCTCGATAACGAACTCGAGTCCGATGAGTACGACCGCGCCAAGCGCCACCTGGACGATTGTCCGAGTTGCCGCGCGACGCTGGCCGAACTGCGCGCCATCAGCCAGGGCTTGCAGGCAATCGCCTGCGCCCCGCCGCCTGCCGAGCTGAGGGACAGGCTGGATAGGTTGTTCGATCGGCAACCCACCGCCCCAGGCTGGCGGCGCTGGTTGCCGAGATCGCTGAGCGCCGCTGCGTCGATCACGCTCGGGCTACTGATAGGCAACGCCCTGCCCGGTCAGCCTGAGGTGAAGCCTGCTGACCACAACCCGCTCGCGGTGCTTGGCAGCGCTCCACCCGGTGCGCTGTGTGCGCACCCCGAACTCTGTTATCTGAAGGTAAATTCGCAATGACCCCGTCCACTCTGCGCAACGCCCTGACACTGTCGCTGCTGGTCAACTTCGGCGTAATCGCCGCGGTGGGATGGCAGAAGCTTCAGACCGATGGACTGCCCGTACCGTCCGGCGCACCCACCGAGCTGTCTCGCCACCTGCAGCTGAGCGCCAGCCAGTTGCAACGCTGGCATGACACCGAGGCACCGTTTCTGGCGTTCCTGCATGCCTCCAACTCAGCTATCGGAGAACACCGCAATCGGCTGATCCAGGCGATCTTTGACGAACGTGTCAACCGGCAGGCGATTGATGCCGAGCAGGCAAAGATTGCCGAATTGCAAAACGACCAGCAGCGCCTGCTCATCGAGCAGCTGCTGCGCGAGCGCGATATTCTCGAACCGCAACAGCGTGCAAAACTGGCTCAACTGCTGATACAACAGCCGGTTGGCGCTTCCACCATCGAGCAGTTGCATCGTCAGTAACCAGCCGGGGGGAACAAAACCGGAGACTCAGCGTTTCACCAGGACGAGCCACCTTTTCGATGGCTCGACACACACTGGAGCTGAACCATGTTCGTTAAATCCAAATTCTTTCTCCTCTCGCTCATCCTCGGCAGCACGTCTCTGGGCATTGCCGGCGCCAGCCTCGCTGCCACAACCCATGACCATTCGCAGGCCGAAGGCGTACATGCGCTGCAGTTGAAAGCCGGTGAACGCTGGGCCACCGATGCACCGCTGCGCAAGGCCATGGGCGCGCTGAACGAAAGCATGCGTCAGTCCGTGGCAGCCATCCATGAGAACAGGCTAGCCGATGCGCAGTATGTCCAACTTGCGGAGCAAGTCCGCCGCGAAGTGGCCTACATGGTCGAGCACTGCAAGCTCCCCGCCGAGGCCGATGCACAACTGCACCTGATCATCGGCAAGATGCTGGCCGGAGCCGACAGCATGGCCGGGGAGACCTCGACGCAGCGCGACGGCGCGATCATGCTGATGGGCGCGCTGAGCGACTACGCCAGCTACTTCGCCGACCCCGGTTTTACCCCGATCGAGCATTGATAGCCCGAGCGTCCATGAACCTGGCGAGCGGCAATGGATCGCTGCGCGCCAGGGGCATCTAGAAACAGTCATCGACTGATCATGCCATCCACAGATGCCCCCACGATCTTCCAAGCAACGCCGAGTTGGGAATTGTAGATCCCAAACCTGTAGGTTCCGTCAGGTTCGATATCATCTACGCTCCCGAATCGACTGTGTTGTCGCCTCAACCGGTGCCTGTCTCGGCCGGCCATCAGCGGCACCAGCACCAGATCGTGAGGGGCTGGAGTCGACCCAAAACTGCCGGTCGCGACAGGCTATAACCGGCCAAAAGCGGTCGTTTTTGATCCTTCCTAGATGCTCATTATGTAAACTCTGTGTGGGTGAAGTTACGCTTGGT
>JAIERF010000109.1 GCA_019747075.1 Pseudomonadaceae bacterium
ACCTCGAGCATCACCACGCCGGGGCGCTCGATCGATATCCACGGCAATTCGGTGGAAGTCATCACCAAGGGCCGTCACGATCCGTGCGTGGGCATCCGCGCCACGCCGATCGCCGAAGCCATGATGGCCATCGTCCTGCTCGATCACCTGATGCGTCACCGTGCGCAGAACGCCGCCGTGCAAGTGATCACGCCGGTATTGCCGCAGCTGTGATCGGCCTGTCGCTATGAGCCCACAGCCGCTGCCGTACTGGCGGCTGTCGGGTTTTTACCTCTTTTACTTTGCCTTGCTCGGCGCCACGGCGCCGTTTCTGGCCTTGTACTTCGAACACCTGGGTTTCTCCCCAGCGCGTATCGGCGAGCTGGTGGCCATCCCCATGCTGATGCGCTGCGTGGCGCCGAATCTGTGGGGCTGGCTGGGTGACCGCAGCGGCCGGCGTTTGCTGATTGTGCGTTTCGGCGCCTTCTGCACCCTGGCCAGCCTGAGCCTGATCTTTGTCAGTCAAAGCTACGCCTGGCTGGCGCTGGTGATGGCCCTGCATGCGTTCTTCTGGCACGCGGTGCTGCCGCAGTTCGAGGTCATTACCCTGGCCCATCTGCGCGAACAATCGGCGCGCTATACCCAGTTGCGGCTGTGGGGCTCGGTGGGCTTCATCCTGACGGTGGTCGGCCTGGGCTGGCTGTTCGAGGTGTTCAGCCTGGCGCTGTACCCGTGGATTTTGCTCGCCATCATCGCCGGTATCGCCCTGAGCAGTTGCTGGGTGCCGGATGCTCAGCCGGTGCATGCGCCTCCGGTGGCCGAGCGAGGCGGCTTCGTGCGCCAGCTGCGCCAACCCGGCGTAATCGCCTTTTACCTGTGTGTGGCGCTGATGCAGTTGTCCCACGGGCCTTATTACACCTTTATCAGCATTCACCTGGAGAGCCTGGGCTATTCGCGCGGGGTTATCGGCCAGCTCTGGGCGCTTGGTGTGGTGGCGGAAATTGTGCTGTTTATGGGCATGCCCTGGTTGATGCAGCGAGTCAGCTTGCGGCGTTTGCTGATCGGCAGTTTTCTCCTCGCCGCGCTGCGCTGGTGGCTGCTGGGCTACCTGGCCGAGCACTGGATCGTGCTGTTGTTTGCCCAGTTGCTGCATGCCGCCACCTTTGGCTGCTTTCATGCGGCGGTGATTCATTTTGTTCAGCGCAGTTTCGATTCACGCCAGCAAGGGCAGGGCCAGGCCCTGTATGCCGCCCTGGCGGGTGTCGGTGGTGCGTTTGGGGCCCTGTATGCCGGTTACAGCTGGAAGGCCCTTGGCCCCGGCTGGACCTTTGCGTTGGCCAGCCTGGCGGCGCTGGGCGCAGCCGTTATCATGAGCCGCTGGGTGCCAGCGCCCGTGCCGCCCGCCAGCGGACAGTGAAATGACCATGACGATTGAGGAGTTTCGCCCGTGAGCCGATTGAGCGTTTATTCGCAAAGCCTGCCGGAGCAGCCGAACAAGGTGCTGTGCCATGCCGACGACATTGCTCGCACCCTGGCCGAGGTCGGCGTGGGCTTCGAGCAACAGTCCGTCCCGGCGGCGGTTGTGCCGGGTGCCGACGTAGCAACCCTGAATGCCGAATGTCAGGCACTGACCCAGCCGCTGCTGGCACAGGGCTATGTGGTCGACGAGGTCATCAGCCTCAAGGCCGCCGCCGCACAAGCGCCCGAGTTGCGGGCGCGGTTTGGCGCTGAATTCCGCCTCGACAGCGAGCACATCAGTCTATTTGTCGCCGGCCGTGGTCTGGTCAGCCTGCACCTGGATGAGCATGTTTATGAGCTGTTGTGCGAACGCGGTGACCTGCTGACCCTGCCAGCCGGCACCCGGCATTGGCTCGACTTTGGCGAACCGGCCACTGTCGGCGTAATCCGCCTGCACAAGCCGGCCCAGGGCGACGCCATACAACTCACCGGCGATGCCATCGCCAGCCAGTTCTCGCGCTTGGAAGAGTGGACATGAAGATCGCGCTGGCAGCGCCTATGGGGCAGGGCGCGGCGATATAAGCGCGGCAACAATTTTTTTACAGGGCCTGTGCATACTAAGACGCCTCGTTTTGCGCATAATCGGCGCCGCTGTCGCTCAGTAGCGGGCCAGTGCCCGACTCCTTTTCATCAATTAGCAGTACGGATTTTAACTCCATGGCCCTCGCGGACACCTTGCACGCCAAGCCCTCGGCATCGCCGAGCATTCGCCCGACTATTGCAAGTCATCTGACTTTCACCGCCTTTAGTGCGTTGGCCTTGCTGCTGATGTACAGCCTGCTGCGCGGCGCATTGCTGATTTACAACCGCGAGCTGATGGGCGATACGCCGGCCAGCACCTTTGTCGAGGCGTTCTACAACGGCATGCGCTTTGACCTGCGCGTGGTCGTGTATGCCTGTATTCCGCTGCTGTTGGCACTGTTCAGCGTGCGCGCCATGGCGGCGCGGCGTGCCTTGCGCTGGTGGCTGACCGGCTTTGCCAGCTTGACCCTGTTTCTGGCCCTGACCGAACTGGACTTCTATCGTGAATTTCACCAGCGCCTGAACAGCCTGGTGTTCCAGTATTTCCAGGAAGACCCGCAAACGGTCATGAGCATGCTCTGGAATGGTTTCCCGGTTGGTCGCTACTTGCTGGCCTGGGCATTAGCCACCTGGTTGCTGGCCAAATTGTTCAAGGGCCTGGACCTGTTTACTCGCCCGGCGCAGCCAAGCCTGCTGTCCAGCGCGGCGCCCCATTCATTGCCATGGCAATGGCGTTGGTTGGCGCTGCTGCTGTGCCTGGTGATTTCCGTGGTGGCCGCGCGCGGTCATCTGCGCCAAGGCCCGCCGCTGCGCTGGGGCGATGCTTATACCACTGACTCGATGTTCGCCAATCAGCTGGGCCTGAATGGCACCTTGACCCTGTACACCGC
>JAIERF010000395.1 GCA_019747075.1 Pseudomonadaceae bacterium
CAGCCGCGGGCAACTGCTGGAGCGCCTGAACCAGTGGCTGGCCACCCACGACCCCGACGCCATCATCGGCTGGAACCTGGTGCAGTTTGACCTGCGCGTGCTGCACGAACATGCGCGGCGCCTGGCCATCCCCTTGCGCCTCGGCCGTGACGGCGCGGAAATGCTCTGGCGTGAGCACGGCAGCGGCAACCAGCATTACTTCGCCTCGGCGGCCGGGCGCCTGCTGATCGACGGCATCGAGGCCCTGCGCGAGGCGACCTGGCGCTTCAGCTCGTTCAGCCTGGAAAACGTCGCCCAGACCCTGCTTGGCGAAGGCAAGTCGATCGACAACCCCTACCAGCGCATGGCCGAAATCGACCGCATGTTCGTTGAGGACAAGCCCGCACTGGCGCGCTACAACCTGCGTGACTGCGAGCTGGTGACGCGGATCTTCGCCAAGACCGAGCTGCTGACCTTCCTGCTCGAACGCGCCACCGTCACCGGCCTGGCCGTCGACCGCAGCGGCGGTTCAGTCGCCGCCTTCACTCATCTGTATTTGCCCTTGATGCACCGCCAGGGCTTTGTTGCACCCAACCTCGGCGAGCGCCCGCCGCAGGCCAGCCCCGGTGGTTTCGTCATGGAGTCGCAGCCTGGGCTGTACGAGTCGGTGCTGGTGCTGGACTACAAGAGCCTCTACCCGTCGATCATCCGCACCTTCCTGATCGACCCCGTGGGTTTGGTTCAAGGCCTGCAGCAGCCTGACGATGCGAACTCGGTGGCCGGTTTTCTTGGCGCCCGCTTCTCACGCCACAGCCATTGCCTGCCGGGCATCGTCGCGCGGGTGGCCGAGGGTCGGGAAACCGCCAAACGCGAGCACAACCAGCCGCTGTCCCAGGCCCTGAAGATCATCATGAACGCCTTCTACGGCGTGCTCGGCTCCAGCGGTTGTCGCTTCTTCGACACGCGCCTGGCCTCCTCGATCACCCTGCGCGGCCACCAAATCATGCACCGCACCCGCGCCCTGATTGAGGCCGAGGGTTATCAGGTGATCTATGGCGACACCGACTCGACCTTTGTCTGGCTCGGCCGCGAACACGACGAAGCCGACGCCACACGCATCGGCCTGGCACTGGTGCAGCGGGTCAACCAGTGGTGGCGCGAGCACCTGCACGCCGAACTGGGCCTGGACAGCGCCCTGGAGCTGCAATTCGAGACCCATTATCGACGCTTCCTGATGCCCACCATTCGCGGCGCCGAGGAAGGCAGCAAGAAGCGCTACGCCGGCCTGGTGCGCCGCGCCGACGGCAGCCAGGAGATGGTCTACAAAGGCCTGGAAACCGTGCGCAGCGACTGGTCGCCGCTGGCCCAGCAGTTCCAGCAGGAGCTGTACCTGCGCATCTTCAAGCGCCAGCCGTACCAGGCCTATGTGCGCGACTTTGTGCAACGCACCCTGGCCGGCGAGCTGGACGAGTTGCTGGTGTACCGCAAACGCCTGCGCCGCAAACTCGACGACTATGAGCGCAATGTGCCGCCCCACGTACGCGCCGCGCGCCTGGCCGACGCCTACAACGACCTGCACGGCCGGCCCCGGCAATACCAGAGCGGCGGCTGGATCAGCTATGTGATCACCCGCGCCGGCCCGGAACCGCTGGAAGCACGCAGTGCGCCCATCGACTACGAGCACTACCTGACCCGCCAGTTGCAGCCAGTGGCCGACGCCATCCTGCCCTTCGTCGACGACGACTTCAGCGCCCTGGTGGGCGGCCAACTCGGGCTGTTCTGAGCGTTCGACTAAGGGCATCGTCGGCGCAGCCCGCAGGGCAAATCAAGGTAGACTGCCGACCTTCGATTCCCGCCGCCGCTAGCCGAGACCACCATGAAGCGCTTTGTCCTGCTCGATACCGCCCCGATCCCCAACAACGGCGGCGCCCTGTGCCTGTTCGAGTACGGCGAGGACTTCGTGATCAAGATCCAGGGCGGCGACGGCGGCCAGCTGATGAACACGCGCATGCACGGCTCGGAAGATGCCCTGGCGCAGATCCCTTGCAAACGCATCGCCGGGCGCCCGGCACCGCGCGGCCTGGTCGGCGGCCTGGGCATGGGCTTTACCCTCGCCTCGGCACTGCAACACATCGGCAAGAACGGCCAGGTGGTGGTGGCCGAACTGGTGCCCGGGGTGATCGAGTGGAACCGCGGCCCGCTGGGCGAGAAAGCTGGCATGCCGATCCTCGACCCACGCGCCGAGATCCGTTGCCAGGATGTGGCCGAGGTGATCAAAAGCGAACCCCTGGGCTTCGACGCCATCATGCTGGACGTCGACAACGGCCCCGAAGGCCTGACCCACACCGGCAACAACTGGCTGTACTCGATGGCCGGCCTGCATGCCTGCCACCGCGCCCTGCGCCCGGCCGGCATCCTCGCGGTATGGTCAGCCAGTGCCGACCGCAAGTTCGCCGAGAAGGTCGGCAAAGCCGGCTTCAAGGTCGAGGAAGTGCAGGTTTACGCCCACGGCAACAAGGGCACTAAACACACCCTATGGATCGGCAGCAAACTCAAGGCCTAACCGGCGTGCTTTAGCCGTCATAGAGAACGGGTTAAGCTTCGGTTATGTGATCAAACGAATTAGCAGGTAAGAACATGAGCACGGAAAAATCCGCGGCGACTCTCAAGACCGACCGCATCATTGCCGAAGCCCAGCGTTCGCGCGAAGCCGGCTACCGCGACAAAGCGTTGAAGATGTACCCGCACGTGTGCGGCCGCTGCAGCCGTGAATTCGCCGGCAAACGCCTGAGCGAACTGACCGTGCACCACCGCGACCACAACCACGACAACAACCCGCAAGACGGCTCCAACTGGGAGCTGCTGTGCCTGTTCTGTCACGACAACGAACACTCGCGCTACACCGACCAGCAGTACTTCGCCGAAGGCTC
>JAIERF010000207.1 GCA_019747075.1 Pseudomonadaceae bacterium
GCGGCTAAGTGTATAGAAAGGGTTTTCTGCATTTCAAGCTGAATGCCACAACCACCCTTGCTACACATCAACCTTCTTTCGATAAACCAGCTACGACGTTATAACGAATTCTAAACCGCTGTTATGACAGATACTCGCGGCATCTGGTCACATTCAACTCATGTACATGCCGCCATTCACTGGGATAGTAGCCCCAGTGACATAGGCGGCGCCATCAGAAACCAAGAAAGCCACGACCTTGGCGATCTCTTCCGCCTGACCAAGACGACCCAACGGGATCTGCGTCAACAGCGCTTCGCGCTGCGCATCCGGCAATTCACGGGTCATATCGGTGTCGATAAAACCAGGCGCCACCGAGTTCACCGTGATCGCCCGCGAGCCCACTTCACGCGCCAGAGCGCGGCTGAAGCCCTCAAGACCCGCCTTGGCTGCCGCGTAGTTGACCTGGCCAGCATTGCCCATGGCACCGACAACCGAACCAATATTAATGATGCGACCCCAGCGCGCCTTGGTCATGCCGCGCAACACGGCCTTGGACAAGCGGTAGAGGCTGTTCAGGTTGGTGTTGATGACATCGAACCACTCGTCGTCTTTCATCCGCAACATCAGATTATCGCGGGTGATACCGGCGTTATTAACCAAAATCAACGGCTGACCGAGGTGCTGCTGAATATGCTCCAGGGTCGCGGCAACCGACTCGCTGTCACTCACATCCAGGACCAGGCCAGCGCCTTCAATGCCATTCGCCTTGAGAGTCTCGGCAATGCGCTCGGCACCGGCCGGCGAAGTCGCCGTACCGATTACCACCGCGCCTTGACGCCCCAACTCAAGCGCAATGGCCTGACCAATACCACGGCTTGCGCCAGTAACCAGCGCGACCTTACCTTGCAGGCTCATATCCATTTCTCCTTGATTCAGACCAGTGCCGCACGGGCAGCAGCGAAAGCATCGGGGGTATCCAGGTTGTGGGTATTCACACCTTTGACACAGCGCTTGTTCAAGCCGGACAGCACACGACCCGGACCGCACTCCACCAGG
This sequence comes from Pseudomonadaceae bacterium, assembly GCA_019747075.1. Taxonomy (GTDB): domain Bacteria; phylum Pseudomonadota; class Gammaproteobacteria; order Pseudomonadales; family Pseudomonadaceae; genus Aquipseudomonas. The sequence continues at coordinate 1,039 of JAIERF010000207.1, forward strand.
TCAGTCACACCACGATCGGCCAGGCAAACCATCGACTCGACCCAACGCACCGGGTTGTACAGCTGCGCCAGCAGGTCACGCTTGAGACTCTCAAGATCCTGCACAACCGCCGCACTGACGTTCTGCACCAGCGGGATCTGCGGCGCCTGCCAGTTGATGTCAGCAACGGCCTGAGCAAACTGCTCCGCCGCCGGGCGCATCAGCTCGCAATGCGACGGCACACTTACCGGCAATGCCAGCGCACGCTTGGCACCATGGGCCTTACAGGCCGCAATTGCCCGCTCAACGGCAGCCGCACCACCGGCAATAACAACCTGACCCGGCGCATTGAAATTCACTGCACTGACCACTTCGCCCTGGGCGGCTTCGGCACACGCTGCCAGCACCTGAGCATCGTCTAGACCGAGAATCGCCGCCATGCCACCCTGCCCAGCCGGCACAGCCTGCTGCATCAATTGACCACGGCGCTCAACCAACTTCAGCGCATCGGTAAAACCGAGACTGCCCGCCGCCACCAAGGCCGAATACTCGCCGAGACTGTGCCCAGCAACAAAAGCCGGACGCACCGTGGTCTGTGCAAGCCACAAGCGCCACAAGGCAATCGAGGCAGCTAGAATCGCGGGCTGGGTCTTGTCGGTTTGATTAAGTAGCTCTTCCGGCCCTTGCTGGGTCAACGCCCAGAGGTCGTAACCCAACGCGGTGGACGCTTCAGCAAAGGTCTCGATAATCAGCGCGTGCTGAGCACCCTGCTCGGCCAACATGCCAAGTGCTTGAGAGCCCTGACCTGGAAAGACAAATGCGAGGTTTGCAGACATTTGAATGGCTCTCTAATGATCTGATCGTCGAAGGAATAGTCATCCGGTGAACCCGGCGCAATAAGTTCTTCGTTGGATGCCAGGCCCACCAAAGGGGTCACATCCTACAGCAACAGATGTTCAAGACGCCCATGCAGACGTTGCGGCAGGTTTTCTCGAACCTCCGCCAACGCCAGACGGATGGCACTTTGAAAGGCCTCGGGGGCCGCCGCGCCATGACTTTTGACCACAATTCCCTGCAAACCTAGAAAGCTCGCGCCATTACGCTGCACCGGCCCCAACTCACGCTGCAAACGGCGTAACAGCGGCAGCGCCAACAAGCCCAGCAGGCGAGCCCTTAGCGACGCACGGAACAACGCTTCGATCCGCGCCGCAATCATCGCGGCCAAACCCTCGCTGGATTTGAGCAGAATATTGCCGACAAAACCGTCGCACACCACCACATCGGCGTCGCCACGGTAGAGCCCATCCCCCTCAATGAAGCCGATGTAATTCAGCCCCTGCGCCTGCTGCAACAGACTGGCTGCCAGCTTGACCTGCTGATTACCCTTGACGTCTTCGGTGCCGACATTCAACAGCGCCACGCGCGGACGCTCAACGCCAAGTGCCTCGGCAGCCACTACGCCCATCAGGGCAAATTGGTACAAATGCTCGGCACTGCAATCAACATTGGCACCCAGATCAAGCAGGTGACAATGACCGCGCGCCGTAGGAATGGCCGTAACCATGGCCGGTCGATCAATACCCGGCAGGGTTTTCAGCACATAGCGCGACAACGCCATCAGAGCCCCGGTATTACCAGCACTGACACAGGCCTGGGCCCTACCATCACGCAGCAACTCCAGCGCCACGCGCATGGAGGAGTCAGGTTTACCGCGCAGCGCCTGTGAGGGCCGTTCGGCCATGCCAATCACTTCAGCGGCGTGTTCAATGCGCAGGCGCGCACGATCGACACCGGAATGGCGGGCAATCAGTTCTTCGAGGAGGGATTCTTGGCCGACGAGGACCAGGTGCAATGAGGGTATTTCGGCTAAACAGGCGAGGCTGGCCGGAACAATGCAGTGGGGACCGAAGTCCCCACCCATTGCATCAACTGCGATGATCGGAGC
>JAIERF010000236.1 GCA_019747075.1 Pseudomonadaceae bacterium
GGTGTCGCGGTCGGCCAGCCAGTAGCACGGGTGCTCGGCACCGGGCACCTGGTGACGGATTTCGTTGAAGGCGTCGACCAGTTCTTCGCCAATCACAAAGAACCTTGGCTTGACCAGGTTCAGGCTGTGGCTGAGCACCTTGCCGCGCTGGGTGGTATTGAGCAGCGCACCGATAGCACCCAGTTTGGTCAGGGCGGCGAGCACGGCGAGCAGCTCCAGGCGGTTTTCCACCAGCACCGCCACCACATCGCCATGGCCCACGCCGTCGGCCTTGAAGGCCCAGGCCAGGCGGTTGGCCCAGGCGTTGAATTGGCGATAGCTGAGGCGCCGCTGCTCGTCCAGCAGCGCCGGATTGTCCGGGTACAGGCGGGTGGCGCGCTCCAGGGCCCAGGCCAGCGACAGGGTCTTGTCACGGTTGCGGATCCCAGCGTAGTACAGGCCGCGCAACATGCGTCCTAGGCGTGGCAGGTGCTGGGGCAGGCGGGCAAGGAAGCGGGCAGGGGAAATCAGGTCGGCTTGGGTCATGGCTCTCGCGCTTGTCGTTGTTATGCGGGGCTTAAAGGCGCCAATCACCAATCTAGAGGATTGTTCCAGGCGCTGCCTATGACCTTGGCGCAGTGGCCGCAGGCAGATCGGCAACTGGAGGCTGGCGACCGTGTGTCTAGACCCTTCTGGCTGTAGGGTTACTGCTGTTGTAAACTAATAGCATTAGGCTATCTAGTGCGCTGACTTCAGTGCGGCATGGCTGTATCAGGCATTGGGAACCCACCATCATGATTCTTGACTTCATTCAGGGCGCTGCTCTGCTGCTGGCCCTGTGCTGGCTGCAGACAATCAATCGGCGTCTGTGGACTGATCATTGCGTCATGGCACCGCTGTTGTCCGGGCTGCTGTTCGGTACCACCTGCGTGGTCGGCATGCTCACCCCGATTGTCTTGCAGCAAGGCCTGATCTTCGATGCCCGCACGGCCGTGCTGAGTATGGCCGGGTTGTTTGGCGGCCCACTGGTGGCGGCAGTGGCGGCGCTGATGGCTGGCGGCTATCGCTTCTGGCTGGGCGGCAGCGGAGTATGGGTCGGCCTGGCCAATGTCTTGATGCCGGTGTTGCTGGGCTTGGCCTACCGTTATTGGCACCAGCGCGGCAAGGTGCAGACAGGGCCTTGGCAATTGCTGGCATTCGGTCTGCTGGTGCATGTACTGACGGTGCTGTTGTTGACCCTGTTGCCTGCCGCCCAGGCCTCATTGAGCCTACGTCAGGTGGCTGTGCCGATGTTGCTGGTGTTGCCGCTGGCGACCCTGATTCTCGGCCTGTTGCTGCGCGATATTGAGTATCGCTTGCACACCGAACGGGCCCTGGCGCAAAGCGAGGCACGCATGGGTGCGATTACCCGCGCCATTCCCGATCTGCTGTTGGTGCTGGACGAGGACGGCCGCTACGTCGATGTGGTCGCCCCCGAACCCAAACTGTTGCTCTTGCCGCGTCCCCAGCTGCTGGGCAAACACTTGCACGAGGTTATGTCCCAGGGCGAGGCCGAGCGCTTCTATGCCTTTATCCAGCGCACCCTGGCCAGTGATACGCCGCAAATCCTCCAGTACGCGATTCACACCCAGGTCGGCTCAACGGTCTTTGAAGGCCGCGCCCAGCGCCTCGAAGGCCTGCTGGAGGGCAAGCGCGCGGTGGTGATGCTGGCGCGAGATATCTCCGAGCGCGAAAGCGTGGAGATGGAGCGGCGTATCGCCGCCATTGCCTTTGAGTCGCAGCAGGGCATGGTGATCACCGATGCCAGCAGCAAGATCTTGCGCATCAACCAGGCCTTCAGCGCCATCACCGGCTACAGCGCCGCCGATGTCATCGGTCAGGACACACGGATACTGAGTTCCGGTCGGCAGACGCCGGAGTTCTACCAGGCCATGTGGCGCAGCATCAGCGAGACCTCGGCCTGGGAGGGGGAAATCTGGAATCGGCGCAAGAACGGCGAGATCTTTCCCGAGTGGCTGTCGATCAGTGCGGTGCGTGACGGTCATGGTTGCGTCAGCAATTACGTGGCTTCGCTGACCGATATTTCTGAGCACAAGGCCGCAGAAGACCAGATCAAGCACCTGGCGTTTTTCGATGCCCTGACCGGGCTGCCCAACCGCCGGCTGTTGCTCGACCGTCTGCAGCAGGCGCAGGCCGCCAGCGCGCGCAAGGGCAAGTTTGCCGCGCTGATGTTTCTCGATCTGGACAACTTCAAGAACGTCAACGACCTGCATGGCCACCAGACCGGCGACCAGTTGCTGTGCCTGGTGGCCGAGCGTCTCAGCCATGCGATCCGCAGTTGCGACACCGTGGCCCGCCTGGGCGGCGATGAGTTTGTCGTGCTGCTGGAAGACCTGGAACCGCACTCGGAGGATGCCGCCGGGCAGGTCGAGTCTATCGGCCAAAAGATCTTGCAGGCCCTGGAGGCGCCTTACCTGATCGGCGAGCTGGAGCTGCGCAGTACCGCCAGCATCGGCGTATTGCTGTTCAATGACGAGCTCTCCGGTAGCCATGAGTTGATGAAGCGAGCGGACTTGTCCATGTACGAGGCCAAAGCCGCCGGCAAGAATGCCCTGCGCTTTTTTGACCCGGCGATGCAGGAGTCCGTCAGCGCGCGCCTGCAGCTGGAGGAGGACATTCGCCGCGGCCTGGCGGCGGGTGAGTTCGTCATGTACCTGCAGCCGCAGATGGATGAAAACTACAGCCTGATCGGAGCCGAGGCCCTGGTGCGCTGGCAGCACCCGCAGCGCGGCCTGCTCACGCCGGCGGCGTTTGTCGAGGTGGCCGAGCGCGCCGGCTTGATTGAGCTGCTGGACCTGCAGATGCTCCGCCAGGCCTGCGAGCAACTGGCCGCATGGGCCCGGCAGCCGGCCACCGAGGAGCTGCGCCTGGCGGTCAACCTGAGTGCGCGCCTGTTGTATCAGCCGCACTTTGTCGACCAGGTGCTGGA
>JAIERF010000213.1 GCA_019747075.1 Pseudomonadaceae bacterium
GCAGAGATCGAGAGCGGAATATCACGCAGCCACAAGGCCATGATCCCGCCGGTCAGCGCGAAGGGCACGCCGGTGAACACCAGCAGGCCATCTTTGACATTGCCGAACATCATAAAGAGCAGCGTGAACACCAGCAGCAACGAGACCGGTACGACAATCTGCAGGCGCTTGGCCGCCGACTGAAGCTGCTCGAAGGTGCCGCCCCAGGTCGTCCAGTAGCCTGTAGGGACGCTAACCGCTTGGGCGATCTTGCTCTCGGCCTCAGCGACAAAAGAGCCGATATCGCGACCGCGAACGTTAGCGGTGACCACCACGCGGCGCTTGCCACTTTCACGGCTGATCTGGTTCGGCCCCGGTGCGGACACCACACTCGCCACATCAGCCAAGCGCACAAACCCTGGGCCATCCAACCCATCGCCATTGGCCAGACGAATAGGTAGCTGCTGGATCTTGTCGACATCATTGCGCCACTCGTCCGCCAGGCGAACCTGGATATCGAAACGCCGGTCACCTTCAAACAGCGCACCCGCCTCGCGCCCGCCGATGGCGGTGGCAATAGCGTCCTGAATCTCCGAGACATTCAAACCAAACCGCGCGGCTTTCTCGCGGTCAATTTGTACGCTGAGCATCGGCAGGCCGGTGGTCTGTTCGACCTTCACATCGGCTGCACCCGGAATACCCTCCAGCACCTCAGCGATTTGCTCGGCGGTCTCGTTCATCACATCCATGTCGTCGCCAAACACTTTCACCGCGACGTCACTGCGTACGCCGGAGATCAGCTCGTTGAAGCGCATCTGAATGGGCTGAGTGAACTCATAATTGTTGCCAGAAACCTGTTCGACCGCCTCCTGCATCGCTGCAACCAAATCGGCTTTACTGCGATCAGGATCGGGCCACTGGTCACGCGGCTTGAGCATGACAAAGTTGTCCGCCACGTTCGGCGGCATTGGATCTGTAGCGATTTCAGCGGTGCCCAGCTTGGCGAACACCGTATCAACCTCGGCAAAGGATTTGATCCGTTGTTCGAGCCGCACTTGCATCTCAATCGCCTGCGAAAGACTAGTACCTGGAATGCGCAGGGCATGCAGCGCGATATCGCCTTCATCCAGACTCGGCACGAACTCGCTGCCCATCCGCGAAGCAGCCAAGCCCGACAGCACCATGATGACTGCTGCGATAGTCAGGACCAATGGCTTGCTGACCATGACCCAATCCAGCAACGGCGCGTAGCCTTGCTTGACCCAAGCCATCAAGCGGTTTTCTTTTTCGCTGACGTTGCCATTGAGGAACAGCGCAACAGCCGCCGGCACGAACGTCACTGAGAGGATCATGGCACCGAACAAGGCAGTCACCACGGTGAACGCCATCGGGTGGAACATCTTGCCCTCCACCCCGGTCAGAGCAAAGATCGGTAAGTACACCACCATGATGATCAGTTGGCCGAATAGCAGCGGACGACGCGCTTCCTTCGAGGCCGCAAACACCTCATGGAAGCGCTCGTTACGGGTTAGTGTTCGGCCTGCGGCTGCTTGGGCGTGTGCCAGACGACGCACGCAGTTTTCAACGATCACCACAGCGCCATCAATAATGATGCCGAAGTCGAGCGCACCTAGACTCATCAGGTTCGCGCTGACTCTGTTGCTGACCATGCCCGTGAAGGTAAACAGCATCGACAACGGAATAACCATTGCAGTGATGAGGGCTGCACGGATGTTGCCTAGGAACAGAAATAGAATCGCGACAACCAGCAGAGCCCCTTCGACCAGGTTCTTCTTCACGGTATTGATGGCCTTATCGACCAATACGGTGCGGTCATAGACCGTCTTCGCCATGACCCCCTTCGGCAAATTGCGATTGATCTCCTTCAGGCGCAGGTCGACGGCTTGCGACACATAGCGACTGTTCTCGCCAATCAACATGAACGCCGTGCCGAGCACCACTTCCTGACCGTTTTCGGTGGCGGCACCGGTACGCAGTTCTTTACCCAGTCCAACTTCAGCCACATCACCGATACGCACAGGAACACCATCGGTGTTCTTGATGATGATATTGGCAATGTCAGCGATATTGCCAACCTGACCAGGCGCGCGGATCAGGTACTGCTCGCCGCTGCGTTCGATGTAGCCCGCCCCGACGTTGGCATTATTGCTTTCCAGCGCAACCACAATGTCCTGCAGGCTGAGACCATGGGCGACCAGGCGCTCCGGCATGGGTGAAACCTGGAACTCCTTGGCATAGCCACCAATGGTGTTGATCTCGGTGACGCCTTTAACGGTTCGCAACTGCGGCTTGACGATCCAGTCCTGAATCTCACGCAGATCCATCGGCGTATAGGCGCTGCCGTCAGGCTTTCTCGCGCCCTCTTGCGCCTCGATGGTCCACATGTAGATCTCGCCCAGACCAGAGGCGATGGGCCCCATGCTCGGTGACAGCTCGCCGGGCAGGTTGCCACGGGCTTCCTGTATCCGCTCATTCACCAACTGACGCGCGAAGTAGATGTCTGTACCGTCTTCAAAGATGACGGTGACCTGCGACAACCCATAACGCGATATGGAACGCGTTTCCTGCAAGTTGGGCAGCCCCGCCATGACCGACTCAATCGGGAAGGTCACACGTTGCTCGGTTTCCAGCGGCGAATAGCCCTTGGCCTCAGTATTGATCTGCACCTGCACGTTGGTGATATCTGGAACCGCATCAATCGGCAGCTTCTGGTAGCTGTAAGCACCCAGCGCCGCCATGCCGAGCACAGCCAGCAAGACCAGCCAGCGTTGATCGATGGCGAAGCGAATTAATCGTTCGTACATGTCAATTTCCCCTAAAGCGCAGCATCACCGCGCTCTCCAGTACGGATGCGCAATGCGTCGGTCAACGGGGATACGGCGACGATACCGTCACCAGGTACACCAGTGTGGGCAGCCTTCTCTATGGCCTGGACGATCTCATCGACAACCTCGTCGGAACAGAATGCCAACAGCACGAGATGCTGATGGG
>JAIERF010000315.1 GCA_019747075.1 Pseudomonadaceae bacterium
TCAACTGATAAGCATGCAGGGACCAGGTGACGCGTGGCATGGACGACTCCAAAAGAGGGCCGCCACATTAGCCCAAACCGCCCACCCAGAGAAGCCTCAGAGCAAGGTTTTGAGCAGCGGCCAAACGTTATCCAGCAGCCGAGGCTGGGCGGCTGCAGTCGGGTGAATACCATCCGCCTGCGTCATCAACGGCAAACCCGCCGTGCCTTCCAGCAGAAAGGGTACCAAGGCAACATCCTGTTCCTTGGCCACTTGCGGGAACACGTCAGCGAAAGCAGTCGTGTAGCGAAGGCCGTAATTAGGAGGCAACTTCATCCCCAAAATGAGCACCTTGGCTCCAGCTTTCTGCGACTGCTGAATGATCCCCGCAAGGTTTTGTTGCAATTGCGCTGGCGGCTGGCCGCGCAAGCCATCGTTGCCACCCAGCTCGACGATCAGCAGGTCCGGGCGATGCTCTGCAAGCAGCGTCGGCAGGCGCGCCAAGCCTCCTGCGCTGGTGTCGCCACTGACCGATGCATTGACCACCTGATAGTCAAAACCCTCAGCCGCCAGGCGCTGTTCGAGCAGGCTCACCCAGCCCTGGCGTGTATCCAGACCAAAAGCGGCGCTGATACTATCGCCGAGCACCAGCAAGGTGCCGGCCACAGCTCCCTGGGCCCACAGCAGCAACGTCACCACGGCAGTTATTCGCCACGCCCGCATCGAATCCTCCTGAGCGCCAGTGCATGAACGCCACTCTGATGAACACACCGATTCTTACTGCCCGGCACCTTAACAAAGTGGTCCCCAGCGCGGAAGGCGAGCTGAGCATCCTCCACGACCTGAGCCTGGACCTGTGCCGCGGTGACAGCCTGGCGATTGTCGGCAGCTCCGGCTCGGGCAAGTCGACCCTGCTGGGCTTGCTCGCCGGCCTCGACCTGCCCAGCAGTGGCAGCATCCACCTGGCCGGCCAGGATCTGAGCCAGCTCGATGAAGACCAGCGTGCGCGCCTGCGCGCCGAACAGGTGGGTTTCGTGTTCCAGTCATTCCAGTTGCTCGACAGCCTCAATGCTCTGGAAAACGTCATGCTGCCGCTGGAGCTGGAAGGCCATGCCGATGCCCGCCAACTGGCACGCGCCCTGCTTGAGCGGGTGGGCCTGGGGCATCGTCTGAGCCACTACCCGCGCCAGCTGTCCGGTGGCGAGCAGCAGCGCGTGGCGATTGCCCGTGCCTTTGTTGCCGAACCGGCAGTGCTGTTCGCCGATGAACCCACCGGCAACCTCGACAGCCATACCGGCGAGCGCATCTGCGACCTGCTGTTTGAACTCAACCGTGAACGCGGCGCCACCCTGGTGCTGGTCACCCACGATGCCCGCCTAGCCCAGCGCTGCAATCGACAGATTCGCCTTGAGGCCGGGCAGTTGGTCCATAACGTGCCTGCCCAATGAGCCGCCTGCCGTTCAGCCGCTTATTGGCCTTAGCCGGCCGCCAACTATTGCGCGATGCCCGTGCCGGCGAATTGCGTACCCTGTTCGCCGCGCTGCTGATTGCCGTCGCCGCCAGCACCGCCATTGGCTATTTCAGCACCCGCCTGAATGACGGCATGCTGCTGCGCGCCAGCGAGTTTCTTGGCGCCGACCTGCAGATCAAAGGCAGCACCGCCGCCAGCAGCGAACAACTCGACGCCGGCACCGCCCTGGGCCTTGAGTCTGCCCAGGTGGTGGAATTTGCCAGCGTAATCGCCAGCGACACGGGCATCCAACTGGCCAGCGTCAAGGCCGCGGACAACGCCTACCCCTTGCGCGGTCAGCTCAGAAGCGCCGCCACACCTTACGGCCCCGAGCAGCCCGGCGAGGGGCCACAAGCGGGTGAAGCCTGGGTCGAAGTACGCCTGCTCAACGCCCTCAATCTGCAAGTAGGCGATAGCCTCGAGGTGGGCCGCAAGCTCTTGCGCATCAGCCGGGTACTAACCTACGAGCCCGATCGCGCCGGCGACTTTTACAGCCTGGCCCCGCACCTGTTGATGCATCTGGACGACCTCGCCGCGACTGACATCGTGCAACCCGGCAGCCGCGTTACCTATCGCCTGCTCTGGCGTGGCGAGGCTGCGGCCCTTGCACGCTACCGCGAAGCGGTAACGCCAGGCCTACAGGCCCAGCAAAAACTCGAAGATGCCCGCGATGGCAATGCCCAAATCGGCAACGCCCTGGGCCGCGCCGAACGCTATCTAAATCTCGCCAGCCTGGCGGCGATCCTGCTCGCCGGCGTCGCCGTGGCACTGTCCGCCTCACGCTTTGCCGCCCGCCGCTACGATGCCAGTGCACTGCTGCGCTGCCTGGGCCTGTCACGGCGCCAGGCGCTGGCATTGTTCAGCCTGCAACTGGCCATCCTCGGCCTGGCTGCCAGCCTCGGCGGCGCGGTGCTTGGTTGGCTGGCGCAGCAGGTGTTGTTCTATTTACTGCAAGGCCTGCTGCCGGCAGATATCCCCTCCGGCGGTCTCTGGCCGGCACTGGCAGGTATGGCCACTGGGCTGGTTGCCCTCGCCGGTTTTGCCTTGCCGCCACTGGCTGCGCTGGGCCGCGTACCGCCACTGCGGGTGCTGCGCCGCGACTTGCTCCCCGTACCCGCCAGCTCCTGGCTGGTGTACGGCGCCGCCTTGCTGGCACTGGGCCTGATCATGTGGCGCCTGAGCCTGGATGTGGCCTTGACCCTGGCCCTGCTGGGCGGCGGCTTGCTCACAGCGTTACTGCTTGGCGGCTTGCTGCTGTTGGGCCTACGCAGCCTGCGACGCTTGCTGGCCAGTGCCGGCTTGAGCTGGCGCCTGGGTTTGGGTCAGTTACTGCGTCAGCCATTGGCCGCCGCCGGCCAGGCGCTGGCGTTTGGCTTGATTATTCTGGCCATGGCGTTGATCGCTTTGCTGCGCGGCGAGCTGCTGGACACCTGGCAAAACCAGTTGCCCGCCGACGCCCCCAATCATTTCGCCCTGAACATTCTGCCGGACGAGCAAGCTGC